>CAZJJR010000014.1:405-49623 GCA_964546365.1 uncultured bacterium | reverse complement strand
ATAATCGCTACCAGGGACAGTTCCGGAACGGTCAGCCAAATGGTAGCGGAACATTTGTCTTTGCTGATGGGACTCGCTATCAAGGACAGTTCCGGGATGGGCTCTTCCACGGTACGGGTGTGATGACTTATCCTAATGGCGATCGCTTCCAAGGGCAGTTTATTTTAGGCCAGCCAAATGGCTTTGGCCTATATGTATCTAAAGATGGCACTCGCTGTCAAGGAGAGTTTTTTAATCAAGATTTAGATGGCAGGGGAATTTGTACTGATAGTAAGGGAAATCGCTATCAGGGAGAAGTTCGTGCCGCCCGACCTCATGGTAGAGGAAGTATTACATATGCTGATGGTCGGCGCATTCCAGGGCAATTCCGGGATGGAGAACTTCTTCAATAGGCATTATTTAATGATGGGTGATTGGTTACGCAGAAGAATAAATTCATTAACTATCAATTACCCGTAAGTCATCAGCAATCTAACATTCCTAGTTGCCCATATAAATGGAAAATTAAAACTAGTTAAGCTACGAAAAAGATTTTCTCAAGCCTAAAATACCTGGTAAATATCCGGGTATTTATTTTTTTGTTCGGTATATATTAATTATTCTCAAATTCCTCGGATGTACAGCATTTTAATCTAGTTAAATATGGTAGCTTCGTTGAATATTTTTTCCGACATTCAAAATCATTGGGCAAAGTTATTTATTGAAGGTTTAGCCCAGAAAGGGATCGTGAGTGGGTTTCCCGATCGCACTTTTCGACCCAACCAAGCGATGACTCGTGCTGAGTTTGCCGCAATTATAGTAAAGGCTTTTCCAAAACCTTTCAAGCGTCAATATGTCCCTTTCGTTGATTTAAGTCCTAACTACTGGGCTACGCCTGCCATTAAAAAAGCTTACGAAACTGAATTTTTATCTGGTTATCCAGATCGACGCTTTCGCCCGGAAGAGAAAATTAACCGGGTGCAAGCGTTAATTTCCATAGTAAGTGGTTTGGGAATTAATGCCACGCTGGATTTAAAACCGGAATTAGCAAAGTTATATGATGATAATAATTTTATTCCCAGTTATGCAATAGATAAAATTGCGATCGCTACTGAAGCAGAAATTGTTGTTAATTATCCAAATTTAAAATTACTTAAACCTTTGGATGTGGCAACTCGTGGCGATGTAGCGGCTTTTATTTATCAAGCTTTGGTATATCTCAAGCAAGTTCCTGTTATTCAATCTAATTATATAGTTAAAGCGGCACCTGTAAAAACCGTGAATGTTAACCATCGACGAGAGTTTCGCGGTGTATGGGTAACTACTGCCTGGAACTTAGATTGGCCTTCCAAACCAGGGCTGACAGTGGCACAGCAAAAAGCAGAATTAATTAGTATTCTAGAGCGAATTAAAGAATTAAATTTAAATGCGTTAATTTTCCAAGTGCGAGTGGAAGGAGATGCTTTTTATTCCTCTCAATTAGAACCTTGGAGTGAATGGTTAACGGGAAAACAAGGTAAAGCGCCGGAGCCATTTTACGACCCGCTTGAATTTGCGATCGCAGAAAGCCACAAACGCAATATTGAACTTCATGCTTGGTTTAATCCTTATCGTGCCAAAGCATCTTTAAATAGTCCGCCCAGCGTTGCACCTCACATTGCAGTAACTCATCCAGAAGTGGTTTATAAATATGGGGCTGACCTTTGGATGGACCCCGGTTCTCTAATTGTTCAGGATTTAACTTATAAAGTTATTCTTGATGTTGTTCGCCGCTATGATGTGGATGGAATTCAACTGGATGATTATTTTTATCCTTATCCCGTAACAGGCGAAAATTTTCCAGATGAACAAACTTATGCAGCTTATTTAAATAATGGCGGAACGCTTTCTTTAGCAGATTGGCGACGAGAAAATGTCAATCAAATGGTGCGGCGTTTAGCCGAAGGAATTCGTGCTGAAAAGCATTATGTTAAATTTGGTATTGCGCCGTTTGGTATTTATCGTCCGGGACAACCCGCACAAATTCGAGGATTAGATGCTTACGAATTACTATATGCAGATTCTAAAAAATGGTTAGAAGAAGGTTGGGTTGATTATTTATGTCCGCAAATTTACTGGCGCATCGATCCCCCAGCACAAAGTTATCCCGTGTTATTGCAATGGTGGACGGAAAATAATCCCAAGCGCAAACATATTTATACGGGAAATAAGTTAAGTTCGTTGGATGGAACTAGCTGGACGGTTGAAGAGATTACTAAACAAGTTGAAATTAGTCGTAATTTAGTCGATCGACTTTCTTTGGGAAATATTTTGTATAGCATGAAAGATTTGTTAAGTAATCGCCAGGGTATTGTTGATAGTTTAAAAGCTTCAACCTATATTCAACCTGCTTTGATACCTATTATGCAGTGGATAGATGCTACACCACCCCCAATTCCCACGGGAGTGAATTTGAAAAATGGCAATCAGTTAATTTGGAATAATACTGCTAATTACGATACTCGTTCTTGGACTCTTTATCAGCAAAATGGTGATAATTGGATGCTGGCAAAAATTTTACCCGTAGCTACAAATACGGTTGTTCTTACTCCCGGAACTTATGCTTTGTGTGCGGTGGATAGGATGGGTAATGAAAGTGCGGGTGTAGTTGTTACTGTGAAATAAAGTTGAATTACGGTTCAGTCTTCTTTTGGTAAGGCAACTTGTACTCCTGTTTCTGGTGTAACGGTTACTTTACCGCCTAATTTCTGGATGCGATCGATCGCGAGTTGGCGAACGCGATCGTCAACTGCATTACCCAATACCATCGCCCAGGCACCAATTTGAGCAGATTTGCTATTTGGGTTTTTAGACAAAAAACCAGCTGTTCTTTGAGAAAGGGCAGCTACATTTTGGCTTTCCAGATCGGGACGAAGGCTAGCCCATTTCGCCGCCGTTTCAAACGAGCTTTGTGCTGCTTTGACATTACCTAAAAATAGTAATTCATCAATTCCTTTATAACGCCAAATATAATAGTATTTTCCCGGCATTTCTGGTGACAAAGCGTTCAGTCCTTTTTCCATCATGGAAACTGATTTTTCTGGTTTACCAGCATATAGAGTAGTACTTGTAGACAAAAAGATGTATGACTCAAAAAATCTGGGATCGCGCTCGACTATAATTTCAAAGTAGTCTGGACTCAGTTCGTATCCGGTGCGCTCTCGTGCTGGATCGTCGCCAAAATATTGAATAAAATTTAGCATTACCCAGTTTGCTATTAAATTATTAAAGCCTAAAGAAGGTAAATTTTTGATTAAATTTAGCCGATTCTTTTCAGCTTCTAATTCTTTATTTAATTCAGCATCATTGACGTTCTGTGACTTATTTAATATTCTGTTTAAGTTAGGTAACTGGAGGGTAGTAACTCCAATTAAACATAAAAACACTATTAATAAAGAGCCGAGTACGGAATTTGATTTTAACCAAGATTTTAATAGCATAATTAATAACCAAGCATTAATTTAATTGGTCGAGCAATTGCCAAAAGGCAGATTCTAATTGCTCTACAGTTTTTACTTGGGAGAATTGAGACATAGCGCGTTCTTGTCCGCGCCTAGTAACGGCTTCCCATTCATTAGGAAATCGGGGTAAAGATGATAGCACATCAGCTAAATCCAACGGATTTTCCGACTCAAAAATTAACCCATTTTGACCGTGTTCTACTATTTCCTTAGCTCCTCCAGTAGCACTAGTTACTAATGTTAAGCCTGCTGCCATAGCTTCAATTTGACTAATACCAAAAGGTTCTTCAAAACGAGAAGGAAACACCAGTACGTTGTGTGTACGGTAAAGATTTTTTAGTTCTACACGAGATAAAACACCAGGAAGCTTTATTTGTTCCTGCAATCCTTCTGACTCGATTAATTGATGAAGCGCTTCTACAAAATCTGGCTCAAGAGTACTACCAGCTATAGTTGCAGTAAAATTAATCCCCGCAGCATGAAGTAAAGAAAGTGCTTCTACCAGTACATCAGCACCTTTATAGTACATAACTAAGCTAGCGTAGGCAATCCTTAATTGGTCGTGAGGTGGTAATTCTGCTTGATAGAATTCCTCAACAGCTGCGCCGGGATAAATTGTTTGAGCGTTTTCTATTGGGTAACCTTGTGCTTGTATTTCGTTTAGCAACCAATCGCTACAAGTGACGTATTTATGAAGAGAACTTTTGGGAGTCTGCTCTGGGGGATAACCCGGACTAGCATTCATTACATAATGAACGGTGGGTATGTTTTCTGCTAGTATGATATCTAAAAGTTCTACGCCTAAAAAATCAATGTTACCCGCTAGACAAACTTGCGGTTGAAAATTTTTTAATTCTTCTTTGAGATTTTTTTCGTTTTCTAAATGGATTGTTTCGGCTTTTTCTGGGGGAAACCAAAATGCTCCTTGTTCGCTCCAATAGCCTCCCAAAGATAAGCAGCGCCGAACAAATGGTTCCGTGTTGGTAGGGGTATAATCAACGGTATGATTTTCTGTATTGGTTGTCAGAACTAATACTGCGTGTCCTCTTTGATGTAGTAGTTTTGCAAAATCTGCGATCGCGCGTTCGTATCCTCCGATGGCTTGGGGGGGATATAGATTGGTTAAAATTAAAATTCTTAGCTGATGCACATTCTTAACCATTTTCGCCGCTATCTAAATATTTTAGCCACATTTGCCGATACGCATTTTCCATTTCGCGGGTAAATTGTCTACCGTTCCATAGAGGAGAAGTTTGCTTTTGCGATCGTAGTTTCCAAGCTACTTGTTGTCGCAAGTTTGTATCTTTTCCCAAACGGATACCCCACTCTACATACTCTTCATCCGTCCAAGCAATACCCTCCGTTACTCCTGCATTCACCATCATAGTGTAGCTGTTACGACTAGCAAATTGTTCTCCTACTCGCGTCACCAGAGGAATACCCATCCAAAGCGTTTCGAGAGTAGTAGTAGCACCATTGTATGGATATGTATCTAATACAACATCTGCAATACTTAAATTGGCGCGATGAACTTCCTCAAGAGGGACATCTGGTAAAAAGCGCAGGTGTTCTTCGCTTACTCCTTCTGATTCGGCAATTTCAATAAAAAAGTTTTGAATAGATTCTCGATCTGCCGTACCTTTAATTAAAAAGTAGCTGTTCGGTACTTCTTTGATAATTTTCATTTGCAGCTTAACTATTTCTGGATTTCGCTTGAAACCCATTTGAGAACTAAAATAGATAACTGCATCATTTGAAATATGCAAGTCTTCCCGACGTAGAGTTGGTATACCAACCTCAAAACCATCAACTGCTACGTAAGTTTGGGGTAATCGCCAAATTTTTTCTACGTAATATTCTTCAGCAAATTCAGGTAAAACATAGGGATCGGCAATAAAGTAATCGATTGTTGGGATACCGGAAGCATCCCAGCCTAACCAAGTAGCTTGAATTGGCGCAGGTTTGAGAGCTAATATATTACAGGTAGTATCTAATGTCAGGCTATCAAGATCTACTAAAATATCAACTTCATCCCGATCGATTTCGTCTGCTACCTCTGGCGCTTCTATGCCAGATTTATATGCTTTAGAAACTTGGTCAACATACATTTGATGTAAAACATCGTTAGTTTGTTTAGCGTTGATAAAGTAACCGTTAATCTCAAAGCGATCGCGATCGTGATACTTAAATAACCATCGAGCTATCCAACCAACCGAATGCCTTCTTAGGCAATGAGATAAATATCCGATTTTCAAACGTTTTTTGTCAGATTGAGCGGTAAATTTACTCCTGCGTTTATTAAAATATTTTTCTATTCTCTCTCTTTCATGAACTTTTATATTAGACTGGCAAAACTTCGCTACTTGATTGTGAATTGCTCGATTATTGGACAAGCTATCCTGAAAATAAGGTAAATAGTAGCTACTCGCATACAATCTGACTGCTGTTGTATAATCTACTAATTGACTTTCGCCAAGCAGTGACTTCAACATTACTTTGTAGTCCTGCAAAAGCAAATGGGCTTCCGACCAAAATGCACCTGCATTCAAAAGTCCCCGAATAATTAAGTGAGTAGCATAAACTTTGCTTGGCCAATCCTCGACAATAGAAGAATATAATCTAGCTGTTTCTATTCCTTTAGTATATTCCCCAGCATCTTGATAAAGAAAAGACATAAATAGTAGTATTTCCGGATCTTTAGGAGCCAAACGTAAAGCTAACTCCATAAAATTCAACGCCAGGAAATATTTATGAGCAGAATAGGCAGTTTCGATCGAAAAATCAAATAATATTTTAATGAAAGGGTAAGGGTTATCTAAATAACTTACGCAAGCCTCCGCAAATTCCAGAGCGATAGGTTGACTAGGTGTCAGATTTAAAACAATCTTAAGAACTTGTAATAATAAATTAGTATCCAATTCAGTTAATTCTGCTGATTGAAGAAGTTCAATCAATCCTAAAGAGTGAAGTTCTTCTCCTGTAAAATTATTTAGGTCAATAATAAGCTGGATTAAGTACAATAAGTTATTAACATCTGTCGGGCTAATTTCTCGAATATGCTGACGGATTAGCCAAGCAGCCGAGGTATTACCCAAATTTCCTTGCCGTTTCGCTTCTACTTCTAGAACCTCGATTAATTCTCGCGTCCATTGAGTAATTTCTTCTAGTTCTCCTTCCTCCATTGCTAATAGCCAAGTCATCTGGGCTTCTGCTTCTTGTCCACCCAAAAGCAACATCAATCCCAAATGCCAATAGTGGGACTTTACAATCGGTTCGGCTTCAATTACCTGTTCGTATAAACTAGCAGCTTGAATGTAATTTTCTTGCAGCATATATTGATAAGCCTGCTGCTGCCAAGTAGTTATATTTGCAAAATTCATAGAGATTGAAAATAAACATAAAGTGGGTAGTACTCAGTTCATACTACCCACTTTGCCAAAAAATTTATCTGAAGTTATGTAAAAACCATTCGAGACAGTAAATCTGTCTTAGAGTTGTATCAGGTTACTACCATCACATTTAACTTCTGTGTTATTTACCTGAGCACCAGCCAAAGCAGTATCTGGGGTCTTAGTTTCACATACCACAGCTTGGGAAGTTTTATCTCCACCATCGGGACCTACCAAAGCTACCGTACCGGAATATTGTTTGATACCAGCAACCAATCTGCTTCCAAATACAGAAACTTTATTGGCATCACCCTCTTTTAGTTCGTATTTGTAGTTAGTAGTTTGTGTTTTGATACCAACGCCCAGGTCGTTAAATCTTTCTTGTTGAGTTATAAACTTACCTTGTTCTGTAAAGTAAGCTTGTTGACCCTTGTTGATTGAACTGACATATTGCTTAGCTTCAGCTTGCTTACCTTTGTTAGCTTGGTTGAGGAAGGATGGCAGAGCGATAGCAGCCAGAATACCGATAATGATAATAACTACCAACAGTTCAATCAGGGTGAAACCTTGTTCTCCTGTTTGTGCTTTCTTTTGGTTGAGGTGTAATAAGAATTTGGTTTTGAAAGTAGCGTTCATGAGATGTTTCTCCTTCAGCTCTAGGTGGGTGTTTTCTGCCTTCTATATAGAACTTACCCACATCTGTTTAATTTCATATCACCCTTGTCAAAAAATTTTTTTGGTTTTGCTCAATCCTTTTTGGAAGGGTGCTCCAGAAGCAACATTTTGAACTGTTCGAGGGTAATTAGCATCGGCTTGACTGCTTCAAAGGCTTGGGCTTCGTTAGTTGGTTGTAGGGTCACCGGATCGAGGGGGCGAATTTGCTGCCAGCGCTGCACCAAGGATGGCATTGACTGTGGGCCATCGAACAAGGGGAGAATAAGTGCTGCCACCGTACTATCCATTAAAAGTGGGGACTCTTTGACAAAGGGCAGGTATTTGGAGATTTCAGGCAGTCGGATTTCAGTGATGCAGGTTAGTATTTCTTCTTTGACTTGGGAAACTCTCAGGCTGGGAGGCAGATGTACTAAGACTTCTTGCCAATCTTGGTCTGTCCATTCCCTAGTTGGAACGATGGAAGTAGCTACGTTGGGATGACCGCACCAAAAGTCAAGCAAGCGGTAAGCAGGATGCAACAGTTCAAATAAATGTAGCCGCTGTTCCTCAGAGAGTTCTGGTAAAGTCATTCCTAATGATGCTGGCAAATTATCTGGGTCTTGGAATAAATCGAGTAACTCCCACTTGTGCCAATTCACCATGCTGATAAACTCTAAGTCAGCACCTCTTATGGCAGCAAACATTTCTGGAATTGTATAGCCGCGATCGCCCTGAAGTAAATAATTGGCCAAATACCACTCTTCCTTGTCTTCCAGTTCCGGTCTCCAGGTAGTAGTTTTAAGATTTATGTCATTTCTCAATGCCTTCATCGTTTCCTTCACCTGGTCTATTTCTAACTCACCAGGAGTTTCATCCATAAAACCCATTAATTTAAAGAATTTCTGCGCTCTGAAGTAGTTGTAGCGCTGAATTGCACTATGCAGATTGGCGCGGATCATTCCCTCTGGTTTTAGCACTGCTTTCATACTTTGCAAGCCAGCCGTTATATCTGGCAACAGATACAAAGTTTCATCGCAGTGAATATAGTCAAATTCCATCCCCAGCTTTGATAGATCGTAAATAGATAGAGCATGGAATTCTACATTTTCAAAACCATGATACTGCAAGCGCTGTTGTGCCAGTTTAGTAGATTCTTCCGATAAATCAATGCCAACGATTTTTGCGCCAGGATTAGCTACTGCTAAAGCTAGAGATTTGAAGCCACTACCACATCCAGCATCTAAAATTACCTTGCCTTCAGCCTCTACAAATTTTTGATATCTCAGGTAATAAGCCATTGTTATGCTGTGCAGGGTGAGATATTTCATGTCATTTGGAAACTGATCCAAGGGGATTCTTGGATAAGGAGCCGCATCAAATTGTTGGCGAATTTTTTCGATGTCAGAGAGTTGTCTTTCCATTTAAATTACTCGTTTATGGGAATGGGTTGTTAGTTAGCCGTTATGGGGAGCGAAGATTAACTACTAACTAATAAATGGTGAGAATTTTTGATTTTAGATTTACGAGATTTTTTTTAGCCCATGAATTGCTTCGCGCAATTTTAGCTTTCTGGCTTTATCTAAAATCTCAAACTAATTGGCACTCTCTTAAGTATTCCCCTTTTTAGCGGCAAATTGCAATCGTAGCCTTCTTTTTTACTAGCCTCTTGATTCGGTTGTTGGCCATTCGTTTATGGTATGCTATATTAATCGTAGTCGTTATGAGTTCATTTTAGATAATGGCAAACCCAACAGTAGAAAATTTAGTAATTATTGGCTCAGGGCCAGCGGGCTATACAGCAGCGATCTATGCGGGGCGTGCTAATCTAAAACCCTTTGTGTTTGAAGGCTTTCAAGCTGGGGGCTTGCCCGGTGGACAGCTGATGACGACCACGGAAGTAGAAAATTTTCCCGGCTTTCCAGAAGGAATCATGGGGCCGGAATTAATGGATCGGATGAAGGCCCAAGCAGAAAGATGGGGCGCTGAGTTGGTAACGGAAGATGTGACGTTTGTTGATTTGAGTCAGCGTCCTTTTATCGTGCGTTCTGAGGAACGGGAAGTTAGAACTAACAGCATTATTATTGCTACTGGTGCTACGGCAAAAAGGTTAGGCTTGCCTAGCGAACATCAGTATTGGAGTCGGGGAATTTCTGCTTGTGCGATTTGCGATGGTGCGACTCCGATTTTTCACGGTGCTGAATTAGCGGTTGTGGGTGGTGGTGACTCGGCGGCGGAAGAGTCGATTTATTTGACTAAATACGGTTCTCGCGTACATATGTTGGTGCGAGGGGACAAGATGCGTGCTTCTAAAGCGATGCAGGATCGGGTGTTGAGTAATCCGAAAATTACGGTTCACTGGAATAGTCAGCCGATGGATGTGGTGGGGGAAGGCGATCGTATGAATGGCCTCAAAATCCTCGATACTAAGACTGGCGAGGAAAGCGTGCTGTCGGTGAAAGGGCTGTTTTACGCGATCGGCCATACTCCCAACACTTCTTTGTTTAAAGGGCAACTAGAACTAGATGAGGTAGGCTATATTGTCACCAAGCCTGGTTCGGTGGAAACTAGTGTAGAAGGCGTGTTTGCGGCTGGAGATGTGCAAGACCACGAGTTTCGGCAAGGAATCACTGCGGCTGGAACTGGATGTATGGCAGCGATGTTGGCAGAACGGTGGCTTTCTAGTCAAAATCTGATCCAAGAGTTTCATCAAACACTCGATCCTGAAAAACCAGATACTCCAGCAGTTACCAAAAAAACGGAAGTTGAGCAAGCTGCTGAGTTTAATCTGGAAGATACGCGCCACTATGGTAGCTATGCTCTGCGGAAATTATTTCACGAAAGCGATCGCTTGCTGATCGTGAAATACGTTTCGCCCAACTGTGGCCCTTGTCATACTCTCAAGCCTATTTTAAACAAAGTGGTGGATGAGTTTGACGGGAAAATTCATTTTGTGGAAATCGATATCGAACAAGACCCACAGATTGCTGAAAATGCTGGCGTGACAGGAACTCCGACGATTCAGTTCTTCAAAGATAAGGATTTGTTGACCGAACTTAAAGGTATCAAGCCAAAAAGTCAATACCGTCAGCTAATTGAAGAATATATTTAATGTCATGTCCGGTTGTATAGCCATAGTTTGTAGTGAGGACTTTAGTCCTTAGAACGAGGACTAAAGTCCTCACTACAAACAAGTGTTATTATGGCTAATCTTGCCGGAAATGATATAACAGGGATATGAAGAGGGAACAGTATTCTATAATCACCCTTTTCTCCTTTTTTCTTTTCCTCAAAAATTGATTGTCCTGACACCAGAATGATAGCCGAAAGTTCTATACCCATAGTGCAAAAATTGCTAACACTTAGCTAAATCACTTTGGCGAAATTAAGAATATGGACTAACTCATCTATGTTAACAAAAATATCTTCTAGGCGAGGGTTTGGATATAGTAGTTGATGCAAGCATTGACCGAGGGAATTTTCACCAATTAAATAGTAATATTCTAAATTGACTAGATTGCTAATTAGCCAGTAACAAGGGTAAACGTAGTTGGGAGAGAAAATTTCGATTACCTTAGTGCTTGGGCTACAGAAAACGGTGTTTGTCAAACCGCTACCATGAGGCGATACTACTACTTTAGCATTGGCAAATAAGGCTGCTTGTTCAACTACTGACATTGATTCTAGGGTAACGGTTCTAAAACCAAATTTGCTTAAACAATTGACAACTGCTTCTTCATTGATAATGCGTCGATTGGTAGCGTCTTGACGGCTGATGTAGAGATAGTCAATTTTCTCAATATTTTGAATGTTTTTTTGATTTAAAAAAGTACTTCTTAAAAAATCACAAGCCCATTTTGGCATCCAAGCGATCGTACCAGGAAAAGATGGTACAACTAATTTTGTTGCTTGTATATGAGGATAGTTTTCTCTAGGCAAAATTTTGTTTTCGGAAATTCCCAATAGGTTTAGTGTTTCTCGTTGAAATGGTAGATGAGAGCTAATTAAAAATTTATCTATATCTGAGAGATTTATTCCACTTTTGTGTAGTAATTCAAGTCGCGGCAAAATGTCAAACATCCAATGAAAATAGAGGTCATTTAATAATCCTGATAAAACTGCTACCGTTCCATCGATTTTTTGGATTGGTGGTAATTTACTACTAACACGTAAAATAGAATGATTGCTTGGGTGTTTATCTGGATGACCTGGACTCAAAACTGGGAAATCAGGAGAAATATCGGCTAAAAAATGATTATCTGGAGTTATTACGGCACTTTTATCTTGATTTTTATTTAGCCAGTAACGTCCTTCTGGGACGATCGCAACGAAGCTGGCTGGTAATTCAACTTTGCTACCGAATCGAAAGCTAAAATGGATAAATTTTTCAGGAGTTAAAGGAGGGGATAAATTAACTGTGTTACTGGGATAGATGGGGAAGTAATTAGTTTTTTCTAAATTGTATTTGATTGCCCAATCCCAAGTTGATTCATAGAAAGCGTTGGGAGGTTGAATAGGTAGAATTTGTCTAAATTTTACATCTTCTGGGTATAGATGGTTAATTATATTGAAGATTTGAATAGCCATATCGGGATTAACTTGCATAACTTTTTGGAAGTAAGCACTTGCTCGATCGTTTTGTTTATCTTCGGCAAGAGCAATTGCTAAATGCCAGCAAGCGTCTAGAGAGTTTGGCTGCCAATCTAGATGTTTTTCATAATAAGCGATCGCATCTTTTATGCGATCTATTCTTAACATAAGATAGCCTAAATTTAAATAAATTTCACTGAGATCGGGGTTGATGGAGAGGGCTTTTTGATAATTTGCGATCGCTTCATCTAAATTACCTATTTCAACTTGTGATTTGGCTAAATAAAAGTAAAAATATGCTGATTTTGGTTGCAGTTTTATCGCTTTTTGATAAATGGCAATTGCCGATTCAAAATTTTCGGTTTCAGTCACCGTTTTACCTAATTCAAAATAAGCTTCAGCAGATTCTTTAAAATAAATAGCTTTTTGATAAGCATCTACAGCTAAATCAAATTTGTTTTCTCGCGTTAAGAGCTTTCCCAAAGAAAAATATGTTTCAAAAGTTTCAGTATTAATATTTAAAGCTTCTAAAAAAATAGCGTTTTCTTTTAAATTTTCTTGAAGATTGCCTTGTTCGACTAGCTTATTTAGCCATTTGATATAAATACGTATAAAATCTTGTTTAATTGCTTTTTTAAAAAAAATAACTGCTTGATTTAATTGTCGTTCTTGTAACAGAATATACCCCAAATCTCCGTAGGCTGGAGTGTAGTCTGGTTCTAATTGAAGAGTAGTTTGAAAATATGCGATCGCTTGATCAGATCTGCCTTGATTTAACAGACACAATGCCAAATTATAAGTAATTTGGTGATTTGGACGAATTGCCAAAGCTTTTAAGTAACAATCACTTGCTTCGGCAAAGTTTCCTAGTTTTTGCCACACAGATCCTTGATTTTCATAAGCTTCAATCAGATTTGAATTAATGTCAATAGCTTTTGACCATAAATCAATAGCTTCATCGTAATTACCCTGTTGAGCTAAAGCATTAGCCAAATTATAATAAGCTTTATAATTAGTATCATCTAACTCCAGTATTTGCCAGTAAATACTTTCAGCTAATGGCAATTTGCGTTTGTTTAAAAATTGATTCGCTAGCGCTTCCAAAACTTCTAATAATTCGGCTGTCCATTCATCTATTTCATCAGGTGTCCCCTCGGTAATAACGGATAGCCAAACAGCTTGAGCTTCTGATTCTTCTCCTTGCAAAAATTTTGCTAATCCGAGATACCAGTAGTTCAACCTTAAACTAGAGTTCGCATAGATACTCTGTTCGCAAAATGCGATCGCATTATCGTATTCTCCTGCTAGCAAATATTCAGTTAATTGTTGTTGCAATTGAGAGATATCCATATCACACCTAAAATAATAGAGTGAGAAAGCTCAAAAATCGAATAAACTAACAAACATACTCTGATGGTGGCGCTTATACTCCTATTTTGGCAACATATTGTTATATTACAACTGAAATTTAATAAAGTTTTGTAGTAATCCAGTGCTAAAATAATAAATACTTAAGTCAGCCATTGCCAGCTGCTTTTGGAGATTATGGTGGAAATTATCATCACTGGTGCAAATGCTAATTACTTTGAATTGGTTAAAGGCACTATTCTATCTATCCGACAAAAACCACAGGGTCAAACCGCTATTATAGGCTTTTTCGACTTAGGTTGTACTAGCGATCAACTTAACTGGTTAGATAAGCAAGTAAATATAATTAAGCAACCAAATTGGGAGTTTGATTTTCCTAGTAGAAATGAAGCACCCGATTATCTAAAAGGCTTATTAGCTCGTCCTTTTTTGCGCGAATACTTCCCTAATTTTGATATTTATTTGTGGATAGATAGTGATGCTTGGGTTCAGGATTGGAAAGCGATTGATTTGTTCGTTCGAGGAGCAAACAAACAAGGATTAGCAATCGTTCCCGAAATTAATCGAGGTAGTCACATCCAGTACGGCGGATTACCAGAGTATTGGTGGCAATGGGTTTATCGTCAATATGAAGAATCTTTTGGGGAAGAAGTTGCCAAAAAATTTTATAGTTATCCTTTATTAAATGCTGGTGTATTTGCGCTACATAAAGAAGCACCTCACTGGGAAGTTTGGGCAGAATGTCTGGCAGGAGGATTACAAAAAACGCATTCTCTAATGACGGATCAATTTGCCCTAAATTTAGCAGTTTATGATTATGGGTTATTCGAGCAAACGGAAATGTTACCTAGTTGGTGTAACTGGACTTGCCATTTTGGTTTACCAGTTTGGGATAAAGAAATATCTTGTTTGGTAGAGCCTTATTTACCCCACTATCCGATCGGCATTTTACACCTAACTAATGAAAAATACGAGCGCATAAACTTAGTTTCAACTGACAAAGATGTAGTTGAAGTTAGCCTGCGCTATACTGAAAAAATATGGCCAAGCGATGTTGAGATCAGCCAAAAGGAAAAAAGCAAAATGCTGGAAAAAAAAGTAGCGATGGGAGAAAAAAGATTACCAGAAGGAGATTATGTTTCTCCGGGTTTACAAATCGTCCTTCCAGATGACTGTTTTCCTAATAAGATAATTGCCAATAAAGATAATTGCCCTTGGTCTTATATGAGGAGAGAAATACCCCATAATTGGTACGCAGATAAGCGCTATCAAGATGTGGGATTCGTGACTCGCGATGAAGCGCATATCCTTTATAATACTGCGCTCAAATTTAGCGGAAAAAATGCTTTAGAAATTGGTTGTTGGTTTGGGTGGTCAGCTTGTCATTTGGCTTTAGGGGGGGTTCAATTAGATATTGTAGACCCCGTATTTGTAGATCCGGAAGTATACGAAAGCGTAACCAATTCATTACGCTCTGCGGGAGCGATCGATTCGGTTAGATTAATCCAAGGATATAGTCCTAGTTCAGTTAGGGAATTATTTGCTCAAAATCAAAAGAAATGGTCGTTAATTTTTATTGATGGAGATCACGAAACGCCAGCACCTTTGTATGATGCGATCGTTTGCGAACAACTGGCTGAAGAAGATGCTATTATTCTGTTTCACGATTTAACTTCCCCCGACGTAGCGCAAGGTTTAGATTACCTGAAACAAAGGGGATGGCATACTATGATATACCAAACCATGCAAATTATGGGTGTAGCGTGGCGTGGAAATGTCGAACCAGTTCATCATCAGCCAGACCCTAATGTAGAATGGGATGTACCCGCACATTTACAACATTATACGATTAGCGGATTTTCCAAAGAAAAAGAACTAGATCGGCAAGCAGAAAATTTAAATTTACTCATTAAAACCATAGAAGATATTAAGGTCGAAGTTGATTTTACCAATAGTAATTTTGATAGCACGGAAGTAATTAAATTTGCTCAAAAAGGAAAACAGTATTGGGGAGAAGGTAATGTAGAGCAAGCATTACTTGAGTTAGAAAACGCGATCGAAATTAATCCTTTATCTTGGACGGCAAATAAATATTTAAGTTTGGTTTATTGGCAAAAAGGAAATTTGAAAAAAAGTCTCAATCATTACATATTAGCAGGTCAATCTGCTAGTTGGTCGATTAGCGATCGCACAAATTATGAATTTTTCCAAATTATCGAAGCAATTAGTAACTACACGATGCTTCATCAATCAAGATTATTTTCTCTTTATTCATTAGCAAAGCAAATTTGTTTAGAAGATATTCCCGGCAATTTCGTAGAGTGCGGAACGTGTAGGGGTGGCTCAGCAGCCTTGTTAGCATTTGTCATTAAAAAATATAGCCAGCGTCCCAGATTAGTATATGCTTTTGATACCTTTGAAGGAATGCCCGATCCTACGGAAGTTGATAAACATGATGGCATCCCTGCTAACGATACTGGTTTAGGAGTTGGTACTTTAAAAGCTTCGATAAGTGAAGGTTTGGATCGAATTTGTCAAGCGCTAGATGTAAAAGATATTGTAGTACCAGTTAAAGGATTATTTTCGGAAACTCTTCCTAAATACAAAGTAGAAATAGACAAAATTGCTTTGCTACACGCTGATGGAGATTGGTACGAATCAACTATGGACATATTTAACCATCTCTTCGCTCAAGTAGTAGATGATGGAGTTATTCAAATCGATGATTATGGGTTTTGGGAAGGTTGTCGGAAAGCTATCCATGATTTTGAAATAAATCATAATGTAACATTTTCTCTGAGAGGAATTGATGATACAGGTGTATGGTTCCGCAAACAAAATACATCTGAGTACGCTCCTTGGCTAGCTTTATGGTTCTTAGCGGAAGCATCGCAGAAAATTGGAGATGTCGCGTTAGCAGAAAAAGCTGCTCTTGCCACATTAAAATTAGTACCCAGGTTAGTAATGGCAGAAGAAATGTTAGCGTTGCTGCGATTATCTTCTCGGACAGAACAAATTAATCTGAAAGAAATCAACTTGATTATTTTCCCCAATTGGAACCAAGCAGAAGAAATATTGCTACCTGAAATAAAAAGGGTGATGAGATTTCTGCTGGCCCATCCAGAAAGAGATAAGATCGCTCTGCTGATCGAAACAAGTGAAATTACTGAGGAATCAGCAGAAATGGCTATATCTGGAGCAGTGATGGAAATTTTATATGAGGAAGATTTGGATGTTTCCGAGCAGCCAGAAATAGCTTTTGTGAATAATTTTAGCCAACGAGAATGGCAAGAATTACAACCCAAAATTACTAGTAAAATCAATATGAAAAATGAAAATGAAAAAGCTGTATTCAAGGTGGAAATAATAGATTTACCAGCATGGCAAATTCTTGATTGAAATAGGTAAATAAAAAATCTAGAATCGGTTTATGGAAATATTGAATTTGCTAGAAAAAGCAGCGCAATGCTTAGCTGAAGACAAGTATGATGATGCGATCGCAATTTACGAGCAATGTATTGCAGCCGATCCTACTGTCATATCTAGTTATTGGAAGCTAGGCTTGGCTTTGCTTTTGGCAGGAAAAGAAGAAGAAGCACAAGCTTGTTGGTTGTCAGCACTACTAGAAGGAACGGAGGATGAATCGGCGGAATTGATTGAGTTATTAGAAAGGGAGGGAATTCAACGTTTAGAAACAGGAAAATACGCACAAGCAGAAAAAATTTATTGGCAAATCATAGAACAAGTACCAGATAGCGCTGTTGCTTATAAAAATTTAGGCAATGCCCTCTTGAATCAAGGTAAATTAGAAGATGCGAGCGCGTATTATCAACAAGGTCTTACCTTAGAACCAAATGATGCAATTACTTATTATCATTTGGGGATCGTCTTTCATCAACAAGATAAATTAGAAGAGGCGATCGATTGCTACCAAAAGTCTCTGGCGATACATCCTGACTCTGCTACAGTTCTCAATAATTTAGGCAACGCTTGGCAAAGACAAGGAAAATTAGAAGCAGCTATTGCTTGTTACTGCAAATCGCTTACTCTAGATAGCAATCAAATTTTAACTTATCATAATTTGGGTAGTGCTTTAAACGTTCGAGGGGAAGCAGAAGAAGCATTGGCATCTTTTCAAAAAGCCCTTGCCTTAGATTCAAATAATATAGAATCTTATCAGAATTTAGCAATATTTTATCAAGATAACCGCCAATACAAGGAAGCATTAGCTTGTTGCGATCGCGCTCTTGAAATAGATCCGAATAATCCGGAAATCCACTGGTCTCGTGCATTAACTCTGCTCAAACTAGGAGACTACGAGCGAGGATTCATTGAATACGAATGGCGTTGGCGACGCAACGAAAATCCCCCTCGTACTTTACAAAAACCTATTTGGGATGGCTCGAATTTAGAAGGGAAAACCATTCTATTGCAAGCAGAGCAAGGCATGGGCGATCTCATTCAATTTATCCGTTATGTACCTTTATTATTAGAAGGAGGTAGTAGGATAATTGTTGAATGCCATCCCCCTCTGCTCAAATTGCTGAAAACAGTAAAAGGAATTGAAAAAGTAGTAGCTATCGGTGAAACACTACCTGAGTTTGATGTGTATATCCCCATCCTTAGCTTGCCACGTATTTTTAAAACAAATTTAGAAACAATACCAGCCCAAATTCCCTATTTAAATCCTTTAGAGTTGGTTAATTTACAAATAAATAAATCCGCCCAATGTAAACTAAAAGTAGGTATAGTTTGGGCTGGTAATCCTAAACATCCCAGCGATCGCAGAAGGTCTAGTTCTATACATTATTTTTTCCAACTTTTAAACTTACCAAATGTGGCTTTTTATAGTTTGCAAAAAGGGTCGAAAGAATCGGAAATAGCGCAAATATCTTATTCATTATCATTAATAGATTTGAGTAATCAAATCAACGATTTTGCCGATACTGCCGCAGTCATAAACCAACTGGATTTAGTCATCACTGTAGATACTGCTGTCGCCCATTTAGCTGGTGCATTGGGTAAGCCCGTATGGGTACTTTTATGTTATAATTCCGACTGGCGATGGATAATCGATCGAGAAGATACTCCTTGGTATCCTACTATGCGCTTATTTCACCAAAATCGTCCTGGCGATTGGCAAGAAGTTTTGGAAAGAGTAGCGCAAAACTTAACAAAATTTATATGATATAAATTGAGATATCAAATAATACTTTTTAAGTAATTATTGGTAAATCATCAGTTTGAAATTAGCCTTAACTTCTCCGGATTATTTTTAGTTAACCACTCTATCATTTCTAATTAAATATATGCAATGGAAAAAAAGTTTTATTTTTAATGGAAAATCCTTATATTACAATCGGATAAACTTTAATAATATTGCTGAAAGAGCAGTAGAAATTCCGATCGTGTTAGATTTTTACAATCAAATAAAGCCTGAAGCAAAAGTGCTAGAGATTGGCAACGTTATGGCCAATTACGAAGATTCATTTAGGGTAAACCACGCTTTTAAATCAAGGCGAGTAATTGATAAGTATGAAGTGGCTTCAGGAGTAGAAAATATAGACATAATGGATGTTACTGAAAAGGAACAATATGATTTTATAATTTCTATTTCTACAATGGAACACGTAGGACAAGAAGGGTCTATCCATGATGATTTTGAAGCACCTTTGAAAGGAATTGCTAAAATTTACGATTTATTAACAATAGGTGGTAAAGCCCTAATAACAGTTCCTTTTGGGAAACTGATTAATGGAAGAGGATTTATTCAGTTTAGTCAATCATATATTAATCTTTTATCAACTAAATACCAAATTCCTTCGTCAGCAATTTCTAAAAGCTATTTAAAACGAATTGCTAGCGAAATCGGGGCTAGAAATCCTCGTCAGCTGTGGCTACAAGCAGAAGAATACGAACTCAGCAATGTTGAATTTTGCTGGCCTTGGGTATATGGTAATGCGATTGCGGCGATCGAACTGACAAAGCTTGACCAACCATTTAGCCTGAACTTAAATGTTGCGCCAGAACCTTGGGTTTATCCAAATATGATCACTGAAACCCTTAGCTCAGAACTGATGGAAGAAACTTATACTATCTTACAGAGATTGAGAGAAATTAATTTAATCATTTTCCCTGATTGGTCTAGCAATCAAGATATTGTATATCGCGACGTGCAGCAAGTTATTAAATTTATTTTAAAACACCCTGACAAAAATTATATTTCTTTAATCGTAGATAGTAGTAACATTGCTGAAGAAGATGCCGAATTAATCGTATCAGATATTATTCTAAACATTTTTTCCTCAGAAAATATAGACACAACTGATGAACCAGAAGTTATTTTACTGGGTAAGTTTGAGCCAATCCAATGGCAAGCAATTTTATCTCGCATCAATTTAAGAGTGATTCTAGAAGCTGAAAATAGCTCAGCAATTGATTATGTTGCAACAAAATCCTTGCCAGCTTTTAGCTTAGATAAGTTGACTAATAAGCGAGCTATTCAACTAGAAACAGGTGTTTGGAATCTTAACTAAGTATTTTCTTTCACAACTTCTAATATCATTTCGATTTGCTCTATTAAATTATTGTAATAAGCACTTTCAGAAAGTAATAAATCTACATCTACTTCCGGTTCGGGATGAAGCTCGAACCAATGAGAACTTGGCGTGTAATAAGTACCAATTAATTCAAAATTTACTCCCAAATATAAACCGAGAGGAGAATTAGCTGCTTTTTCTTCTACCCATTTCTTATTTAATCTCTGGGAAAAAAGCGATAACCCCATTGGAGTGACTACTCGTACATGAGTTGGGTCGTCAAAAAAGAAATCATGACGATGATGAGGAACAATAATCTGAATTTTGGCTCCATGTTGGCAGATGCGATACATCTCTTTAATAATATTTAAATAAGTGTTGGTATCTTGACCTAAATGTTCGAGAACGTGGATTAGTAAAATTTCACTAACTGAGTTATCATCCCAAGGCCAAGGAAAAGTTTCTAAATCTTGTTTAAGATCGGGATTGCCAAATTTATCAACATTGATATAACCGTCTAACTTTCTCTCTCCGCAGCCTAAATTAAGTCGTAAGCTATTCATATTGATAGTTAGCACTCCCAAGTAAGTTTTTTAGAAACGGCTGACTAATTTATCACAATCAGCCAAAATTTATATTAAACTGATTTTAGCGTTTAAGTCTTAGGTTTAATTTTATATAAATGGCTCTCAAAAGATTACAGTTACCTCAATTTCTGCGTTTTTCCGATCGCACTGCTAGTATTTCATGGCAATTAACGATCGCGGGATTCGTCATCACCCTCTTTTTTGTCTTAGTAGCAATTTTTGCTCCCTCTTTTCAAGCTTGGGGATGGCTGCAAAGTCCGACTCAATCTCTGACGAATCCCATCCACGAAGCACCTTCCTGGAGTTATTGGTTTGGTACTTCTCGCCAAGGTTATGATGTATTCTCCCGAACCCTATTCGGTACGCAAGCAGCTTTGCAAGTAGTGATTGTCGCTACAGCGTTAAGTTTAGTAATTGGTGTGCCATTAGGCTTAGTTAGTGGGTATTTGGGTGGCAGGCTGGATCGGGGGCTGCTATTTGTGATGGATACTATTTATACTTTGCCGGGGCTGTTGCTATCGGTGACGCTGGCGTTTGTAGTGGGGCGAGGGGTGTTGAATGCGGCGATCGCAATTAGCATTGCCTATATTCCTCAATATTATCGAGTAGTTAGAAACCACACCCACAGCGTCAAAACCGAACTGTACATCGAAGCTGCCCAAGCGATGGGCGCTAACACCTGGGCTGTTTTATCTCGATACTTATTTCTAAACGTGATTCAAAGCGTACCGGTGCTGTTTACCCTCAATGCTGCTGACGCAATTCTCACTCTGGGAGGTTTAGGTTTTCTGGGGTTGGGATTGCCGGATGACGTGCCAGAATGGGGTCACGATTTAAAATTAGCGTTGGAAGCTTTACCAACCGGGATATGGTGGACTACTTTATTTCCTGGTTTGGCTCTTACTTTGATGGTAGTAGGATTATCGTTGCTGGGTGAAGGATTGAGCGAGTTTGTTAATCCCCAGTTGCGTAAAGGAATGAGGAACTAGAAATTGGTTAATAAGTCAGATATTAAGAACCGATCTGAAAAGTGATGGGTGAGGATTTTTTTACCACAGATGTCCACAGATGTCCACAGATGAACACGGATGAACACAGATGTAGATACTACTTTTAGGATTGGTTCTAAGTAATTATTTTTTTCAGGGAATCAGTAAAATGACAATAAAATTTTCTTTGCTTGAAGTGGCTGGTTGTTTGGTTGTTCCGATCGCTGTAGCTGGATTAACTAGCGGTTTTTTTAATCCAGATGTGAATGCCCAACCAACCTCAATTGCTCAGAACGTCAACCGAGATGAACCGCTGGATGTTACTTTAAATCAAAGATTTTCTTTGGCAAATTCATTAGATCGGATTAAACAAATACGAGGCGCGTTGAATAGTTTTCGGATGCTGACAGAAAGAAGCAGAACGTCACTAGGACAGCGGGTTATCAGTAGCGTTGGCAATACCGATCCGGAAATCCAAACTTTAGGTTTTACTAATTGGGTGGGTGCGGTAGAAGGTACTGTGAGGGGTCAAAATTACCGCATCAAAAAATTGGAGTTTGAGTTAGCCCAAAAGCAATTTGAAGATAAGCAAATTTCTCAAGCTGCTTTCAACCAGAAAAGAACGGCTTATCAGCAAGCTGAAAGAGAATTTCAAAATTTCGTAAATTCCTTTAGAATTGCAGATTAGTCATTTATATCTGCCAAAATTTACGCATGGGAACGGAACCCAATCTTTCTAACCAACAAGTATTAGGTATCGATTTAGGTGGAACCGCAATTAAATTAGGGCGGTTCCTGAAAGATGGTACTTGCTTGCAGTCATTAACCGTACCAACGCCTCAACCTGCTACCCCAGAAGCGGTACTGGATGCGATCGTACAAGCAATTGGTGCTTGTGGAGGAGGCGAAAATGTAAAAGCGATCGGCATCGGCACCCCTGGCCCAGCGGATGCGGCGGGCCGAATTGCGAAAGTAGCAATTAACTTAGTTGGTTGGAAAAATGTTCCGCTTGCCGATTGGATAGAAGCAAAGACCGGAATACCTACGATTTTGGCTAATGATGCTAATTGTGCTGGATTGGGCGAAGCTTGGTTAGGTGCGGGTCGCCGCTTTTGCAACATGATTTTGCTCACTTTGGGAACTGGGGTGGGCGGTGCGATCGTTCTGGATGGCAAGTTATTCACCGGTCATCAAGGTGCGGCTGGGGAATTGGGATTAATCACGTTAAATCCTGATGGCCCAGAGTGCAATAGCGGCAATCGCGGTTCTTTAGAGCAATATGTCTCCGTACAAGCAATCAGACGGCGAACTGGATTAGAACCGAAAGAATTAGGCGATCGCGCAACCGCAGGAGACGAAAAAGCATTAGAATTTTGGCAAAGCTACGGACGGGATCTCGGTGCTGGTTTGGCAAGTTTGATCTACGTTCTGACTCCAGAAGCGATCGTAATTGGCGGAGGAGTTTGTGCTAGTGCAGAATTTTTCTTGCCAGCAGTAAAAGCAGAAATTGAGCGGCGAGTTTTGTTGAGTTCCCGCACGGGTTTAGAGTTATTGGTAGCAGAATTAGGCAATCAAGCAGGAATGGTTGGTGCTGCTAAATTGGCATGGGAAAAAGTTATATAAAGTGATGCTCTCAGGTTATTTGTGGGAATCAGAGGTTAAATTTTTACCGCAGATTAAGACAGATAAACGCAGATAAAAGAGCAATGCTAACGAACATGATATGATGCTGTTTCTGTAAAATAAGAGAGGCGATCCTATTAAGGGAACAGGAGAAAAGCCATGAGCGCTCTGACGAATAAGAGCAGTATCACCATTCCATTTCTAGAAAACGGCGATATGCTTTCTCGTGCAGAATTCGAGCGGCGCTATCAAGCTATGCCCCATCTGAAAAAAGCCGAACTGATCGAAGGAATTGTTTATATGGCATCGCCCTTAAGATTTGAACCTCACGCCGAACCCCATGCTAATTTAATCGGCTGGCTCTGGAGTTACAAAATAGCGACGCCAGGAGTGCGTTTGGGCGATAATCCGACTGTCCGCCTTGATTTGGATAACGAACCTCAACCGGATGCTGTTTTGCTAATTGATAGTTCTCGTGGTGGTCAAAGCCGTCTTAGCGATGAAGGTTATATCGAAGGCGCACCAGAACTGATTGCGGAAATTGCTGCTAGTACAGCCTCTATAGACCTCCGAGACAAAAAACGAGTTTATCGCCGCAATGGAGTGAAAGAATATATTGTTTGGCAAGTGATGGAGGAACGCCTCGATTGGTTTTCCTTGCAAGATGGGGAATATATTTCTCTTGTATATGATGCAGAAGGAATAATTCGCAGCCAGGTTTTTCCGGGGTTATGGTTGTCTGTTTCAGCACTTTTGGCTGGTGATATGCTTCAAGTTATCGATACTTTACAAACCGGACTTTCTAGTAGCGAACATCAAAATTTTCTCCAAAATTTAAGTGCAGTACAAAATAATAACGCTGGTTTGTAGTAATGACTTTAGTCCTCTTGCGTTCCTCAACTAAGAATTTTAGTCCTTACTACAAACTAAGTTATATGAGCGTACATAATATTAATTCAGAATTCTGACTCCTGAATTCTGAATTCTGACTCCTATAAAGAATATCCCGTTTCCTGTTGAATATAACTAATAATTTTGTCATAAGCATCCTGGTTACTTTGGGGATGAATGACAATGGGAATAGAACCATCTGGCAACCAAAAACTGATTCTGCCATTTGGTTCGCAACAAAAAGTACTAATTCCCTTAAGATTAATTACATAATCATTTCTTTCATAAGTTATTTTCACCCAGTAGCCGTTAAAAGTTTGTCCGCTGACGTTTTGAATGTAGGACGCGACTTTTTGATAGGCATCTGGATATCCTTGGGGATTAATTACGATCGGAAAAGCGCTATCTGGCAACCAAAACGTCAACCTGCCGTTTGCCTCGTAAGCGAAAGCACAGACGCGCTCAAGATCTATTACATATTCTTTCCTCTCGTAACTAATTTTGATCCAATAGGTCACACGCGCTCCTCACAACCACCATTGCCCGAATCGCAGGTTTTTGACTGAAAACTGCTAGAAAAATTTTTCACCCATGTATTAACAACGCGAATGGGTTGCCAGCACACTCGCGTTGCGTTACTTGAAGAAAGCAATTGCCAACTATGGTTAGTAAACTTAAGCTGGAGCATTCAAGGATGGGGTTGGGTGAGTATCTTTGTTAATTTTAATTGGCTCGGTAATAGTTTTTTCTTGGGTAGAAATGCCATTCTCGATCGCAATTTGACCACCCGGTAACTTATTTAATGCCGCCTGGATAAATCCTCTAAATAAAGGATGGGGATTACTGGGACTAGACTGAAATTCTGGGTGGAATTGGGTGGCGATGAAGAAAGGATGGGAGGGAAGTTCGACAATTTCCACTAAGCGTCCATCGGGAGAAGTGCCGCTGATTGCATACCCGCTTTCTATGAATAGATTGCGATAAGCGTTATTAAATTCATACCGATGTCGGTGGCGTTCGTAAATCACTTCTTTTTGGTAGAGACGGTGAGCTAAGGTGTTTGGTGCCAAACGACAAGCATATAAGCCCAACCGCATGGTACCGCCTAAGTCAACTACATCGTGCTGTTCTGGCAATAGGTTGATCACTGGGTTATGAGTTTCGGGATCGAATTCGGCGCTGTTGGCATCTTGTAGTCCGGCGACGTGACGCGCCCATTCGATCACGGAACATTGCATTCCCAAGCATAAGCCTAAAAAAGGAATTTTGCGATCGCGAGCGTACTGAACCGCCCCAATCTTACCATCTACTCCTCGGCTACCAAAACCTCCGGGAACGACGATTCCATTTACTCCTTCTAAATATCTTTCTGCGCCATTAGCTTCGATGTCTTCGGAGTTTACCCAGCGCAGGTTGAGTTCTAGGGATAAATCGATCGCAGCGTGACGCAAAGCTTCTACCATTGATAGGTAAGCATCGCTTAACCGGACGTATTTACCGACAATGGCAATTTCGATCTTGTTTCTGGGAGAATAAAGACGCTCTACTAAAGTTTGCCAGTTGGATAAGTCGGGTTGCCGTTGTTCGAGTTGTAGTAATTCAATTGCTTGATGTGCGAGTCCTTCCCGTTCCAACATCAAGGGTACTTCATAGATGCTGTTGGCATCTTGAGAGGTGATCACGCATTCAGCTGGTACGTCGCAGAATTCGGAGAGTTTGTCTTTTAGTCCTTTAGGGATCGGACGATCGGACCTGCAAACTAGAATATCTGGTTGAATCCCGATCGATCGCAATTCTTTTACCGAATGCTGAGTCGGCTTGGTTTTCATTTCTCCCGCCGAAGGAATCCAAGGCACTAAAGTTACGTGCATATACAGCACGTTTCGCCGCCCTACATCTTTCCTCAACTGGCGAATCGCTTCCAAAAACGGCAGAGATTCGATATCTCCCACCGTTCCGCCTATTTCCGTAATTACCACATCGGGATTAGTATTGGTGGCAACTCGTTTAATTCTTTCCTTAATCTCGTTCGTGATGTGGGGAATTACTTGTACCGTTCCCCCCATATAATCGCCTCGGCGTTCTTTATTAATTACTGCCTGGTAAATCGAACCAGTGGTAACGCTGTTGAGACGGGACATGGACGTATCGGTGAAGCGTTCGTAGTGTCCCAAGTCTAGGTCTGTTTCGGCACCATCTTCTGTTACGAATACTTCCCCGTGTTGGAACGGACTCATCGTTCCAGGGTCTACGTTAATATAGGGGTCAAGTTTCAGAATCGATACGGAATAATCCCGCGACTTTAACAAGCGCCCCAGGCTGGCGGCGACAATTCCCTTGCCAATACTAGAAACTACACCACCGGTAACAAAGACAAACTTAGTCATAAAATACTTAAAAGTAGAGCGATCGGGCAACCCACCCCGTTAATTGTGCCACAGTCTTAGCAACTAGTATTGGTTGCTCTAAGGAAGCTTTATCTTCTATTATCCTCCTCAGAGAAAATGGCTTTCCCGACCAGCCTCTTTAAAAGCTTTACTCCTGACTCCTTACCTCTTGAAAATAAGAATCTTCGGGAGCGGAAAAACGAGACGGCTAGGGGTAAGGGATAATTACGGAGACTGGGTAGTCAGCTTTTAACCGGGCTACAACCCAGATGATAGGATAACATCTGTTGCTGGTAAATAGCACGCCAAGCTTTCTAAACCATATTAGCGAATTTTGACAGTTTTGCTAAAGTTCGATGGCGGAATTTTTGAATGAGTACAAATAACGATAACTTGATTTTTTTGATTAAAGATATAAAAATTTGAAAAGATAGATAGACGAGTCGAAAAAAAATTTTTAGAAGTAGCTAATCCAGGCCGAATATTTGAGTTACTCTACTTATCTCGCTATCTCGATAGTCGATCCATTACTTTAAATTAAGAAGGCTTTTCAATGGCTAAGTTCTACTCCCAGTTGAATGAAGAATTACGTAGTTTTATCGCCGAACAAAAACTTTTCTTTACGGCGACTGCGGCTAATTCAGGCAGAATTAATTTATCACCGAAAGGCAGAGATACTTTTCGTTGTATCGACGATCGAACGGTAGCTTACTTGGATCTGACTGGCAGTGGTAATGAAACAGCCGCTCATTTACTGGAAAACGGACGAATGACGATTATGTTTTGCAGTTTTTCGGAAAAGCCTTTAATCTTGCGTCTTTACGGACGAGGAAAAACCATTAGCCAAAGACATCAAGATTGGGGAAAATTTTACTCTTTATTCGACCCAACCCCAGGAGAGAGGCAAATCATCGTTTTAGATGTGGAATCAGTACAAACATCTTGCGGATATGGCGTACCGATTTACGAACTAAAAGAAGAGAGGGAAACCATTGTCGAATGGGCAACCAAAAAAGGAAAAGAAGGCATAAATGAATATTGGCATCAAAAGAACCAAAAAAGCATTGATGGCTTACCAACAAAGATTTTGGAAGATTAAATTAGCCGATAATTAATCAAAGCAATGACCAATGACGAATTACCAATGACAAAAAATGCAAAAAATACTAGGATTAATTGCAATCACAACTTTTATCGCGTATCCGGTCTTGGCTAACCAACCATTTAACGTCGTTTTTCCTCGTACTAATCACCGAACTACATCGGAGAAAATTTTTATTTTAGGAACGGCACCGCCAACGGGAAATGTATTGATAAACGGTAAACCCATCCATAGGAGTTCAGCGGGTCATTTTGCCCCTAGTTTTCCGTTAGAACTGGGGGATAATATTTTTACGTTGCGTTATGAAAACCAACAACGGCAAATTAAAGTTACGCGCTTATCAAAATTTCCTACCCTCCCAACCGGATTGGCATTTGGGAAAGATTCTTTGATGCCATCTGTTAATATTGCTATTATGCCGGGGGAATTAGTTTGTTTTAGCGCGATCGCACCTCCGAATGCTACTGTTGCTGTTAAGTTAGGCGATCGTACTTTTCCCTTAATGCCCCAATCTTCAATTGTAGACTTACCTCCGAACTCGGCGGCATTAACGGGAGAATTTCAATCCACTTCTCAACCTTTTAGTGGTAAATATGAAGGTTGCGCTACTGCCAACTCGCCGGGAGATTTAGGGCGTCCGGAGTTTCAGTTAACCTTGAATGGCAGAACGATTTCTCAAATCGGTCAAGGTAAAGTTGAAATCCTCTCCCCAGCACAATTACAAATTGCCGAAGTAATTGTAGATGGGGGAATCGCCCGCAGTGGGCCAAGTACCGACCATTCTCGCTTAACGCCGCTTCCCAAGGGAACTCAAGCAACGATTACCGGAAGAGAGGGAGAATGGGTGCGATTGGATTATGGCGCTTGGATTAAAAGTGAGGAAATTCGCATTTTATCGAATAGCGTACCACCTCGATCGATTATTCGCAGCGTGAGAAGTCGTCAAATACCGGGCGCGACAGAAGTAATATTTCCCTTACAAGTACCAGTCCCAGTCAGCGTACAACAAGGCGATCGCACTTTTACCCTCACGCTTTACAATACTACTGCCCAAACTGATACTATTCGCCTCGATGATAACCCGATAATTTCTCGTTTGGATTGGCAACAAACTGCACCCGGTCAAGTGCAATATACGTTTAATTTGAAATCTGCACAACAATGGGGTTATCAGTTGAAATATAATGGCCCTAACTTAGTATTAACTCTCCGTCATCCACCTAACTCTTCATCAACGGGAGGAATGAAAGGAGGATCTGAAAAACCTTTATCTGGTATCAAAATTTTACTCGATCCGGGACATGGGGGAACTGAACCGGGTGCAACTGGGCCAACTGGTTATCTAGAAAAAGATGCCAATTTGGTAATGTCGAAGCTATTACGCGATCGATTAGTTGCTCAAGGTGCTACTGTTTACATGACGCGGGAAGACGATCGCTTTTTATCCTTACCTGAAAGAGTAGCAATTATCGATAAATTGCAACCAACAGTGGCTTTTTCCATTCATTATAATTCCCTGCCTGATAATGGAGATGCCGAAAATACGAAAGGATTTAGTGCTTTTTGGTATAACACCCAAGCTCATAATTTAGCGATGTTTTTGCACAATTATTTGGTGGAAAAACGGGGATATCCTTCTTATGGTGTGTATTGGAATAACTTAGCCCTCTCTCGTCCAACTACTGCGCCATCGGTATTATTGGAATTGGGTTTTATGAGTAATCCAGAGGAATTTGAATCAATACTAAATCCCCAGGATAGACAAAAAATGGCAGATGCGATCGCAAATGGAATAACCGAATGGTTTTTGGCGATAAATAGGATTTAAACGATTGAATTTCAGCACTAATGAATTCAGAAGAAACGATTATTACTCCCCAAGAACGTACTGGTATTAGCTTACTGCGTCAGTTTGAACCAGATATTTGGGTTGTCGTAGACGGTGGACATCCTGCCCCTTTGGATCTAAATGGTTCTGGGGCTGGAGTTATCATATTGCGGCGTTTTTGGGATATGGAAAACCTACCTAATCATCAATTTTGCGTTAATTGGGAACACTATAGCTATCCTTTAGAAAATTGCGATAATTCGATGAATGCAGAAATTTGGGCGGCAATCAAAGGTTTGGAAATTATTGCAAATTTGCCTGAGAAAAAACCGATTTGGTTAATTAGCGATAACTCGGCAGTTACTACAATCCAAACTAAACTATTAGTAATTGAATTGGGGTTAAAAAACGCTCAACGCTACGCCAAAGAATTAGAACTGTCTCCTGCCAAGGAATTAGCTGATTTGTTCTTGCAAACGCAACCTTGTCAATTGATATCATTACAAGAGTTAAAACCGGAAGGATTTAATCTTATTTTAATTGCTGCCCATCAAGCTGCCCACGAACTAGCAACTAAAGCTGGATTAAGTATAAGAAAATCTATCGATGATGTCCAGAGGAATGATGATGAGTAACTTAAAAAAGTGGAAAATATTACAATCTAATTTGGTTTTTGATAACCAATGGTTTAAGATTCGCCAAGATGCGATCGCATTACCTAATGGCAACATCATAGATGATTTTTTTGTATTAGTTAGGCCGGATATAGCATTAATATTTCCCGTCACTGTCAATGGAGAAATTGTTTTCGTTCGGCAATACAGACACGCTACAGGAGAAATTTTATTAGAACTTCCTGCTGGTAGTTTTAATCCAGAAACCGAAGATCCGGAAACAGCAGCTAGACGGGAATTAATCGAAGAAACGGGATATCTTCCAACAGAAATGATTAAATTAGGCACTATTTACGATAACCCGATCAAAGATACTAATCAAATTCATATTTTTCTAGCTAAAGATGTGACGATTGGTGGTAAGCAGCAACTAGATTTGACAGAAGAAATAGAAATAGAATTAATTCCAGTTTCTCAAGTAATGAATAAAATAGCTTCTGGAGAAATTCGGGTTTCCGGATCGATCTCTGCTATTGTTTTAGGGCTTAACTTTTTAAAGCAACCAATCTAAACTTTTAGGTTTTATTCTTATTTAGGGCTTGCTGAAAAAGTAACAGAAAAGGAAAAGAATGATTAACTAGCTAATGGAGTAAGAGTGATAAATAAATTTTCTTCGAGATAACAAGTTAATAGATAACTTGTAATAATCAATCACCTGAGAAAAGTAGTTGAACCGAAAAAGTGACCAAAAAATCTGTCGGAGAATGGCAGAGAGATTCATGACTAAAAAGGTAATAGCAATCGCCGTTTCGGAAGTATGAGCCAGTTTAGCCATGATGCGATTCAGGCTAAATCCTCGTTTTCCTTGACCAAATTTACCCTCAATAGAATTACGAATTTTCTCATCCTCTAATGCTTGTTTCTTAGTTTCGTTACTAATATTTACTGGTGGTCTACCTAACGGGGGGCCACTAATTCTAATTCCTCTTTCTTTACACCAAGCTCGATTCTCTCTAGTCCGATAAATTTTATCTACATGAACTGATTCAGGATAATATCCTGTATCGTCTTTAAAAGCCTCTATTTGTGCTTTTAAGTCAGATGATTCATTAAAGTTATCCCAACTAATCCGGTCAAGAAATACATATCCATCCACACAACTTGCGGATAATTTAGCCCCAAATTCTACTGACGTTCCGGCTTTTCCTCTGACTATCGGACGAATATGCGGTTGGCTCAAACTGACAATTCTGTCAGAGATACTTTGTTTGTGATTATCATACATCCATTGCTGTTGACGAGCCACTTCTGCTACTACTAATAAGCTCTTGTATTGTCTGTTATTCAAGCAATCCAGCGCTGCTCCATCTGAGATTAGCTGGTCTATATGCCCTAAGTTTCGTTTAATATATTGCAATTGTTTTTTAATCGCGTTTCGTCTGACTTTTCGGGAAGGTTGGCGTTGCTTGGCTACTGCTACGTAGTCTTTGTGAGCTATTTTTCGATATGTTCTTGGTTTTTTTGCTGATTTATTCTGACGCTTCTTATGCAAAACATCAATTATTTTCTCGGTTTTTTCTCTAGCCTGATTCAAGAGTTTTAAGTCGGTCGGATAAGTAATATCACCAGGCGCACAAGTAGCATCAGCTATTAATCTTCCTCGGTTTTTCCTCTCACTTACTTCATCTGATTCTGATTGATTTTCTGCGGCTGGCTCTGTCGAAGCCTCTCGCATTCTCTTGACCATTACTTGATTTACTTTGTTGACTAATTTAGCACTTATTCTCGTCCGAAAGTGGACTAATATTGAAGCATCAAAAGGCGGAGAGTTACTATATTCTGCTCGCCCAATAAAATACTGTAAATAAGGATTTTCTTTAATCTGTTCTACAGTTTCTCTATCGCTTATTCCTAATTTCTCTTTGATGATTAATGCTCCCAATGCCATTCTAAATGTTTTGGCTGGTGCCCCCATTTCTGGCGAGAATAACTCTGCATATTCAGCCTCAAATTCCGACCAGGGTATCCATTGAGCCATGATTACCCACCGATTATCTTCTGCGAGTTTTCCCTCAAATGGCAGTTTAAACTCTTCTGGTGCTGTGTTCGGCTGCTCCTCTTTTCGGTACATTTTCCCCGACTCATGCAAGGTTTTTCGCCTATTTTACACCATTGCCTTGCACCCATCCGATTTTCATCGCGCTCACCATCCTTACCCTGTCGCCTTTTCGCTCTTTTTCAGCAAGCCCTATTTAATTCTACAATTTCCTGTTTGAAGCTGAACAGGTTGCGATCGCTTGGATCTACTCTCGCACGCAGCCAATGAACGTCAGGAGAACCAAAAGTTTCTACTCTGGTAAAATTTTCGATTCTCCGTTTATTTTTTGAATTGATTAGTGGTTTATCAAGGCGAAAATAATGACTGTCTCCATGTACGAGTACTACTTGCCTATCAAAATTTAAAGTTTCTGTTTCTAAAGCTTTAATAAAATCATTATAACCCGCTCGTTGCTCGTTAGTTGGTTCTAATTCAAACCAAGGATTTGCTTGAATAATTAGCATTATTCCTTGGTTGTTATTGCGTTTCGCCAAAGCAAAAGATTCTCGCATCCAGGCTAAAGTTGCGGTATTTCTTTCGCGATATTCTGCATCATCTTCTGGGGTACGTCCAAAATTATTATTGCTGCCAGTTACGTTTAAGCCAACAAACATTATATTGCGATAATTCCAGCGAATATTTTCTTTAAAATTGCGATATTGCGGATTTTCGCTTTGTTGGGAAAAGCGGAGAGTTTGCTTACCCAAACTCTGGTTATTTGCAAAAAAGATTTGCCGTAATTTGGTTAGCCTTTCGGTAGGATTGTAAGCGCCAGCAGAGGGACGATGGCAATCAGTCCATTCGTTATCGCCTAGAATTAAGATAAAGGGATGGTCAAATTTATCAAATAACTCTTTTCGTTGATAAAATAGTTCGTCAGTGCAAGGACTACTACCGCTTTTGATATCGCCGTCATGCACTACGAAAGCTAATTGATTTTGATTGATTTCATTAATTAAATTGGGAAATCTAGCTTCTTGTTCGGCGTCGTAGGGTAAGTCACCAATTAAAGCGAATTCAAATATACTGGTATTTGATTCTTGATTGAAAGCTGGTTGGATGTAATGAAATAAGCTGAAAGCTATAATAAAGAGTGATAATAATGATATTAGGAAGTATTTCTTGATGCGATCGTTCATACTTATTGTTCTTTATTTACTTTGATTTTTGATTGATTTTTTATGCTTAATTTTGCTGCCAATCTTCTCCACCTGGTAATTGTGCTAAATGGCGATCGATCGCATCTTCTAACTCTTCTCCAGAATAGGTATATGTTAAATTGAGAAACTCAGTAGCAATTAATATCAGTTGGTTCTTATCCAACATTTGTGCGAGTTGAGAACGACTGTAACGCCCTTCCATTACTTCTAAACTAGCAGGACGAATTGCTAATTCAAGTTCTTCAGCCAGAAATGGCTCCCATTCATCTGAGTTGATGTAATAAGATTTTTGATTATCTTTGAGGTTCAGTTTTTTAATTTCTCCGATTGAATTAGCAATGGAAGCTGCCCAAGAATTGGTTAAGCGCTGCTCGACTTGATTTTTAATCAAATGAATCATTAGCCTAATTAAGAAGGAACGAATATTCCGCAAAATTGCTTGTTTACTCATTCCATCTAACTCATCAACAATTGAGAGAGCATCTGCATATCTTCCTTCCAAAATGCTATTTCTAAGGTCGATAAGCTCTTGGGTCATAAAACCTCCATACCATTACACTCAAACGCTGTCACATTTACTATTTTGGCAGGGGGCAGGGGGAAAGATAAGTGACACGGTTAAAGTTAATTAGTAACAGATACCCGACTTCTTGAAGAAGTCAGGTATCTCTCAACATATTCTGAATTCTGGATTCTGGATTCTGAATTCTTCCTCTATGCTTTTTGAGCAATCTGATAAGGGCTGGTCAACTTATCCAATTGTTGAACTAACAAACTGAGGAATAAGCCAACATCGGTAACGACGCCAACGGATTCGATCGAACCGCGATCGCTCAACTTAGTCACGACGGCTGGGTTGATATCCACGCACACCATTTTCACACCGGAAGGCGTCATATTACCCACACCGATCGAGTGCAACATGGAAGAAAGCATCAAAATCATGTCTGCGCCTTCCAATAAGCGGGCATACTCTTGTTGAGCTTTAATCAAATCCATTTGGGTATCGGGCAGTGGGCCATCATCCCGGATCGATCCGGCGAGGCAGAATGGGACGTTGCTGCGAACGCATTCGTACATGACGCCACTTCTGATGATGCCTTGTTCGACGGCGTTGGCAATGCTACCAGAGCGACGGATGGTGTTAATCACTTTCAGGTGATGGCGGTGTCCTCCGCGCACGGCGACTCCGCGCTTCATGTCCACACCCAAGGAAGTACCCATCATCGATTGTTCGATGTCGTGAACGGCGATCGCATTTCCACCCAGCAACGCCTGCACGTACCCATTGCGAATTAAACGAGACAAGTGTTCGCCACCGCCAGTATGAATTACTACTGGGCCAGCAGTAACTACTACTTTACCTGCGCGATCGCGAATTTGGCGCAATTCCCAAGCAATTTGCTCTACAACTAATTCCACTCGCCGTTCGCTGGAAACACCAGACGCCATGAAGCTGAATTCTTGGGTATTCCGTTGTTCGCGAGATTGCGTTTTGCGAATCGTGCGGATACCTTCCACGCCGACAATTACTAAATCGCCTACTTCGAGATCCCGCAGTAGTTTGCAGCGAGCTACTGGGCCATCGGGAGTGTGAGTAACTGCGATCGCCGCATCCATCCGCTGATTTTCTACCTTGATCCACTCGCAATTTACCCGTACTTCCGTCGGATAAATCGTCGTCACGTAGAAATCATCGGGAGAGACACCTGCTTGGGTAACTATTTCCGTGTTCACGTCGCAAACTTCTTGCGGACGAGGTACGGCACCCAAATCGATCAGCTGGGTCATGATTTCTTCCATGATCTCATGGGAAGGAGCCGACACCTTTACTTCTGCCGAAGAAGTACTTTGTCGTTGTTCTCCCAAGCTGAAATTGAGGACTTGGAAACTACCGCCATTGTTGACGATCGTATCTAAGGCGCGACTGATCAAACCGGAATCCAACAGGTGTCCTTCCATCCGAATCGTGCGGCTTTCTACCGACACGTTCGCGTGGAGTTCTTCTCTGATCGGCTCAGTTACCCGCAGGGTCAAGCATTTCGCCGCACCACCAGCTTTCAAAAACTCGGTGAGGGGAGTTTCTTTCACCTCAAAGCCAACTTTTGCCAAGCGCTGTTTCAGGCTGTCGCTGGCTTTGTTCATAATCACGATATGGTCTACGTTCACCGCGTTGCAAGCGAAGTTAACCGCATCCGCTTCCTCAATGGCGATCCGCTTTTCTGGTGCTACCCGCATTTCAATCAAGCGATTTGAGTAAGAGTCAAACGCCGCTGGATAGTAGAGCAAATAGCCGCCAGACAAAGGACAGAAGCAAGTATCTAAGTGATAGAAACGCTCGTCCACCAATCGCAGAGAAATTACCTCAATGTCCAGCCATTTGGCAATATAAGGATGAGAATCCAATTCCGATCGAAAACCGTATCCCGCCCACAGCCAACGTCCTTCTCGGTCTAGCAAAGCGTCACCGGCACCTTCAAAAGGTAGGTCTTTGGGCAGTTCGTGAACGGTGTAACCTTGAGACTCAAACCATTCTTTGAAGTGCGGTTCTTCCCCTTGACGTTCTTTGTGGAAAAAGCGGCTGAGGACTACGTTTTGGCCGAGAACTAATCCCGCGTTGGCTGTGAATACCATATCTGGCCAACCTTTTTGGGGTGCGACCAAATCGACTATGGCATGATCTTTGATCAGGTAGTGAAGTCCTTGCCACTGCTCAACTGCGCGATCGCGAGAGGATTTGTGTATATTGCCTTCCATCCAGGGATTAATTACATAATCCACGTCATAGTGGTCAGGCTGGCACATGAGGAAGCGAATCGGAGAACTCATAAAATCAATTACAGTGAAATAGACGCAGAAACTCTAATTGGATACAGACTTTCCATGTACCAATTCTGTGAAATTTGTTACAAAAGCTTTGCCCCTTATTTATATTGAAAGTCGGCTCCAGAGGCTAAACTCTATTTTATTACCTGACGGCCACAGGTGAGCAGGAAAGAAGAGATGGGGAGATGGGGAGACGCGATGAAGGAGATATTCATAAATTGAGTTTATTTTTATCCTTCAGACTTTAAACTTCATCCTTGAGCATTTATCCTTCAGACTTCCAGAAAAGCTATTGTTGAAACAAACCTTTTGAAATCGACAAGAGTTGTTATGTCCGATCGAGTGATCGCGATGATGTTCACTGACCTGGTGAGTTCTACTGCCATTAAACTCAAGTTACCGGGGGCTGACATCAACACCAACAACCACTTATACCGTGACACGATTTTGATGCCCCATCGTCAGCGAGTGCTGGAAATCATTAATGCTTATGATGGACGGAAAGTGGAAACGATCGGCGATGCTTTTTTTCTGGTTTTTCCGAATCCCGTCGATGCGGTGGAATGCGCGGTAGCTATTCAACAGAGCCATATTTCCGACCCGATTTCTACTCCTGTTGGGCCACTGCAAGTGACGATCGGCATTCATACGGGTAGCCCAATTGCCGATGACGATCGCTTTATCGGCCATGAAGTAGATTATGCCGCTCGTATAGCTGCCTTAGCTAGTGCGGGACAAATCTTACTTTCAGAAATCACCGCAGTTTTTGTACGACAAGGACGGATTGCTGGTTTAACATTACACAGACATGAAGACCGGGACTTAAAAGGGATTGGCCCAGTACCGATTTTTGAACTTCTCTACAACAACAAACAACCTCAACCTCTCAAAGACCGCTTAAAACCTCAAGAATACAAAAATGTTGAGGCAGCTATTCCCATTTATCAAAATGCTTTCTTGACTCAAACAGAAACCGACAACCCAAATGTTTACCCTGCTTCTAACCTTACTTCTAGTCCTGCATTAAACTTAACTATCCCAACTGAAATTAACAAACAATTAGAAAGTTTGTTAGCCAACCATATTGGGCCGATGGCTAGCCTACTACTGCCACAAGCATTACAGGAAGTGTCTACCCTGCCGGATTTAGTCGATCGCTTAGCCATTTACGTTCCCGACACTTGCCGCCAGCAGTTCCAAGCACAAGCCAAAGCTTTATTAAAACCATCAAATAAAGCTCCATCAACCAGCCCTCAAAACCCAGTTAATTCAAAGGCTAACATCTCTCAGCCCGTTGCAAAAACTAACAATATTCCAACAAAAATTGAGGAAAATTTCTTGCAAATTTGCGAACGAGAATTAGCTAAATCGATCGGCCCGATGGCTAACTTTATCGTGCAAGAAACTATATCTAAACAGCCAAACTTGTCCCGCAAACAATTAGTAGAAGCTTTAGCTAAACAAATTCCTACTCCTCAAAAAGCCCAAGAATTTAGTCGAAAATTGTTAAGGGAAAAATCGTAAGGAGTCAGAATTCAGAATTGGGGAGTCATAACTCAAAAGTTAGAATACAAAGCAACTATTCTCTGCCCTATACACTCCCTACCTTTCCCCCTGCTCCCTGCCCCCTGCCTTTCCCTTTAACCGTCGCGACGCTGATTTAACATATTCATAGCAACAGAAAGGCTGACTTTCATACGATTAAATGCAGTGGCAAGCAATCCAATTTCGTCATTTGAATTTTGGTCAAATTCGGCTTCCATATTTCCCGTGCTGACTTCATTAGCAACTTTAGCAATTTGCTTAATGGGGCTGACTACTGCCATTTTGAGCAAAACGTTAGTAATAAAGATTGCTACAGCAAAGGCAGCAGTTACTATTTGCATTACTATTAAAAACGAGCGACGGGCTTTATTCATTACCTCGCTAGCGGGAACGTAAACTACCTGCGCCCCTACAATTTCATTTAACTTCCAACCAAAACCATTTTCACTACCGTAAGTAGCTATTTGACTTTTAGGTGCAGCGGCAGGGATACTATGACATACTAGGCAGTTTTGGTCGGTTATTTTAATTGGTCGAGCAATATAAAATAACTCTCCGCTGGGATATTTTCGATAGCCATTCAATTCTTTTAAATTAGGGTTTTTACGTAAATTTTCAACTAATTCCGTTTCAAAATCATCTGCCTTATCTCGTAAGTTAGTTGGATTGAGAGTAGCATCTTTATAAAATAACTCGTTATAGATCGGCTTGCTCCGCAATCCTTCAAACACTTCTCTTGCGGCATAGGATGGAATTGATTCTGCTAAAAATTCTGGCTGGGTATCTAAGATAGGCATTAATAGAGGATTAACTCGATCGTTGGTATAAGTACGTACTGCACTAATAGTGTCCATCAGCAGTAAAGTTTTAGAAGTTACTTCCGTTTCTGCCTTTTGATTTAAAGCTGTAGACAAAGCTAAACCACTCATGCCTATACCAACTAGAACCACTAAAATCAAAATCAGGTTGAATTTTTGAGTGATCTTTAAATTTCTTAGCATTTTTACTCTAGACCTTTTTGCCAAGATGAGCCTAAAGTTTAACACAAGCAGCTTATATGGTGTAAAGTTATTTAACCTTTCGCTACTTTCCAACGAACCTTATGGTTACACGTCGCTTGTTACTTTCTCAAAGTCTTTTAGTTTTAGGAGGCTGTGCATTTTTTAAATCCGATCGACAAATAACTCTAAGTAAATTATCAATAGGAATAGTTTCTTATGAAGAAGGCACTCGCTCAATTGAAAAATATAGGAAGTTGATTAATTATTTAGAAACTGAAACCAATAGCGTGATTCAATTAGAGCCTGCTTTTAATGAAATTAAAGCTATTGAACGAATTCAAACGACGAGATGGGATTTAGTATTTGTACCGCCGGGATTAGCAGCTATCGCGATTAATAAAGCGCGTTACTTACCGCTTTTTCCGCTCCAAGGCGTGAACGATTTACAGCCAATTTTAGTAGTACTTAAACAAAGTAGAATAACTCAAATATCCGATCTGACTAACCAGAAAGTTGCATTAGGTCAGCCTGGTTCTGCTACGGGATATTACGTACCACTATATAACCTTTATGGCCTGACTTTGGCAGAAGCGATCTTAGCAGCTACACCACAAAGAATTTTAGAGTTAATTGCGAAAGGAGAAGTGGCTGCTGGTGCTTTGTCCCAAGCAGAGTTCGATCGCTATCGATCGCAATTCAAGACTACTGAGTTTCGGATTATTCATCGGGGCGTAAGAGTTCCAACAGGGGCAGTTTTGCTCAGCCCCAATATAGAACGCAATCGAAAAGAGTTAATTACAAAAGCGATGACTAATGTTTCCCCTGATTTGGCACAAGAAGCGGATTATATTCCCAATGGTACAGCACCTGATTATACGATGTTAATGAATATGATTGAAAGAGTAAAATCCATCGAAGCGCGAATTAAAGAAAAGCCTGCTCGGTTGGTTACTAATTGATATCGATTTTCTATTTTTTATACTTTACCAATGCAGTAGGCCAAGTGGCTTTTTGCAAAATCGGTTGTAAATCTTTGGCGATGCGAGTGGCTAAAAGTGCGTGTCCGGCGGTGTTGGGATGGATAACATCGTCTTGGCGATAGCGGGTATCGTCTAAAATTCCTTTGAGGATTTGGGGGATTAGGTAAGCTTTGGTATCTTTGGCAACGCGATCGTATATTTGTTGATAGCTATCGCCAGTCAGACCCATATTAATACCTAAAAGAACTGCGATCGCACCTTTATCCTGAATCGCCGTAATAATTTGCCGCAAGTTCTGCTCTGTTTCAGATTTAGGGATTCTTCGCAAAAAATCGTTACCGCCTAACTCTACAATTACTAACCAAGGTTCTGCCGATAACACGTCGTTTTGCAAGCGATTTAATCCGGCTGCGGTGGTATCGCCGCTGACGCCCCGGTTCAAAATCGGCACACCTAACTGGCGACTGAGAACGCTGGGAAATGCTTCTGTTTCGGTCACTCCATAACCGGAAGCGATGCTGTCCCCTAAAACGATGATTTGGCTACCAGCGCCAGTTTTGAGGTTTTTAACCGAATCGATGTGGTTGCCGCAACTGGTGAATGCTAACAGAGAACAAAACATCAAAGAAAAAAACCAGATCCAACGACGGTTCTTTTTAGGAAAAAAGAGATTGTCTAACATTGAAAATTTTGATTTAAAAAAATTTATTTACAAGCGCCGGAAATTTACTCGAAATCCATCTGCTGGGTGTAAAGTCGGTATGGCATCAAGGGTAAGATTTTGGTTAGGTAACAACTCCCAGGTATAGTTTCGCAGTAAGTGAGATGCCACTATTTTCATTTCCATTTGGGCAAAAGCTATCCCCAAACAAATGCGTGGCCCACCGCCAAAACCTACCAAACTAAATTCTTGTTTTTTATGCTCTGCTCGTTGAGGGCTAAAACGGTCTGGGTCGAATTGTTCTGGCTGGGTAAAAATGTTGCTATCTTGATGGGTGGCTGGAATGCGATAAAGGGCTTGCCAACCTTTGGGAATATGATATCCCTGATATTCAAACGACTCGACTACGCCACGAAAACCACCAGCTACGGGGGGATAAAGCCTTTCTACTTCCCGCAATATTTGCTCTAAATAAGTCATTTCTTTAAGTTGCTCGATGGTCAAATTGCCATGTGGCGCTATTTGTTGTTGTTCGAGGCGGGCGCGTTCCCAAATGTCAGGATGCTGCGCTAATGCCATACAGAAAGAAGTCAGCATGGAAGTGGTAGTTTCGTGTCCGGCAAATAGCATCAGTAGGGCTTGTACTTTCAGTTCTTCCATACTCAGCCCGTTGCCGTTTTCATCTCGACTTTCTACTAATAATCCCAAAGCATCTTGGGCTGGTTCTTGCTGTCTGCGTAGCACTGCTTTTTCAATATGAGCTAGCAAGTTGTCCCGCGCTTGTAATGCTTTTCCGTAGGTAGTCCAGCGCCAACGGAAAGGAATGGCTAATAAGCCATTGGTGAGTTCTGTAAACCATTGACTGAGTTGGGCGGTTTGGGAACCTGGTTCGCTACCCAACAGTAGGATGCTAGCAATTTCAAAGGTAAGTTGTTTGAGTTCGGGAAACCAAGCAAACGTGCCGAGATTATCCCATTTTTCTAGATATTTGATAGTAATGCGCTCCATTGTGGTTAGGTAATTTAGTAGCGCTTTACCGTGAAATGCTGGCATCAAAAGTTTGCGGTTTCTCTGATGTTCTTCCCCTTCTTGCAGAAATAGGGATTTGCCGAGTAGTTCTTTGAAAGTGTCGGGCCAACCATCGCGCCAGGAAAATTTATCCATTTGGCTGGACAATATGAAGCGGTTAGCTTGAGCGCCAACCATGACTACTGTGGGACGACCCAAGATGTGAGTTTTGAAAATTTGTCCGTATTTTTGTTGCCGCTTTTTGATGAAATTGCGATCGCGTAAAAAGCTAATGGTCTCTCCGACTAATGGGAAGCCGAAACTGCCGGGAGGTAACGGTAGGGTGGATTTGGTATCGATGTTGGTAGTCATGACTGTTGAGCGCTTCCGTGTTGATGTCGATCGTAAAATCTTATTTAAATGTAGGGTGTGTTAGGCACGGGTGGGAAAGTGAGTATTTTAACCAATAATTAAATTGCCGTGCCGTAACGCACCATTTGATCGAATCTGTCACATTTTTGAATATTAAATTCCATTAAAATGAAAGAGCCGTCAGAGTTAATTAGCAGGGTGGTGCGTTATGCTGTGGCTAACGCACCCTACAAATAAGGGAGCGAAAAATTAAAAATGAAAGAGTACTCTTTCATTTTTTAATGGTGTATATTTATCTTTAATTATTGACCGCTGTTAGAGAGTTAAATCACTTTTAAGATCATCCCCTCTTGAGCTAATACTGAATTGGGAAATACTCCCACTATTTTTTCTTTTAGCTGGTCGAGAAAGTCATCATTGTGGATGGGGTCGTGATGGAATTTGACGAATGTTTTGACACCAGCAGCTTTGCATATTTTTACTCCTTCTTCCCAGGTGGAGTGTCCCCAGCCAACTTTGGGAGATTTGGGGTTGTGATATTCTTCGTCGGTGTACATGGAATCGTAAATCAGAAGGTCTGCATTTTGGGCTAGATGCAGTACGTTTTCGTCCATGCGATCGGGAAAGTGTTCGGTGTCGGTACAGTAAAATACCGAATGTCCCCGCCAGTTGACGCGATATCCCATTGCCCCGTTCGGGTGGTTGAGGGGGCCAGTTTCGATTACGATGTCGTCTAACTGGATGGTATCGCCGCAGATCATATCGTAAAATTTGATGTCCGCGTGCAATCCCTCTAGCGGCACTGGGGAGTTGGGATGGAGTACTCGTTCGCTAAAATGCTGTTTCATCGAACCTCCATCTTGCGGTACTGCTCCGTGGATGTGGAAGCAGTTACCTTCGAGGAAGGCCGGGATGAAAAACGGCACTCCTTGGATGTGGTCCCAGTGGTAGTGGGTAAAAAACATATGAGCTTCTACGGGCATACACTTGAGTAGGCTTCTACCCAGTACGTGTAAGCCGCTACCGCCATCGAATATCAGGCGTTTTCCACCCACCCGCATTTCGATGCAGGAGGTGTTACCGCCATAGCGTGCGGTTTGGTTTCCAGGGGTGGGTATACTCCCGCGTACACCCCAGAACTGAACGACAAATTCTTCTGAAGAAGGGCTAGTTTCCATTTGCAACTTCAAACTTCAAGGTGCCACATTGCCCCTGGTGCCGCAACAGATGATCGCACAGCACTAAAGCAACCATTGCTTCTACCATAGGCACTGCTCTAGGTAAAACGCAAGGATCGTGTCGTCCTTTGGCTGCTAGTGTAGTTTGTTCACCTTCGCGGTTGACGGTACGCTGCTCTTTACGAATAGTAGCAGTTGGTTTAAATGCTATTCGCATAATAATGTTTTCACCGTTAGATATACCACCCTGAATGCCGCCGGAACGGTTGGTAAGTGTCCGTATGTTGCCGTTGGAGTCGGTGTAAAATTCATCGTTATGTTCGCTACCAGTGAGCAGGGTACCGGCAAAGCCAGAGCCTATTTCAAATCCTTTACTTGCAGGCAAGGACATTACACCCTTGGCTAAATCTGCTTCTAGTTTATCGAATACTGGCTCGCCTAATCCTTTCGGGACGTTTCTGACGACGCATTCCACTACGCCGCCGATCGAATCACCTTGTCGCCGTACTTCTTCGATCAGTTCGATCATGCGATCGGCACATTCGGAGTCGGGACAGCGAACGATGTTGCTTTCTACTTGTTCCATCGTGACGGTGTTGGGATCGACCGCGCCTTCTAGGTCTTTGATTCGCTTAACATAGCTGATGATTTCTACGTTACCGTATTGTTTAAGAATTTTTTTAGCGATCGCACCTGCTGCTACTCTACCAATTGTTTCTCTGGCTGAGGATCTGCCGCCGCCTTGCCAGTTACGAATGCCGTATTTAGCATCGTAGGTGGCATCGGCGTGGGAAGGGCGATATTTTTGCGCCATTTCGTCGTAGTCTTGGGGGCGGGTGTCTTGATTTCTGACTAGAATTGCGATCGGAGTTCCCAACGTTTTCCCTTCAAAAGTGCCGGAGAGGATTTCGCAGGTGTCTGCTTCTTTGCGGGGTGTGGTGATTTTGCTTTGTCCGGGTCGCCGCCTGTCTAATTCTACTTGAATTTCTTCGGCTGATATTTCTAGTTGCGGTGGGCAACCGTCTATGACGACGCCAACGCCGCCGCCGTGTGATTCGCCAAATGTGGTGATGCGAAATAAATGTCCGAATGTGTTGCCCATGATGGTTGAATAAGAAGCCAGAGGTTTTTTATTTTACCATTTGGTGAAAATTCTGGAACGGGGAAGCGAAGGGAATAGGAAAGGAGAAAGGGAAAGAAAAGAAAGTAGAGGCATTGTATGCAATGTCTTTACTTTCTTGGCTAGCAGGAGAGATATTTAGGAGAGAGAAGTATGAAGATAAAGGTTGAAATTAAGTTAAATTTTTTCTCTTTTCTCTGTTTACCTTCTGCCTATCTTAATTTAAATTGATAAATTCTTCTACTTCCACCAGTGGGGATAATTTCAAAAGCAATTATTTCTGGCTTTTGTACGTCAACTATCCAGTATTCTCCTACTTTTACTTCTTCGTAAAGTAATCGTTTTTCCCCTTTATCATCAGATAAGGTAGTATCGGCAATTTCGATCGCGATGTCTGGTGGTGGAATAAGATCGAGATTTGCGATCGCACTTCCGGTGGGGGCAAATTGCGATCGGTCTCCGATATAGTAAAATATGTCCGGTTGGCACTCCAGAATACCAGGTTTTCGATAAGTACAGTTTTCTAAACCATTGAGCGAAATATTTTTGATAGCAGCAAATAAAGGAACAGCAACGGCGATAATTGTATTATCCTTGGCATGATCTGGGCCAACCCCCATATTTTCAATCCTCAATTTTCCGTTGTAATAGTAGCCTTTCGCTTTTTGATAAGCAGGGTCTTCAATGGTTTGAATAAATTCATCCCATGTAGCTACTACCCAGGTATCGGTTGGTAGTTTTGTAGGCAAGGTATTCATCTGTTTTTCAGGCTTTAAAAATTAAATTTTTCATCTGTTTTATATTTCCTATTTTATTTGATTTTCTGTTAGGCATCTACTACCAGATCGCGGAGGAAATAAAAGCGATCGCTCTGCCAATCATTACCTTTTTTCCGTCCTAAATAACCTGCTAAAGGTGAAGAAAGTTCTAAAAGTAATTCATGAACTAATCGTAAATCTTCTAGCTTAGAAATTTGTTCTTTAACAAACACAGCATTGTAATAAACTCGAATTTCCGCTGTTAAATGTTCGCTCCCTGGTTGACCTAGTTGTTTGACTGCATCAACAACCTGCGATCGCAACTTAATATCTTTCAAAACTTTTTCGATATATTCATCAATTTTACTATCAATTTGACCAGCCTGTAGATATGGCTCAAGTTCAATTAGATTAACTGAGCCGGAATATTTTGCTTGTAGTTCAACTAACTTTTGGAGTGTCATGGGTTTAATTATGCTAACTTTGGATATCTTGGCTGATTCTCGAAGATTTTTAGTTGGTTCACCAGGGCCAATAATTAACCTTAAAGCCTTCAGATAATCTTCTTTAAGATGCCTTTTGCCAATTCTATCTAGTTCTTCTACTGTCCGATCGGGAATGCTTTTACCTGCTTTACACTCTCCAACTAGATGGTAAGGTTGAGAACAAAATAAATCTAAACCTCCTGCACCACCTTTATATGCTTCATCAACTTTAAATCCTAAAAATTCTAGGCTGCGACGAGTTATATTTTCAAAATCTGTTCCTGCTTGGTAGTTACTTTTTTCTCCGGTATCTTCTTCTATGCTGCGATTGCCGAATTTAGCAATATCATTGATCCAGGCTAAATTTTTATCTAGTTGTTTGCTCGGTTTTTTAACGCTCCAACCTAGAAATATTTTGAGATGTTCGTTTAGCTTATTAGCATCTGGGTTAGTAGTAGCTAATTGAGCGATCGCACTTTGTAACTCTTCCAATTCCGGATGCAGTGGCGCTTCTAAATTTTCTAACTGGCGTCGGCGTTGGCTAAAGGCTTGATCTCCAAATAGCTGCAAAGATTCAGTAGTTGGCAAAGGCTGTTGTAAAGGGACAAACGGGCTTTGCGAATTAGTCGGTACTTCAATTGGTTGAAGCAGTTGATAAACACGCAAGTAAGCCAGAATAATATTACTTTTTTGTGAAAGTATTTCCTGTAAAGCTTCTTCTGTCCATACAGTTAATCGCGATATGGCAGCTAAAGTTTGAGGATCTTTGACACCTCGACAAAATTCGCATCTAGCCCAAGCTTTAATTGAAACTGTCTCCGAATTTAAATCCGTAAAAGATTTTTGGGCAATTGAAAGAAAAGTTGAGCGGTAATATCGCTCAACTGGCAGAGAGATAGTTGAAGCATCAGAGGAATAAAGGGCAAACAATCGTCCCGGATTAAGAAAAATCGGGGATATAGCTACGATCGTTCGCCCTTGAATTAGAGCTTCAACGTCTGGAGCAGGTAGACGCAGTGCAGTTGTAATCAAAGTCAAATTACCTCTTTAAAATTGACTCTTCTAAAGCATTAAGAACATTATCATCAATCCATTCAGATGATTTAGATGACATAACTAGTGCTTCAAATGAAGCATCTTCATCAACTAAATTCTCCGGAATTTGGCCCGATGGATCGCTCAGAATATCTTGAATTAGAAGGTTGCTAGATCCAAGTTGTTTTTCAAGAGCTTTTTCATTAATGAAGTTGAAAATATCCTTTTCACTTAAATCGCGGCTCTCCCGACTTTGGTACACAGACCAAATCGCTATTAATGGTTTAATTTCCTCTTCTTTTAACTCCACCCATTCACCCCCTTGCTGGTCTACAAGTTGCTTCCAGTAGTTTTGGGCTTGCACGGCGTTAGGGGGAATTGTTTTAGAACGAACAAAACACCCACGAGTTAGATCGTACTGTTGATATTTAGTAAGAGCATTCAACCTGGCTTGTATACTTACACCACCAGATGCCTGAATAACAGCTACTCCGATCTTGACTATTTTGCCATTTTCTTCGCCAATAATCTTGAAGTTAATCTTATTATTAGTTTTTGGAACGGGAGCTTCAATCTTATCAATTCTGACTCCTTTGATAGTCTGCCCGATTATCCTATCGAAGTTAAAAATGAGAGCTTGTGCAACTTTAGCTTCGTCATCCATAAAGTCTGTAAGGTTTTCAACTTCTTCTTTAAAAGCAAGTTCAACAGGATTCGGCCCTTTACCTTTTTTAATTCTTTCTGCACACCAAGTTAAAACTTCTCTTGCAGTTGGCCCTTGTTTAGCAAGTTTTCTAAGCTCATCCTCTTCAAATGGATAAACTGGATGAGGTTGGCTAATTCCATTATCATCACAAAGCTTTTTCAATCGTTGGGAAATTAAGCCAACAATATCATCATAATTAAGATTTTTTAAAGCAATGGGTTTGCCAGCACTAAAATCAGCCAGCCGATCGATAACTGCATTTGCATCTGACATAGTTTCTATTTGATAATTCCAAGTAGCTGGATACATAGTTGTCAGAAGTACACCACGTTTTATTTTGTTGTATAAATCTTTTACCAAAGTGGCAATAACTTGCGCTCTTGTATTACCAGCTTGATCGCAACCTGTACCATCTAATTCATCAAAACAAATTAGCGGTATTCGGTAATCACTTATTAAATCTATAATTTGGCACAGGCTTTTATAAGAATCAATAGCAACAGTTGGTAAACCCATTTTATCAGCTTGTAACTGTGCTAATTCTTCTCCAGCAATCCATTTGATTGCGAAAGGTGCATGAGGTTGAGAAAGCGTCCATAAAATAGCCCGTAAGAGATAAGGGTCTATGTCGGGCTTAACTTGAACTACACAGCTAACAAGGTTCTCAAGTAAGTTAGGAGTTTTTGCTAATGTTATTGGAAATCTATTAACTAAATCCTTTGGAGCGTAATTTTTCTTGTAAGTCTCATTGACTAAAGCTGTTGCTATTTCTTGCCACTGCATTACATTTTGGCTGCCAACCTGTTTTAGGCTAGATGCCAAAGTTTGGAGAAACTCATACTTAATTCGATTTAAATCATCATACTCAGCCATGTAAATAAATAAGGTGCCGTTTTCAGACTGAAGGCGGTGGCGAATCCTACTTATAATGTGACTCTTACCTAATCCTTTGTCTGCCGTTATAGTAATTCCCCTTACTTGGCATTTACCTGTGCGAACTTGTTGGAGCGCCTCAAAAACTGCATCAGAAGCATGGGCATTTATAGAAATAACATCAGGGAAAGTCTCTCCCCATACTTGCGATTTTTTGACAACTTGATGACCATCAAATATGTGATGGCTTCTGATGAGATCTTCGATTTGAGATGCGTTGCTAATCATAGTTTTGTGATGACTAAAGTTTGAAAAACAAAAATGTCTAAAAAAAATTGTTCGATCGAGCTTAGGGTGTCAGACGTTTAGCGTAGCAGCGTAAATTCCCTAGTTCATTTCTAATCGAGTCTTCGATTTTGTCTGGGGCGCTGTCTTCGACACCGCCACCTTGAAGTTGCAAAATGTCGTTAGCCTGCATTTCCATCATCCAGTCATTGAACTGAGAGCGGGAAACCTTGTCACCAATCTCCCTCCTGATCCGGTAAATGGGAACCAGATCGTTGAGGTTGTAATCGCGGTTGAGTTTGTCGTATACATCCAACGCCACTTGCTTGAACTCGTCATAAGATGCGATCGCTTCTGATTTCACGGCAGCAGGTGCGATCGCGCCATTTGCTAGTGTTCCCCCCTGCTTAATCCAATTCAACAAAGCATTAGCAGTTTTTTCTCCAATTTGGGTTGTAAACTGAAAATCATTACTTTTCAAACCTTCCTCTAACTTCTGTACGCCGTTCGCAGGCATAAACACTTTTTTGGCGGAAAATTCGATTAAATTCTCCGCTTGCATTTGATCTAAAACTGTTTGAAACTCGCCAATTTTGCCGCCCTTCGGTACAATTCGCTTTGTTAGCAAACCTTTATTAATTTGCTGTTGGGATGCGCCCAAATCCCACAAAGCTAGCAAGATCAGAGTTTTGGCATGAGGGTCCGTAGCTTTTAATGGCATATTTTTTTCCAAGAAAATATTGATGGGGAATCTGATTTTTCAATCATAATACGCACTCAGGCCCCCAATCGGATATTTTCTATATCTGAAGATAGATGTACAACTATTACAAATATGTAAATTTTTTTAGTCAAAAGAGATTTTGTTCAAAAATGCGATCGCGAACTTCAACTTGTCGCTTTTGGATGATTCACCGGAAGTACGATCGTAAATTTCGCTCCCTCTCCCGGTGCGCTATCGCAATCTATTTTTCCTTCATGAGATTCTACTACAATTTGATAGCTGATCGATAAACCCAAACCAGTCCCAGCACCTACGCTTTTGGTAGTAAAAAACGGATCGAAAATGTGCTTTTTTACTTCTTCCGTC
>CAZJJR010000014.1:0-395 GCA_964546365.1 uncultured bacterium | reverse complement strand
GGGCCATTATCTGCGATCGATATCGCCACCTGTTCCGAATTAATTGCTTCGGTTGCAATAGTAATCGTCGGCTTTTTAGATTGAGTTTGCCAGCTTTCTAAAGCATCTAAACTATTACTTAAAATATTCATAAACACTTGATTGATTTGCCCAGCATAGCATTCCACTAAAGGTAACGAACCGTATTGTTTGATCACTGAAATAGGCGTTTCGTTCGATTCACCGCTGAAGCGATGCTGCAAAATCATCAGAGTACTATCAATTCCATCGTGCAGATCGACTACTTTTAATTCCGCTTCTCCATGACGGGCAAAGTTTTTTAACGCTTGCACGATTTTTCTAATCCGTTCCGTTCCCGCCGTCATCGAACTCATGATTTTTGGTAAGTCTTCCGA
>CAZJJR010000013.1:51917-52747 GCA_964546365.1 uncultured bacterium | reverse complement strand
TTCAGGAGTCAGAATTCAGGAGTCAGAATTCAGAACACAAATTTTTTCCCCTTTTCCCCTTTCCCCTTTTCCCCTCTATCCCTCTCGGTTATGTTCGGAACGAATTGTTGATTCTGGAAAGTCTACGCTATTGCGTTGAGAGGGGGGAAGGGGAGAGGAATTCGATCGCCTGATTGGTGGGGAACTGGGAGGAGTACGGGTAAAGGTTTTCCAAGCTGCTTTGACCCCGGAAAAGACGCTGCGGGTGGTGAGTTGGACTTTTTTAGCTTGGTTTTTGGCTGATACTACCCCTTGTTCGACTTGTTTGACGGCTTGATTGGCACTTTTGACTCCATCGCTGACATCATCGGTTAAGTCGCTAATTTCCATACCCGTGAGGCGAATTGCTTCCAAAGTGGGCGGCAGTTCGCGAGATAAGGTGTCTGCTAATTTTTCGATACTGCGGGCTGCCCTAGCGATTTCCTGCAATGCTGGTAATGCCGCCACTAGAACAGCGGTGAGGCTGACGGCAACTAGCAGAATGGAAAGTCCTAACCAGAAGATGGGGTCTATCACAAAAGGTCAATCGATTTTAGATTTTAGATTTTAGATTTTAGATTTTTAGATTGACCCCAGGTATGAATCCAGGGGTATAAAGCAGGGATTAATTTTCTGAATCAGTTTCTTTGGGCGATAAGTCTTGGTTGGTTAGATTAGTGACTGGGGCATAGGAGTTGGTGTATAACTCTTCTAAGCTATCTTGAGTTGAACGTTTTTCTCCAGTGGCGGTTTCTGTTTTTTCAAATTTTTGTCTTTCTTTGGAACTGGCTTCTAATCCGGCTGCGATCGCT
>CAZJJR010000013.1:30664-51888 GCA_964546365.1 uncultured bacterium | reverse complement strand
AAGGTTTCATCCCAGTTTCGCAGCGCTGTTTCGGAAAGGCGATCGGCTTGTAATTGTACGCTGCTTGAGAGGTCTTCTGCTAACTCCGGGATTGCTTCGGCGGATTTTTTGAGCAGATGTCGGGTTTCTTTACCGCTGCGGGGTGCTAACAGTAAGCCAGTTATCGTGCCAACCGCTGCACCTAGCAGCATACCGCCAATAAAGGAACCAGTATTTTTCTCAGACATTTTTCAGGTCTCTATCCTTAAACCCATTTTAGGCGGGTTTCTAAACGAGCAACGATCGGTGAGAGAGATTTTACTATGATGAAATATCTTACATTCTGAAAATGTTCGGTGTTTAATTTTAGCTTTTATTTGGCTTTTTTGGCTTTTAAGGGAAATATCCTGGCTTTGTTGGCATATTTGGATTGCCTTGCCATTGGGTTTCTGGTTTGCCATATTCTCTGCCCGAAGCCTAGCAAAAGAAGAACTTGTTTGAATTGCTGAAGCTTTATTACTAATCCCTGATGCTGTTTCCGCAATGCCGCGATGCCTTTTTTTCCTTGGGTAATCGGGATGGGTGCGCCGTAAAGTACGTTATGGGTATTGCGATCGGCTGCTAGTATCGCTTTGGTGGCATTAGCGATGACGCGCCGCAGTTTCCAGATTCGCCAAGCAATGTAGAAGTTGATTAGAGCGATCAGCGTGTTGATGATGACGACGATGGTGACCATTTTTTAGCTTTTGGCTGGATATCTCGATTTTAGATTTTAAATTTTAGATTTTAGACTGAACTTGGTAGACGGAACTTAATGTGGCGTTTGAGTATTTGTTTTTACCTATAAATAGGGATGAAAACGGATCGCGTTTCTTATGTTGTTGTTTTAATAGCCCAAAAACCCGGTTTCTCTAATAAACCGGGTTTCTTTTTTCTCACCCTAAAAAATTTAATTAAACCTTGCCAACAATTCCGCACGAGATAAATTTAACAACAAGGCAGTAGAATCGGCTGGCGGTAATGTTAACAAAGGCTCAATAATTTTTGTTAGCTCTTCATCCAACTTCCCAAATTTTGCCTTCAATAAATTTTCTATAAAAATTCGCTGTCCTTGGCGAACACCTTGCTCGATACCTTGCTCGATACCGCGTTCGATACCTTGCTCGATACCTTGCTCGATACCTTGTTGAGTAGCTTCAGCTAAACGTTGTTCGTAAAGTGGTGACAAACGCATAATTAAGTTTTCCTCCTCCGGTTCTAAGTTTTGGCTTATTTCTAATATAGTCTTGAGATTAATTAACAACTCCAACACTACACCCCGTAATGGTTCATTCTCTGGAAGTGCTGCTAATTCATCAATTGCTTGTTGCTGCACCCTGCCTTTTCCTAAAATTCGTAACCAAAGAGTTTCTGGCGTTGATGGTAGTTGGTGAATAACCACAATTGCGGTTTTCAGGTGTGGGTGAAGAAAATAAACTCCGCTACCCCAGTTATCTAAATCGAGTGTAGCTCCAAAACCTGCTAGTAAGGATTCTGATGCAGTGGGTGAAATTATCCACAGATGAGGTAAATCTATCTCCTCTATCTGGGTTTTATTTCGTCTTGCTTGACGTTCTAATAAAGCGAAGACATCGAACAATTTGCCCATGCAGCTACGAACATCACCCAAGTCTATTGCATTTCGGAAAGGTTCAAAGATTGCTGCCGTAGTTGCTAAACGCCCTAATAATCCTAGTTGACTTGCATTGGTAACTTCTGACCCAGGTGCGAACCAAACATCGATTTCTCGAACTTCACCAGCAATATTACGGCTTGTTTCTATTTCTCCTAATGGTGATAATAATTCTTTGAGGTAATCTTTGGCAAATTGATCGTAAGGAAATACAGTCATTCGATTTTAGATTTGGGTTTTTAGATTTTAGATTGAAGGATTCTTTTAGTTAATTATAATATAGTATTTTCGGAATATTTTGTAAATAATTAAGGCTGGTTGTAAAGTCAAAATTCGGACTGAATAAGTTTCAGTTCATAATAGGAATTAGTTTTAGTTGCAACTTGGTCTACTCCAAATCGAATGGGATTGCAATACTCGCTCGTTTCAATCCCTAATAGGGATTCGTTTTAGTTGCAACCCCAGGTTTAGGCGATGTTTTTCGCTTTTACCCAGTTTCAATCCCTAATAGGGATTCGTTTTAGTTGCAACAGTATTGCGATCGCCTCATCGCTGCGCTAGCCAAGTTGCGTTTCAATCCCTAATAGGGATTCGTTTTAGTTGCAACGCTGACCTTTTCCATTAGCTTGAGATTGAGGATCGTTTCAATCCCTAATAGGGATTCGTTTTAGTTGCAACCTGCTCAGGCTCAAAATTTGGATCAGGCTATTCAGCAAATGTTTCAATCCCTAATAGGGATTCGTTTTAGTTGCAACGATGATGACGCGATCGCCTACCGAGAAGTTGATGGGGTTTCAATCCCTAATAGGGATTCGTTTTAGTTGCAACAAAAGCCCTTCAAATAATGGAGCAAAATCAAAATGTTTCAATCCCTAATAGGGATTCGTTTTAGTTGCAACATGAGGTAGGGGATAGGAAGGCCAAACTAAGGGAAGCGTTTCAATCCCTAATAGGGATTCGTTTTAGTTGCAACTCTACTGGCAATTTCCAAATTTTTCGCTCCCGTCTGTATCCGTTTCAATCCCTAATAGGGATTCGTTTTAGTTGCAACGCAGGCAAGATACTGCTGATTAAAATCCGGGATAGCCGAGTTTCAATCCCTAATAGGGATTCGTTTTAGTTGCAACATCGCGAGAAAAGCAAAATTTGGGCCACCCAGGAAAGTTTCAATCCCTAATAGGGATTCGTTTTAGTTGCAACAGTCTCAAGGAGCATCCTTATGAGTCAAGTATCAGTTTCAATCCCTAATAGGGATTCGTTTTAGTTGCAACCTGGAGTCCGAACCCCACTTATTCTTTTTGTTTTTGTTTCAATCCCTAATAGGGATTCGTTTTAGTTGCAACGATAATCTTGCCAGCGACTTTTGAAAATTTCATTAAGTTTCAATCCCTAATAGGGATTCGTTTTAGTTGCAACCTGGGTTCGATCGGCTACCTCAATGCGAATCTCGTTTCAATCCCTAATAGGGATTCGTTTTAGTTGCAACTTAAAAAGAAAGTCCGAAAAAAGTGAAGTAGGGGTCAGTTTCAATCCCTAATAGGGATTCGTTTTAGTTGCAACTCCGGTCGGATCAACGAATCTAGCCTTTTGGATGGTTTCAATCCCTAATAGGGATTCGTTTTAGTTGCAACCCGGTAGATGCCCTTACTCAAACAAATAAGATGCCGCGTTTCAATCCCTAATAGGGATTCGTTTTAGTTGCAACTTACGAAATCCTTCGGGATTGTGGAAGAGTTCATGAGGTTTCAATCCCTAATAGGGATTCGTTTTAGTTGCAACAATTGAATAAAAAAACTAATAGGTTCCGTCTAGATTTGTTTCAATCCCTAATAGGGATTCGTTTTAGTTGCAACTAACCTAGCCCAGAAGCTTATCATATTTAGTTTTCAAGGTTCTCTATCGCGGATCGATACTTAATGTATCATTCCAGACTGGGACTTGTAAACCCCCTTTTTTATTTTTCTTCTCAAACCCTTACCCAGTCAAAGTTTCAGGTTTGGCGCGGATCGATTTTGCAGGAGAGAGGCATGGAACCCTTGCCGTGTAAGAATTAGAGCCGAAAATTTTCGCCCCTCAAATTTTACACCTACCGATCCGCGCAAATTAGGCAAAAAATATGGTTCGATCCGCCGGGACTTCGCCCCCGATGCGTTCAGTTTTGCGCTGACAGCAAGCACAGAGGGGAAAAAACAGAATGCTGTCCTCTTCTGGTTTAATCAATTTCGCCAGACGCGATCGCAGTTTAGCATACTGAGTTTCCGTCAAATCCGCGCACTCGAACACGCTGTACTGCATCCATTGTCCGTAGGATTTGAGCATCTTGTGAATTTTCGTGCGGCGGCTATCTTCTGGGATATCGTAAGAAATCAGGATGTGCATATTAGTCATTGGTTATTTGTCATTTGTCATTTGCTATTACCCACTAACGATTCCTTAGTTTTACTTCATCACTAAAGGCGGATACTTATCGATTTCTCCCATCAAATATTTCGCCAAAAAACGTGCTTGAATTTCAAAGGCTTCTTGATAAGTACATTTTCTTCCCAAAACCGGATGTTTAAACTCCGATTGTTTCTTTTGAGCATACATTTTCAAAAACTCTCGTCGTCCGGTATCTGATAACCGCATCACATTGCTAATCGGTTCAGTGGTAAAATCATTGAGAGTAATCACCCGGCGATTAATTCCACTTAAAATTATCGCATCTACCACTAATGGGCGAAATTCTTCCATTAAATCAAACGCCAATCCCACTCGTCCGTAACGCTGAACGTGGAGATATCCTAAATAAGGGTCAAACCCCACAATATTAATTGCGCTTTCCACATCATGACGCAACAAAGTATAGCCAAAATTGAGTAAAGAATTTACTGGATCGGTAGCCGGTCGATGTCTCGGTTGAAAAGTAAATCCATCTACTCGAATTAGCTGATTAAATACGCCAAAATATGCAGCGCTTCCGGCACCTTCTAAACCTCGAAGGGAATCGATGTTGGCGACTTTTTCCAGTTTTGCGATCGCATTGCTAATCTGAGTAATCGCTGCTTCTAAATTCAACTCGGAATGTTCCCTTTGATAGCGATACAAACTACTGCGATAATTTTTTAACTTTCCCCGAATAAAACCCTGCACAACATGAGTAGCTTGGGGAGTTTCACCCGCTGCTTTCCATTGAGCATTTCTCACAAATATATTCTTAGTTAATTCCGGTTCCAACTTACCCAAATACTTTCCAGTGTCAGTCATAAAAGTTAAAGGAATCTTCCGTTGTAACAATTCTGCGATCGCCGCAGGAGAAATAGTCGCCCGTCCCAAAATCACCACTCCATCTAAATGAATTAAAGGTACATCCTGCAATATTTGATTTTTCGCTTTTACGTTCAAGCGTTCATCGATTTTGCCGATAAATACATCATCTTGACTGATATAAAGCGTTCCCATTTTTCACCTCAATTAATGATAAATGACGAATTACTAATAACTATTCTTCATAGCGGCTAACCTTTTTAGCCGCTTGGGGCAAACATTGTTCATAAAGGCTACATCCTTGACAGCGTTTGCTATAAACTGGGATAGGCATTTTGCCAGTTGCGAGTAGATTTTTGATATCGGAAATATTTGCGATCGCTTCTGCTCTCAAACTTTCTGAAATCTCTACTAATTGTCGTTGATGGGATTGGGCATAATAAACGTAACCTTGCTTAATTATTTGCCCGGTCATTTCTTCTAAACAAAGCGCTTGGGCGCAAACTTGCAACTCGTCGTTATCCCATTCGCCTTTCTTTCCCCGCTTATATTCGACCGGATATAATTCACCATCAACTGATTCAACTAAATCCGATTTACCAATCAAATTGTATTGTTCAGACTTCAGCCAAATTGCCCGGATTTGCTGCATATCATCTCGGTTTTCTTGACTGAGAGTGTGAACGCGATCGTGCAAACTCGTACCTTCAATTGTGTACTGATTATCGACAAATTCTCCAGCACAAAACATCCGCCAACAACGATGCGGACAATAGGCATACTGGTTAAGTGCCGCAATCGGAATGTATTCAATTTCATTCATAAATTGGTATTATTTAGAGTGAAAAATCGGTAATCTTCTAGTCATCCCCATTCCCATCGGAGTTTTTCTGCCAACTCCGCTGTAAAGGGCAAAATCTGCCAACGCATTAATCTGTTTAATTGCCAAAGGTTCTACATCTCCCAGCAATCGATAAACCACTTCTCCCACAATGCCGATAAACTTGCTACGGGAGTCTGCTAAAACCTCAGTTCGGATGTCAACGAAGCTGGGAAAAATAGATTCGATCGCAATATTATCGATCTCAATTGAACTATATTTATTCCACCGATGCAACAAACTATTAAACACGCATTCCCTAGTAGGAAGTGCCGTATCGAATTGTCCTTGCCGAAAAGCCGTTGGCGTCGCAAAATTGAGAGAAATTACCCGATTAGTTTCGCTTGCTTCTTGATAGATTTCTGCATAACTATTAGCATTTGCCCAAGGTTGATTTGCTTGCGGAGTTCCCAGAATTCTGGTAATATATAAATCCGCTGGGCCAAGATGCCAAGGATGTTCGGGATTGATATTTAACCACAGTTGAGTAAGCTGGCTGAATAAAGTATCATCCAGCAGAGAAATGCGCCACCAGCAAGGCGTCCCGGTAGGAATTGCCTTTTGATGTTCCCATTGCAGGGTATTTTCTTTGATTCCCGGTTGAATTTGGCGGCGCTGCGGTTGCAGGGGACTGACAGTGAAAGCTTTGTCAGCTGTGGACTGGTGCAGGTAATCTCCCAATTTGCGATCGACCGAACTCACCAAATTGAAAAATAAAGCGTGTAAGTGTCTTCCGGTGAGGAATTGCGCGGGAATTGGAGATTGGGGAACGAGGTTGAGGACTAAGCTGTGAGGCATTAGATTTTAAATTTTAGTTCGATTGTAGGTTGGGTTGAGTGAAGCGAAACCCAAAATCATAAAAATAGTTGGGTTTCGATATTTCAATCCAATTTACTATTAATTTCGGAAGCGATATAGCATTTTTGCGGGTATTTTCAGCTTGTCAAATTCATAGTAATTACCCCGCATTTTCACATTTTGAATCAAACTAACAGGCGGCATATTTACCACGTCGTAGGACATTACTTGATGGGTAAACATCACGTCTAAAGGATTTAAAGGATAAGGGAAAATGAATTCAGATTCGGATTGCGATCGCTTACATTCCCGAACTTCATTAATTTCCATTGCCGCTTTACTCATCCACTTCCCCAAACGAATCCATTTCGGCAGTTTCAGAGATTTTTCAGAAACTATGAAAAACTCAAACTTACTTTCCGGTGCAATCTCCTTTGCTCTGCCAAAACTAGGAATATTTTTCTGAGTTTTCTCCATTTCAACATGATAGTTATTATTAGCATATTTCCAAGTATTGAGAATGGAGGAATGGGAGAGCGATCGGGCCGGAGTTACATAAATTCCCTGTACGTTCAGCGGCGTTAAATGTTCCTCATATTTAGGAACTTGTTCGGCACAAAAATAGCGATAGGAATGCTCCTCTGCAACAGTAGTGGAATAGATTTCGCTATCTACTAAACCTAGTGCATAACAGAGAGCGTAATTGTGAATTATTGGCTCTGTTTCGTAGAGTCTTCCTATCTCGCGAGTGGCAAAATAAATGCTATCATGCAACTCAATTTCACAACGGTAAATAAAAGTCATGGCAGTTACTTCGCTTTAGCAGTTGTCTTCTTAGCCTTTTCCACATACTTGGAGAAGTAAGCTTTCGCTTCATCATTAGCCTTCTGCAAAATAGCCTTTACTCCCTCTTCGCTACCAGTCAAAGCTTTAACTTCATTACTCAAAGCTACAAAACCTTCGCCAATAAAATCAGTATGCACTATAAACTCTTCAGACATCAGTAACTCAATTGCACTTTTAGCAGCCGAAGTAACATCATCTTCATCCAAAGGATCGGGAGAACGTAGACTATTATTAGCCTTCATAGTATCGTAAATTGCCTGAGTCCAGCGCAAATTACTAGCAATTTCTCCATCAGCAAAGACAACACCAATTAACTCATTTCTCACCCGACCAGTACGAGTAGTTTGCGCTCCATAATGGCGAGTTCTCAAAATGTTGTTAAACACATACAGAAAACTTGCTTCAGTCGGGTCTTTTAGCGTCACAATGCTAGGAAAGAAAACTTGCGGCAAAATGTGATCTTGCTGGTTAATGCGGCTAGTAACCTCTCCCTGACGGCTCATAGTGCCATTTTCAAAAGGAGCATTCAGAGTAAAAGTTTCGTGAGATTGGTCAAAAGCCGTAATCGAAAATGCAGTATCTACCACAACTTTAGACTTTTCTGAACCAGAATCACCGATCGCAAAACCATAGATAATGCAATCTGCATTATTCATCGCAAAATTCACATTGTAGTCGCATTCTTCCGCCGTCATTAAACCATAGTTTCGCAGTAATTCTCGACCAATCAAACGCTCTGGCGTAGATTGCTTACGCTTGAACATCGAGAGGCGACTAATGGTAGTTTTATCTGCAATTCCAGCTTTGACCCGTGCTTTATTCAATTCCCCATCAGTTTGAAATAGCGGGTAAGATTCGGTGACGCGGATCGTTAAAAAGTGAACGTATTTACCCATTGGTTTGTAGGGAATTTCAGAATGGAAATGCTTAGAATCGACATTTTTGAGAAAAGTCACGATTGTTCTCCTGAAAAAACTAAATATTGGATGAATTAGGCAATCAACGATTGAACTAGGATTCGCATTAGCGGATCTAGATCGTCTGGAACTCGATAGCTATCTAAGCCTTGTTGAATGTGTTTTGTTTCTCGATTTAGCCGTCCAAACTGCCAGATTTTTCCAGTTGTAACAGCACCAATCATAGTAGAATTTGCTGAAGTTTTTTCCCACCGATCGAGAGCAATCATTTCGGCTGTAAGCTGCGTAAAACCATAGTCTAAATCCTCTCGCTTTGCCTCAATTACTAAAATCTCTGTTTGGGTTCTCAAAAGATAATCCAAGTAACCTTGCAGTTGTTCTGTAACTTTGAGAGGATATTCAATTCGTAGTTGAGCTTTGGTATAGTGAACTAGCTCCAAAACCACTGGCGAAATCAAAATTTCTCGACGAGAGGTTTCACTAGCAAGGCTGACATAAGGCAAAATTTCTTCAATGCGCGATCGCAGTTGTTCCAAACGATCCAACTCCCCAGAATACTGAGGTAAATTAAGCCGAGTTCGTTCTAGCGTGTAGCCAAATTCATTAACAAGATCGTCTGGCTCAATCTGGAGTTCAAAAATTTTGCTGAACGTATAGGATTGATTGGGATTTAGTAGTTTTGACATGGCGGATAATCCTGCTTGAAATAGCTTTTATTCTCTGAATTGCCAAATCAAAAAACAACGATGAAGTTAATTTGGATTGGCACACAGATTAAATGAGAGCTTGAACCAGAATTCGCATTAATGGATCTAAATCATCAGGAACGCGATAGCTATCAAGTCCTTGATCGAGATGTTTTTTGGTGCGATCGAGTTGAGCAAATACCCAAATCTTGCCAGTAGTAACTGCACCAATCAGTTGATTTTGTTGTTGATTTTCTTGCCAGTTATCTAAGGCAATTAGTTCAGCGAAAAGTTGAGTCATGCCGTAATCTAAATCCTCCTTTTTGGCTTCGATTACTAAAAGATTATTTCGGTTTTTGATTAGATAATCAAAATAACCTTGTAATTGTTCGTTAACTTTGATTTGATACTCGATTCTTACTTCAGATTTAGTATAGTGAACTAAATCTAAAATAATTGGTGAAACTAACACTTCTCTACGGCTCGTTTCAGTAGCTAAATCAAAGTATGGGAGAATTTCGTCAAGGCGTTCTTGTAGTTCTTTTAATCGATCGAGATTCTCCTGATACTGTGGTAGATTGAGACGTTTACGGCTAAAAGTATAGCCAAATTCTTTAGCCAAATCTTGAGGTGAAATACACATCTCAAAATATTTGCTAAAAGTATAGGATTGATTGGGATTAAGGATAGGCATAATCTAATTTTCTCCTGGTTCAATTTCTGCAATTCGATCGGGTTCATCAGGTGTAGTTTCTTGACGTTCTTTGTCATCTTCTAAGCGATAAAGAAACTCACAGGTATCGCGAATTAGGTTTAATTGACGACCCGCAAGACGAGCGCGATCGCCTGCAAAAGATTTCTCAAATACCTCCACGACAAAATATCGCGCAAAATCTAAAACAGCTTGTCTTTCTTCTTCTCGTTTGCTCATCATCCAACGTCCTTCCGCAGTAGAAGAATGAACCCGATCCATTAGTTTAAAAACTTCCGCCGCTACTGCTGCAACTAAAGTGTCACCTTGAAACACGCTCATCTCAGCTTTCAGGATAGTTTCAGCAGCAATATCAATCGGTTTCAAGACTGCATTCGATTTAGGATTAAATCGTTTATTAGCTCGATAAAAGCGGCGATAGAGTTCAGTCAATTTTTTCGGATGATTCAAATTTGATTCGGGTTTCAATTTCCATTCCTCCAATTCAAAGTTATAGTCTGCATAAGGATCAAAACAAGGGTAAAAATGATAAGCATAAAGCCTAATTTTTTCAATTCGTGCTGTTTCAACTCCCTGATTTCTTACCCAACGGTTGAGATAAGAAAATACATAAAGTGGACTGGTTTCAAAATCCTTTGCAAGTTCGGTAAATTTTCCCCAGTTAGCGTCATAACCTGATTTTCCTTGTTTGGCGTTAACATCAAGATGAATTGCATAAGCAGCAGTTAAAACATTGAGAGGTGCGGGATAGGATTTACCGTTTTCCTCCCAACCTTCTAGGATGTAGTCAAGGCGAAAGCGATCGCGCTTCGTCAACACCCGAAAAGCTTGCGGCGCACTATCGAGAAATACACTTTCTTCAAACTCCGCACCATCATTAAACGGTGGAATAGGCGACTCGGAAACAACAGTTTTTACATCCAAAATCATCGGAAATGCAAAAGCTAACCAACTCGGCATTACCCAAGATTCGGTATCTGTACCTTCTCTTCCCGGTGGTAACGCCATGAAATAAAAAGTTAAAGGTTGATCTTCTGGATAAGAAAGCTTGAATGTGCGATCTTTTCCAGGTTCAATATTTTCATCAATCAGGAAAGCATCGACGCTTTGATAGCGATCGCGCTCAAAATTCGCCTCCAAATCCTTGTTAATAAAATGATTGCGGATACTCGTATCAAAGCGAGTTTGAGCAATCCCGCTATAAGCTTTCTGCAAAAACTTATTAGTTTCTGGCGTGAAGTAATAAGTCGGGTAAAAATACAGATAGCGATACTTACCATCTTCAAATCTTTTACCCACTGCTTGCGTTTGATTCATCAAAATTTGCCGCAACATCATCTCGATACCCGCAATACTAGAAATATTGCGTTTCGCATTAGAACCTCCCAACATTTGTTTATTCGTATAAACTTGCGGAGTAAACAAAACCGCCGATTCCATTTGCTCGGTAACGGTATAAGCAGAATGGGAAATCGAGCAAATTAATTGCCGTCCTCTTCCTGGTTTTTTAGCAGCATTGTAGTTATCCAACTCATCCAGAAATGTCTGAGTTTGAGTTTTGGTTGGTTGGGTTTCAGAACTACCAGGTAACATTACTACTCGGTTTACCCAAGTCTTTAAATCCTCCCAACCATCAGGCAACTTATACTGAGAAATAATCGGCTGAAGCAACTCTTTAATATAACTAATAGCTGCTTGACAAATTGGACGCCAATCTTCCACACCGGGATGATGTTCCAGATACTTTGCTGCTAAGTAATACCATTCATAAGGAACACCGCCTGTATTACCTTTCAAGTTGTTTTCTTTCAAATTTTCGTTAATGCGCTGAATCGCTCGAATTTGCGGCAGATAATCAGACAAATTCCAAAATTCCGCAATTTTATAAACCAATTCTTCACTAGATAGATTAACTAGCGGTAGTTCTGGAAGTTTGGGATTTTTCTTTCGTTCTGTTTCCCGTTTCTTCCGCTCATTTTCCAGACTATTAACTCGCTCTCCCCAAATCTTGCGACTAAGCAAGTCTCCAAATTCTGCTAGTTGGTCGATACGGATATCATCTGCAAATTTTAAGTCATAATCGGCAGGTAAAACACCTTGTTGCTGAAACTTAACTAAGTTATCGCTACGGCTTTTGGCAACTGAATCTTTGTTAACATTGAGAATGCGTAAAGTAGCATCTAAAGCTACCTGCATTAACTCAAAATCATCAAAAAATAGGTTATAATATTCGGCATACTTCATGCCTTTACCATCTCTGCCAAAACCTGTTTGTCTGAGTTTTAATTGTCCGGCGCAGAGAGATTTAATACTAGCAACTACTCGCTCTGGTAAATCTTTTGGGTTAATCGGTGGCGCATCGCGATCGGCTAAATAAATTACCCCAGTTGGTAGATATAACAACGGTTCGTAGTAAATGCGATCGCTAGTATTTAAACTGGTATGAGCTTCTACCAAAGCGTTATTAACCACATTGGTTAATACACCTCTGTTTTCACAAATTCTGTGATAGGTAAATTTTAATTTTCCGTCGCTGAGGTTGTGAAGTAGCTCTTTAAATTTATTATTTTCTGCATCTTGGGGATGCTTGATAATTGAAGCGAGAGAGTCAGCTAAACAGGTTAAATCTGAAAGGCTACGAAGAGTGCGATCGCGCAATACTGGATTGAGTCCAAACTCAGAAAAATTCCAGTTAGTATCCCAACGTCTTTGTGCATTATAAGCCATGCAAAGTAGATCGTCAATATATTCAGGATAACTGCTTGGATCGTCAGGATTGATAAAGCGATCGAGTCCTAACTGTTGAACTTTTTCACTAATAATTAAGCGATGCTGTTCTTTCGGTAATTTGCGACAATCATCTGGCGCATCTGGAAACTTTTCAAAGTCATGCAGAATAAACGCCGCAATAACTAATCGCCGTTCCTGTTCTCGAACTACCCGCCGCACAGTGGTATCGAGTTTTTCCAAACGCTTTTCAATTAAATTAGCTGGAAATAATCCATTTAGTAAGTGAGTATTTAAAGATTGATCGGCTGCATTATCTCGTCTGACTTTTGCTTTACCTTCTGCTTCATTCTTTTGGTCAAGTTCATCAAAAAATTTCCCACCTTTCGCCGTTACGCCAATTGCCACTCGCAGCAAATTCGGTAATACGTATTCAGCAAAGTCGCGCATTACTGGATCGTCAGTATTTTGAGCTTCAATTGCTTCTCGCAATAGCTTAAGCGTTAATAATCCTCGTTCCGTTTCGATAGTGCGATCGCCATCACCATCAAACCCAAAATCGCCTGATAGCCAACTATCATCTTCATTGTTAACCATTGGTTTGTTCCTAATTTTTACTTAATTCCATCTAATAATTTAGCCACTTGTTCTGGTGCCGGAAGTTGAGTTTTTAGTTCTTCAGGCACTTGAGAAACCACTTGATAAGTTGCCACACCAATTGGTTTATTTGATTCCTTCAGTGCATACTCGACAATTGTTTTATCCTTCGATTTACAAAGGATGATGCCAATGGCAGGATTTTCATCGGGTAACTTTACTCTGTCATCCAAAGCAGCCAAATAAAACTGCATCTTCCCTACATACTCAGGTAAAAATTCACCAGTTTTTAATTCAATGGCAACTAAACACTTTAGTTGACGGTGATACATCATTAAATCAATAAAATATTCGCGATCGCTAATTTCCAAGCGATACTGGCTGCCAATAAAAGCAAACATTCCACCCATTTCTTTAAGGAACGGCTCAACTTTTGCTAAAATTGCTTGTTCTAGCTGCCGTTCGCTATGTTGGTCCCCTAATTCCAAAAAATCAAAAGTGTACTCATCCTTAACTGCTAGTTTTGCCTGGTTGCGGATTTCCTCTGGTAGAGAGCGATCGAAGTTGGTTTGGTTAAGGAGAGTCTTTTCATAAGTTTGATTTTCAATTTGGTTGATTAAAACATTTTTTGTCCAGCCAAATTTACGAGTCATCTTGATATAAAATTCTCGCTCTAAATCATCCTTGCACTTTTCCAGAATGACAATATTGTGAGTCCAACCAATTTCTCGCACCAATGGTGCGAGTTTTTCGTTTGCAGTATAAGTTTCGTAGAAAAGTCTCATCCGCCAAAGATTTGGAGCGGAAAATCCGCTAATACCAGGAAACTCAGCCTGCAAATCTTTTGCTAGTCGTTCAACTACTGATTTACCCCAACTAGCTTCCTGTTGACGAGTAACGATCATGTTGCCAATATCCCAGTAAAGAGCAATCAGTTCTTGATTAACTGCTTTTAGTGCTTCATACTGAGCAGAACGAATTCTTTGTTTCACTTCAATCAGAAGATTTTTGTAGTCTTCTGGGATAGGACTGTTCATGAAATGTTACGAAGATGATTACTAATTTTTTGGAAAAAAAGCTCTACAGGCTCGCGTGTAGTTAAACTACTCCTGTAGAGCCTCAGTCAATCAATAATGAATTGCTTTCTATTTATTTCTTATTTCCCTGAACGAGAATTAAGAAATCGCGAGTTGCTTCTTTGACCTCTACTGACTCAAACTCATCTCGCTCAAATGCAATCTGGAGTTGTTTGACCACTTCCTGCAACTGCTCAAAAATTTCCCTGTTTTTACCGCGAACTTTTTTCTTGTTTTCCAAGAATGGCTTCCGATTGTACGGAATGAACAACTGTAACGGATCTGGAGATTTAGAACCGTATCGCTTAGGCATTTGTATTTCTCCTGTTGTCTAGTTTAGAAAGCTCCACACCTTCTCAGTATTTAGAATCTGAGAGGTGGGAACCCCTGAGATAGACTCACCAAGCCGTTTCGTTTATATATCGATAAGGGCGAGGATTACATATCTGTGTCCCTACTCGCGTTCGTTTCTCTGAACGGTGTAGAGCTTTCTGCATCCTAAGTATAAAAGTTTTTTTCATACTTAGTGTTGCAATTTGTTATGATTAAAATAGGTATGCTTAGAGGAAGCCTCTTAATTCCTACTGAGGTTTTTAAATCCCTATCAGGGATTGAAAAGATTCGCTGTGAACCTACTGGCGTTCGTTCCTCTAACTTCTTACCTAATTCAACCCTAATCCCTATCAGGGATCGACAGCTTAAGCGACCCATATCTCATCTCCTTTACTTTTGAGCCAATAAGCCAAGGTATCCACCAGCAGCGCCGACTGACCGATCGCAATCGAATAAGGTGCAGTTGCATCGTGGAAACTATACCGATCGCTAATCGGGTAAATCTGAAAGTGCATTGGTAGCCGTAGCTGCATCCGTACCTCTGTAACTGGACGACATAGCACGTAACAAACCAAACCTTGCTTTTGTAAGTGTTTATCGATTTCACGCACCCAAAAATTATCTGGTTGCCAAATGCCAATCCCAGTCAGCACTTGCACTTTCCAAGCATCAGCAATTGGTTGCAAATCCCCAGCATAAGTGAACTTCCAATTTAGTTTTTCCTCCCGATAAGAACGCAACTTCATAAACGCCAAACAGCGATCGAATCGACCTTTAGCAATAGGTTGTCCCATGCGAGAAGCAGTTTCTTGCAAACTTCGCATAAACCCAGCTTTCGACAAACTTTCAATCTCCAAATTTCCCAAAATTCCCGGCAGATCGTAAGTTTTAAAACGTTCTGATTCGTTTTCTTCCGTCAGATCGTAAATTCCACATTGCAAAGGACTAGAACCTCGGAAACTTGAAGCATCTTCAGCAATCGGATTTCCCTGCTTACCCGAAATTTTATGCCACTCTTTTGCCCATCCTTGAATGCGACCCGCCACAGACTTTAAACTGGTATCAAATACCTGTTCGCAAGCAGAACCAAACTTTTCTCGACTTTCTACATATTGTTGTTGAATAGTGCGATCGCCCAACTGATAAAACAGCCAAAAAGACTGCACCGCACCCCAACGGCGATAATAACCTTGAAAATCATTGATTTGCCGATATTTTTCAGTAATTGTCTTGTGAAAATAAGGGCGATCGTAAATTCCATTAACTTCCAAAGGCGGCGAATCACCCTTAAACAAACGTTCCACTAAAAAATTAGGAACAAGCGCCAAAGCTGTAAAAGTTTCAAAATTAATTGTTTGACCGTTCTTTTCATAACCGCCATGTCTTCCCAATCTTCCCAACCGCTGAATAAAATTACCTGCATCGGCTGATTCAAAAATGAGAAAATTAATTTTAAAGTCTACTCCTACATCAATGGTACTCGTTCCAATAACTAGATCGGCAGCAAGACTTCCCTCTTTAGCTGTTTTCCCCGATAACCCCGTATTTTCCCCGACTGTCAGCCCATAAGGTTGCAAAATTTCCTGAAAAAATGGTACGAGTCGCTTGACTGTTGCAATAGAATTAAGAATGATTGCACCCTTACTACCTGGATACTTCTGAAATTGCTCTACAATCAAACTACTGTTTTCTCGCAACCAAGTTTCCGAAGCCTTAAACGAAGGTTCTAGAGAAATAAAATTCAAGGAAATCGATCGGGATACTTGCCGCCATTTTTCTGCTTGAAGCTGTTGTTCTTCTTCCTTAGTATCAGGAAATTTATATTTATTTTCATCAATTGGATTAATCTGCTGACAGCGAAATCCAGCTTTTTCCAATTTTTCAATTAAATGCCGATCTGGAGTAGCTGATAAAAACAAAAACTTTTTACGGCGATTTGTGCAGCGAATTAACAGCATGGTATTAATAACGCTAGCAATTTGAGGAGCAGAAAAGACGTGAAATTCATCAATAATTATCAAATCGAAATCTTTATCAATTCGCCCCCATAGTTTATCGGGGCTATCTTTGCCAGTTATATAAGCACCTCGATGTAAATAATGCCAAATGTCGGAATTAGTAAGTAAAACTTCAGCTTGACCCGTCCGAGTAGCGATCGCAGATCCTTTTCTCAATCCTTCATTTTCTGCATAAATTTCTAACTCTGGCCCATTTAAACGCACCACGCGAGGATCGTTCGCAGGTTGAAATTTCTCAATGTATCCTTTAGTCTGCGTTTCTTGGTCGCGTGCAAGTTCGTTGGTAGGGTAAAGAGCGATAGCAGAACACTCTCCCAGAAGCACTTCTAGGTAAGCTGCTAAACTTTTACCATCGCCTGTCATTGCGGTATTAAAAACTACATCAATATTGCGATCGCGCAGTGCTTCCAAAGTCGCTACTTGATGCCAGGAAAGCACCCATCCTTGCGGTAATTTCACGCCTTTTGGCAGTTCCGAGGCGGGACAGGAATAAACGGATTTGAGAGTAATGTTGTAATCGGACATATACTTAATTTGTGTCCGTAACTGGTTGATATTTCCGATTTTGCTACTCAAAATAGAGGTTGTCAATAAAAAATACAGATAAAGTGTACGGACAAATTTATGAGCCGCAAAGGTCAGTCCATCACCCTGTCGATTTCGGAACGGGACAAAGCGCAGCTGGAAGCATTAGCGCAAGAATTTGGGAAGACTTGGGGCGATCGCCCGAACATCTCCAAGCTGATCGAAGCGATCGCACGCCGCGAACTCTCGATCGCTCCCAATCACGACTGGAAAGAACATCGCCTACAAGCACTAAAGCAAGGAGTGGAAGCGCTTACCGATGCTGGAAAGAGTGATGTTGCATTGGAAATTGTCAATTTGTTATTAGAGCGTTACGAACTGTCAATCCCTCTACGGACAGAGATGGAACGCTTCTTAGAAAACCCGCCCCCACCTTGGCGGATCGCGATCGACAACTTTATCCACCGCCAACAACCATTTCAGCTAACTTATCAAGATGCAGCCGAACGAGTTTGGCATTTTCACATTTATCACGCCGCGATCGATCGCCATGAAGACCGTCAATACTTAGACTGCTGGTGCGATGAAACAGAAGGGAATCAAGACTTACCCGAACTCCAACATAATTGGTGTTTGCGTTTAGACCGCATTCCCGAAGCTGCGATCGCACCCATTGAAGGTAAATGGCGCAAAAATCTCGATCGCATACCAGTTGAAATGCACCTATTCCGGGGTTTAGCATTTGCCTATCGCACAAAAACTGGTCAAGATACGATTAACGAATGGTTGCCAGAAGTTCCCCAAGTGCGGCGAGTAGTCAGACAAGTATCCAACACCTTCTGGTTTTTCCGAGAAATCATGCGGTATGGGGAAGATTGCGTAGTAGTTTCACCAGAAAATGTACGGCAAGAAATAAAGCGAAAATTGCGATCGCTCTGCCAACGCTACGATCTGCCAATCCAAGATTAATCCACCATCCCATTATGGGCAATCACCAATGATTGCCCCATCCCCGTACCCAAAAGCCTCTATCATAAAAAATGCAATCAAAACAACTACGATGCTGCCCTTCATTCGCTCAGACCTAGCCCAACTCACTGCTTACACACCCCACCCAGGTGGCACTTCCGGCGAACCTGTCAAATCGGAAACTAGTATCGATCGCCTGGATACCAATGAAAGCCCCTTTGATTTTCCCATCGAGTTAAAAGAAAAACTCGCTTGGACATATCAGCAGGTCATCGAAAACAACCGCTATCCAGATGGGGCTTACCTCAATCTCAAAAATGCGATCGCAGAATACGCCAACGAATCAGCATCCTCCCTTCACACCCCCATCACCTCAGATAACATCTCCGTTGGTAACGGTTCCGACGAACTAATTCGCTCTCTATTAATCGCCACTTGTTTAAAAGGCGAAGGCTCAATCCTCGTAGCCAATCCCACCTTTTCCATGTATGGCATATTAGCCGAAACATTGGGAATTCCCGTTGTCAAAATCAATCGAAATGAAGATAACTTTGCCATCAATTTAGAAGCAGCCCGAACCGCCATTCAACAAACACAAAATCCCCCCATTCGCGTAGTGTTTGTCGTTCATCCCAACTCACCTACAGCCAATCCATTAACTGCACGAGAATTAGATTGGTTAAAGAGTTTGCCAGAACATATTCTCGTAGTAATTGATGAAGCTTATTTTGAATTTAGTCAAACCAGCGTCATCGGTGAATTATTACAACGTCCTAATTGGGTAATTCTACGGACATTTTCCAAAGCATTCCGTCTCGCAGCCCATCGAGTAGGATATGCGATCGCTCATCCCGAATTAATCATTGCACTGGAAAAAGTTCGCTTACCCTACAACCTTCCCAGCCTTTCCCAAGCAGCTGCCTTACTTGCCCTTAATCATCGCCAATTACTATTAGCAGCAATTCCTCAAATTTTGGCAGAACGCCATCGATTAATGGAAAGTTTATCGCAAATTTCATCTGTAAAAGTTTGGCCGAGTTCAGCTAATTTTATCTACCTACGCCTTACCGAACCCGACCATAATTTAAACCAAACCAAATTAACCAATTTAGTGCATCAACTCAAATCCCAAGGCACTCTGATCAGGCATATCAGCGGCGGATTACGCATTACCGTTGGCACTCCCCAAGAAAATCAACGAACTATCGATCGCCTCAATACTTGGCTAACCAATCAATCGTGAATTCTAGCGATATTTCAGGATGAAAGGATAAAAATTATGAATTCTGGCTCCTGACTCGGAGAATTTTGTTTTGTTCAAAAGATTAATCTTTCAATCGTGCTTTTGCAACAGTTTGAGGCAGAACTCCAACTAAAGGAGCTAGTGCATCATCTGGCAAATGGGCAACAGTTTGAGCCTCAAAAAAAGCCTCAAACTGAGTAATCAATTTTTCTGCTCGTTCTAGAGGTTCTGGCTTATCAGCAATTTGTTTTGTTAACATAATCCACTGACGACGAGTTTTATAAGCAGTTTGTCTTGCTTCATAAGACTCTGGCACTACTAAAGAAAAATTTCCCACCGGAATCGCCAGCTGGCAATCCAAATCGAATACGCCACCCACAGCCGCTCCTGGCCCTGCAAACTCCGCATGATAAGGTTTATGTATGATCAAACCATTACGCTTATTCCGGTTGACAACTAGTAATTTTCCACTACGTAATTGAGCGAGAATATCAGAACTGCTTGGATTTTCTTGTTCGTGTTTCATCTTGAATTCTTAGGCAATTATTTATTAGTTATCGGTCATTAGGTACTAATTAATAGTTAATTAGATTTACTTTCCAGACAACTGCTTGCGTAACAACAAACGTCGAGGTTGACCTAGTAATAAAGAACTCCAACCAGAGTCGATTTGATGTAACCGATATCCTAACTTGAAGTAAAGTCGTCGTGCTTTATGGTTATTTTCTAATACGTGGAGATAAATATTTTGGAAACCCCACCCCAAAGCTATTTGCTCGCAATTAAGCAATAACTGCTTAGCTATTCCCTGCCGACGGCATTCAGTCTTTACCGCTAAATTAGATATATAAGGATACTGAGATACTCCCGTTAGCGGCCAAGGATAAGTCGATCGCAGAGACATTTCCAAAGTTCCCACCGGGTAATTCAACTCATCAGAACGAATGCAGGCAGTCTCTACTGCCACCAGACAAACATACCGAGGGGAATTGGATTGCAGGCGATTTCGTAAATCTTCGTAAATGCCCAGGCGCAACAACGGATAAATCCATCCACCCATACCCTGACGGGAATGAAAGCTATCAGCTAAAATTTCGGCAAGGCCAGCCAAGTCTCTTGCTTTGGCAGCGCGGACTTGGAAATGAAAAGAACCGGGTAATTCACCGTTCGTTCCTGGCGGGCTGTATTTCGAGGAAGAGGAAAAGGAAAAAGGTTTCACAACTGTTTAAAGTTTGACATTTGCCAAAGCTGATGCCGGATTAATCTTAGCTCAGCCAGGGAGCGATCGCAGCTAAGAAGAGGGAGCAGCCACCACTAACTGCATGATATATCTTGCTTAGGGTGTATTAATCTGGGAAGTAGAGGACTATCGGGTAGCTAGGCAAGCTTTGCTGCGCCACGATAAGATAGTGTCCCGATCGGTAATGCTAAACTGGTATTTCTTTGACAGCGTAACGAAGCGTGCGTGCCAATCGTGTCCCTTACTTCATACTGGTACTATAACTTTCGCGAACTCTTTTTTTCACTCAAGAGTTAAAGCTAGCCTTAAATGGGGCAACCTTAAGAAGAGCGAGCCAACAAAGTTACGGGCTTCTCAGTTTAAGCTAAAAATTTTAGTTGCCAATATTTCTACTACCTATCTCGGTGCGATCTACTAAAGGAACAAACAAACGAAAATCTAGCCGGAGTAATGGAGGACACCCAAGTGGATTGTTCATGTCCCCAAAGCGAGATACCAGACCGAAAGATTAAAAATTTATACTTAGCAAAAGGTTGCTTTTCGATCGACAACCGACAGGGGTGGTTTACCTATGTGTTTAAAGATAACAACCGTTCGCGCACTAATCAAGTTGCAATCAACTTAGGGAGGAATCAAAATTTTATTACAGCGGCTAGTGGTAAAGGTCTTAGTTATAAAACCCTATATTCCAACCGCTCGAACTTCAACAGTTTACCATCCGTTGATAGTATCCGGCTCCGGTAGTCCGATGAGACGGTTT
>CAZJJR010000013.1:30392-30654 GCA_964546365.1 uncultured bacterium | reverse complement strand
AGAATACCCTAAGCAGGAGAGCGGTGCATGAAATCTCAAAATATGGTTAAACCGAAAATTCTGGTGGTTGATGACGAACCAGATAATCTCGACCTGCTATATCGCACCTTCTACCGGGAGTATAAAGTTCTCCGGGCTGAATCGGGGCCGGCAGCCCTAGAAATTCTGGCCAAGGAGAAAGATATCGCGGTGATTATCTCGGATCAGCGGATGCCGATGATGAGCGGTACTGAGTTTTTGAGCCTGACTGCGACTCAGTATC
>CAZJJR010000013.1:28442-30382 GCA_964546365.1 uncultured bacterium | reverse complement strand
GATATCATCCGAATTATTTTAACTGGCTATACGGATGTAGAGGATTTGGTAGAGGCGATTAACAGTGGTAAGGTGTTCAAATACGTCACCAAACCTTGGGAATCGGAACACCTGCAAGGAGTGGTACGGCAGGCTTTGGATACTCACAATGTTCTGAAGACTCGTACTCAGGAACTTTGTCGTACTCTGCGTCAGGAATCTTTATTAAATACAGTTACTAATACAATTCGTTCTCGTACTGATTATCGGCAAATCCTCCAGACGATCGTCAATACGGTCGGTCATATGTTAGAGGCAGATATATGTATTTTGCGTCCTTCCCAAGATAACCGGATGGCGGATGAATGGTTTGTTTATCAAAAAAAGGGAAACGCGCCAGAAGATTTATTATCACCAGATGAGAGTACCAAATCCGAGTTGGCTGATGCGGGTTTATCGTTGTTTAGCCTGCTAGGGCAAACTGTCTGGGAAACTTATGATGTAATGGTATTCGATGATGTCAACACGGACGATCGCATTCAAGGCGATACCCCCGAAAACAAGCTCAAGAGTGCGGCTTACCAATCGGCGGATATTCGATCGAGCTTGATCGTTCCTTTGATTTGCCAACAAGAATTAATTGCCGTCCTCGCCCTACACCAATGCGGACAACCCCGCCGCTGGCAAGATGATGAAGTACAATTGGTGTTTATGGTGGCGGATCAAGCGGCGCTAGCTTTGGCGCAAGCCCGGGCTTACGAGCGATCCCTGGCAATGGCAAAACGAGAAGCTTTGATCAATACGATTACCAGTGCCATTCGATCGAGTTTAGAACCGCAAGCAATTTTTGCCGCGATTACCCAGCAATTGGGACAAGCTTTAAACGTAGATGGATGTGCGCTTTCCCTGTGGACTGAGTGCGATGAATTCGTTCAGTGCGTGGGATTGTACGACAAAAATCTTCAATCTTCTTTTGCCAGCGAGGAAGCAAAATTTTCCAGCCACAATAATGGTAGAAGTACGTCTCAAAATGTAGAGAAACTGCGATCGACATCTCTACTCCCATCATCGGATGCGGCGCTTTCTGTTTTGAAATCTCAAAATATTTCTCAGTTACCGCAGTCGTTGGTGCCGATTGCAGGTAATCCGGTTTTACAGCAATTGATCGTCACTCAACAACCTGTCGTAATTCACGATTTAGAGCAAGAACCGGAAATGAAAGGATTTGATTTGCCTTTGCGATCGTCGGCAGCTGCTTTAATGGTAGTACCCCTGGTGTCGGAAGGCAAAATTATTGGCAGCATTACTTTGCGAGAAGCCACGAAGTCTCGCCACTGGCAACAGGTAGAAGTTGACTTAGCCCAAGCTGTCGCTGCCCAAGCTGCGATCGCCGTAGAACACGCCCGCCTCTATCAAAAAACCCTCCAACAAGCGGAACGCCTGCAAGAATTAGACCGCCAAAAAACGGAATTCTTCCAAAATATTTCTCACGAGTTCCGCACTCCCCTCACCCTGATGATGGGGCCATTAGAATCGGTAGTCGGTCAAGGGCAAGATTTACCATACGATCAAGCAGCGATCGCCCTTCGTAACTGTCGCCGATTGCTGCGTCTGGTCAATCAACTACTAGATTTGCAACGTCTGGATGCCGGCAGAATGCAGGCGAGTTTTCGTCCTTGCGATTTGGTGAATATGGTCAGCCAAATTGTCGAATCTTTTCGCCCTTACTGCGAGAAAAAAGGTTTGCGTTTGGTGACGGAACTCAACACCTGCCCCAAATTGTATTTAGACCCAGAAAAATTTGATAAGGTTCTCTACAATTTGTTATCGAATGCGATGAAGTTTACTGAGGCGGGAGGCAGTATTGCCGTCAAAGTAGAACCAGCTGGGGATCACATTCGCATTCAAGTTAAGGATACCGGGATCGGCATTCGCACCGAGCAAATTCCCCATTTGTTTGA
>CAZJJR010000013.1:28125-28399 GCA_964546365.1 uncultured bacterium | reverse complement strand
AATCGTTCTTATGAAGGTAGCGGATTGGGTTTGGCTCTGGTAAAAGAACTGGTGGAACTGCACGGCGGTCAAATTTCCGTAGAGTCGATCTATCAAGCAGGAAGTACTTTTACGGTTTGGATGCCGACGGGAACTGCCCATTTGCCTTTAGAACAAGTGTTGGAAGTGCCGACGCAAATTCAGTCCGGGCGGGCGGCAGTGGAGTTGGCAGATTTGGAATTGCTACAAATGGATGGGTCTGGCGATCGCACTTCCACCTCCAATGGAGAATCTT
>CAZJJR010000013.1:21889-28092 GCA_964546365.1 uncultured bacterium | reverse complement strand
TTGGTCGTAGACGATAACTCAGACTTGCGAAGTTACGTCTCCAGAGTTCTCAAAGCATCGGGTTTTGAAGTGTTGACCGCCCGCGATGGGGCAGAAGGTTTCGGGGTAACTAGCGAGAAACATCCCGATTTGATCGTGACGGATTTGATGATGCCGGTGGTTTCCGGTTTGGATATGATTCGGATGATTCGGGAACAAGCGGACATCAAGGGAACGCCGATTATTTTGCTCACCGCTAAAGTAGATGAGGATACGCGAATTGAAGGAACCGAACAAGGGGCGGATATTTATTTAGCTAAACCTTTCAATGACCGGGAGTTGTTAGCGGCGGTGCGGAATTTGATCGCCCTGAAAGAAAACGAACGGAAGTTGGGAGAGTTGAATAGTTATCTCACCGAATCGGTACTCAAGCGCTTTTTACCGCCATCGTTGGTACAAAAGGCAGCAACCGGCAATTTATCCCTGGATTTGCGTCCGGAACCTAAGTTAGTGACGGTTTTGTTTAGCGATATCGTCGGTTTTACCCAGTTGTCCAATACGTTACGAAGCCGCCGGGTAGCCGAGTTGTTGAATCAATATTTTGAATACATGACGAGGGCAGTGTTTAATAACGGCGGCACCGTAGATAAGTTTATGGGAGATGCGGTGTTGGCTTTATTCGGTACCCCAGAAGAGTTAACGCCAAACGATCAGGTAAAGCGGGCGATCGCAGCAGCAAGGCAAATGCGAGTATTCCTAGATGAATTAAACGGTCGCTGGCACGAACAAGGCATTCCCCAAGTGCAATTCCGCTGCGGAATTCATCAAGGAACCGCAGTAGTGGGGATGTTTGGCAGTTCCGAACGAGCCGATTATACTGCGATCGGCCCTACCGTGAATATCGCCTCCCGCCTCCAACAAGCCGCCCAACCCGATTCCATCCTGGTTTCGGCAGCCGTCGCCGATTATCTCGATGAGTCGGAAATTACCAAAGGCAGCCCCCTCCAATTGAAAGGGGTGGATGAAACCGTTCTCACGTTTATCGTAGACCCCAAACTCAAGTAACCTGAGAAGAAATTTTTGCAGAGGGTAGCTAGTTTTTCGTAAGTTGTGTTATTGTAATTAATGCGTGTCTGATATATTTTTTTCAGGTCGCTCTAATTGCGGGTGTAGTTTAGTGGTAAAACTTTAGCCTTCCAAGCTAATAATGCGGGTTCGATTCCCGCCACCCGCTTTGAAAAAATATAGTAATATCAAATATTTTATTCATACCTATTCGGCGATCGTTTTAGGATTGGTTGGGTATGAACTCATCAAATTGTAGAGACATTTCCGATCGTATAGCAACCATCCAGGCAGTTAAAGCATTTTCAATTGCTGAAACTCTAATTACTAGTCTCTTCTTCCCCTAGCCCCTAACCCCTAACCCCTAGTCTCTAGTCCCTAGCTATAAAAAACTAGGGCAGGCAACTATGCCTACCCTAATAGAAAAGGAATTAGTGAGAGAAACTATTCCCAGAAGAACCGATTTAGTTATTATTTCCCTTCAACTTTTTCAAGAGCTTTGCCGATTTTTTCTTCTACCGATTCAACACCTTTGGTATTGTCAGGACGCTTCATTTTGTCAATATCAGCGGTTCCTTGTACTTCATTTAAACCAGGATTGGTTTCTTCGATCTGCTTGTTAATATCGTAGGGATCGGACAACACGGCTTCTTGTGACTTGCGCTCGATATCTAATAAATTTGCTTCGCCACCAGTGGGGCTGCTAGGATTGGCGCTGTAAGCTGGCAAAGTATAAGAAAACAACAGTAAAACAGAAAAACAAGCAGCGATTAAAAAGCGAATAGGACGCAATAAAGCAGACATAGTAAGCTTCTCCTTATCTAAGAAATTGACCAATATGGGGCCTTTAATTAGCTAAAATCAAGCTTTTTTTAGTTGACCTTCCTTATATTTGCTCAAATTTTTTCGCTTTCTGCATCTGTATCTGGATATATCTGTTGCGCTTGCTATAGCAGTCGGTAATCAACCAAAAGGGGTATTAGTTAACTAAATCAGTTGAGAGAGAAAAATTCTATACTCGGTAATAAGGGGTCTTTAATCACACCTACACCTACAAAACCCCAACGGTTGAGCAGACTTTTTAGCTGGCTACCCGGTATAGACTCGACGCCAAAGCGATCGGCTATATCCCTACCATGAGTATTAAGATAGCTCAACGCCTCGAAATCTTCTCTGAATAAGAGTAAGTAACCGCCACCGCCCGGTTTCCTTCCCCCTTCTGGATGGGCTGTAACATAGCGTCCGTCTGCTTTTGAACGAATTAGATAATGAATTTGGGAAAACATAGTTTGAAAATGGAGAATAGGGAATGGGGAATAAATGATTAAGTTCGCTCAATTCCCCTTTTAGCAATTAGCGATCGACTAATTCAAGTTTTCCAAACGAATGCGAGGATCGACAACTTTCAAAAGCACATCTGCTAATAAATTACCCGCGATCAACATTACCGCTCCCATCATCAAACTTGCCATTACTAAATACAAATCTTGTCGCAATACAGCATCCAAAATTAGCTTACCTAAACCAGGCCAATTAAAAAAGTTTTCTGTAATGAAAGCACCACTTAATAACCCAGCAAACTCGAAGCCGAGTAACGTGATTAATGGATTAACTGCATTGCGGAGAGCGTGAACGTAAATCACCTTATTTTCTGCCAAACCTTTTGCTCTAGCAGTCTGAATATAATCTTGACGCAAAACATCTAACAATTCTCCCCGCATGATGCGCTGCAAACCAGCAAAACCAGTAATCGTTAATGCCAAAGTCGGTAAAATCATGTGCCAACCTATATCCAAAACTTTCCCCAAAGGAGTGAGTTCTGAATAATAAATGCTTGTCATGCCGCCAACTGGAAACAAGGGAGAAGTATTCTGGGCCAAAATCAATAGGAGCAAGGCAGTAATAAAGCTGGGAAAACCTTGTCCGGTGTAACTGATTAACTGGAGAAAACTATCGATTCGCTTGTTATGTTTGACAGCAGCGATAATTCCCAACGGAATGGCGATCGCCCAAGTTATCACCAAAGAAGATATCGCTAACAGCAGGGTATTGGGAATCCTTTCCCACAATAAAGACGATACCGATCGCTGATAAACAAAACTCGTACCGAAATCTCCTTTAGTAACAATTCGCCACAGCCATAAAAAATACTGCTCGATCCAAGTTCGATCTAAACCAAACTGCTGCTTTAACTCGGCAATTCGTTCTGGTGAAATCTTCGGATTTTGCCGCAGAGTATCGATGTAATCCCCTGGCGCTAACTGAATCACGAAAAAAGACAAAGCCGATGCTAAAAGCAGAGTTAACAGTGCTTGTAACACTCGCTTGACAATATAAACAAAAGTCTCGCTGGTAAATAAATTCAGCAACCAATCCGAAGTAACCTCTAACCACCCGCGAGGGGAAGATTCTTTAGTAGAAGTCATCTAAATCCAGACTCCATTTCACTTAAATTAAATTTAAAGGGGAGATGGAAAGGGGGAAGGATGAAGTATGAAGTAAAAATTTTTTCTCTATCCCATCTTCTTTTCCCTTTCCCTATCCTTATTCCTCTACCCTTATTAATACTCAACTAATGTCACGATCGGTACTTGCGGCAGTTTTTGGCGTCCGCCCAAATCCCGTAATTCGACGATAAACCCAAAACCCACTAATTCGCAGCTACATTGCTGCACTAACTTTGCCGTAGCAGCCGCCGTTCCGCCAGTAGCCATCAAATCATCGACGATCAAAATCTTACAACCAGGTTGGAAAGCATCCTTGTGTACCTCCAGCCGATCCATTCCATATTCAAGTTCGTATTCAACCGAGTAAACCTCAGAAGGTAGCTTACCAGGCTTGCGGACGGGAATAAACCCAGCCCCTAAGCGATAAGCTAAAGGCGTACCAAAAATGAACCCGCGAGATTCCATTCCTACTACGTAATCGATCGCAGGGAAAGTTTCTTGACATTTTTCAGTCAAAATATCGACGGTATAGCGCAACCCTTCCGGATCTCGCAACAAGGTAGTGATATCTCGAAATAAAATTCCCGGCTTGGGAAAATCAGGAATATCTCGGATCAGTGACTTTAAATCCATAGGCTTTTCAGAGAAGTCGATCGTGGGCAGTAGTGGCATCTAGTTAGAGTGGGGAGGGAGCAGAGGAGCAGAGGGGCAGGGGAGCAGGGGGAAAGGGGAAAGGAAAATTTAATTTGTGACTTTTGACTCGGAGAATACTGAATTCTGGCTCCTGAATTCATCCTTCATCCTTTTCCCCCCGATCGTTCCTCATCCCAACCTGTAATTAGATGCCTCAGAAATCGTACACTACAGAATTACCAAAAAGATTTGCCAAATTTTGATATAAAAACAAACAATCCAGACCAGAATATATTGATCAATAGCTAGGGTAGAGATGTGGCACTCAGGCTGAGACAAAATGGTCAACAAAGCTAGCTGGTAACCCAGATTGGTTTTGTCGCCGTCCACATCCTTTAAATTTAGCTAGTTAGAATGAAAGTCTCCGCAAGCGTAATGTATCTAGATACTCCACCTGCCCAATCTATTCCTGTCATTTTGGACAGCTTACCCATTCCTCCTTCCTTTGAGGATCGCGAAATTCCTCGTCGCGCCAGACTGAAAATCGATTTGATTCTCTTGGCAATTGAAGCTTTGGATTTGGGTGGTTCCGAAGCCATCCTCACCCTAGCTGCCGAATTGGGATTACAAGATATCATTAAAAATCGGGTTAACCTGTGGCGGCTTCGCAGTACCAATCCTTTGCGACGTTACAGCCAACGTCATAACCTGACTGTAGTAGAGGCAAAAGCTCTAGTCGTGATTGCTTGCTACCTAGCGCGACGGATGACGGTTTTGATTCGGCAGTTGATTCTGGCTTATCAACAATTAAGCGAGAAGCAGCTATCTATGGAGCATCATTTTCGACTTTCTGACTATCTGGAACGCTTCCGCAAGCATTTCCGCAGCCGAATGAACCCCCGACGATCTGGGGTAATCGCTTACAGCAATGATGACAAATTAAATGAGCTAGCGATGTCTCTGTTAGGAGAGTTGTTATTTTGTACCGGTACTGCTGGAATGCAGCGCTTCTGGAGCAGCTTATTTGATGGCGAAATATGATATTTAATTAGGCGTAATGAGTCGCATAGTCATTAGTCATTTGTCCTGTTCGATCTGGGTAGTGCCTAGTGGCTAAAAACCCTTACTCCATCATCAATAAAAATTCCTCCTCAGTTTTCCCCTGCCGATCGCTTTTTCCATATCTTCTCGTTCTTGACGGGAATCGTTAGCTAGCTGGGGGAATAATAATAAGGAGGTTGTCCCATGCTGAATCCAAAATTGACATGACCATCCAACGTCAGTACAGTCTGCCCAATTGCACTTTAGTTTTAGAAGGGTTGAGTGATGCAACTACTGGTAGTGGCCAGTTAGACGTGCGTCCGGTAATGTCTATTTTGGTGAATGCCGAGTGTCATTTGGCTGGTTCTGGGCCACCATTGACTGGCGGACGAGAATTTTTTGAAAGTTTGATCGCCGCAGTCAGTAACTATGCCCAAGAGTTTCTCAGCGGTATACCTCATTCCCTAGATAGCCACAGCGAATCGCCGTTGGTGCAACTGCGCCGGATCGGTACGAATTTACATCGTTTGATCGTACAACGACGAGGCGATGTAAGCGTCGCGTCAAGCAATGGTTTAACTGGTAATACGGCTTCTAGCGCACCGATCGAACTCGATTTAACTACGGTGCAATTGTTCGATTTAGTAGAGGCGATCGATCAGTTCGTTGCCGATAGCCAAACTTTACCAGGTTTACCAGTCCGAATCGCACCTGTCGAACGGCGATTTGCTAATTCCGACCAACCGATTGCCAAACGAGCAGCACCAGCTGCGATCGGGGTTTCTACTGTAGCTGTGGCGGCTTTAGCTCTCTTTTTCGTTCCCGTTCCCCAAGAACAAAGACCGATTAAAGACGAACCGCTACCTCAACCAACTCCTGGTTCCGTTTCGACTACTCCCGGTGCTTCAGTACCGCCTACCGATAGCCAACCTGCATCTCCTTTACCCTCAGCAACGGAAACACCATCTCCGTCATCTTTGAGCCCAGAAAATGTTTCTCCCACGCCATTAGCTACGGAAACACCGTCATCATCTTTAA
>CAZJJR010000013.1:1265-21789 GCA_964546365.1 uncultured bacterium | reverse complement strand
GCGGGGAAAATGTTTCTCCTACACCATTAGCGACGGAAACACCGTCATCATCTTTAAGCGGGGAAAATGTTTCTCCTACACCATTAGCGACGGAAACACCGTCATCATCTTTGGTAGGGGAAAATACTTCTCCCACGCCATTAGCGACGGAAGCACCTGCTGCATCAACTTTCGCATCCCAAACCGTGACTCCTTCTCCGGCTGCTTCGGAATTAACTACAGCTTCTACGATCGGTACGGAGATTATCAATCCTACCCAACTGGAAGATTTAAAGTGGAAACTTTATAACCAAATTAATCAAGCTTGGCAAAATCGATCGCAATGGGATAAGAATTTGGTTTATCGGGTAACCGTCAATGAGGACGGCGCAATTGTGGGGTATAAATCCGAGGATGTCGCTGCTAATGCAGTAGTTGAGCAAACTCCCTTACCTAAATTGCTAGTCAGTGCTTCCGCTAATCCTGATGCGGCTAAAAAACCGATGGCTGATTTTAAGGTTGTCTTCAGTCCTCAAGGTGTACCGGAAGTTAGCCCCTGGCGAGGAGCGGTAGCAACTACAACGCCTTTAGGTTTAGAAATTGTCGATTCGGGTATCTTACGAAATTTAAACCAACAGCTTCACAAGCAAATTCTGGAAAATAAGGAAGCTGGTGTAAGATTTCCAGAGCAATTGATTTATCGAGTAGCGATGCGTCCAGATGGCACGATCGTAGACTATGAAGCTCGCAATCAAACCGCTTCCGATTATCTTAACCAAACTCCCTTACCGAAACTGAAGTCTTCTATTGCTCCTACTGCAACTACTTCGCCAACTAATAATCAAGAACCTCTGGCTTACTTTAAGGTTGTCTTTACTCCTAGAGGCGTTCCTCAGGTGAGCCCTTGGCGAGGATTTCGTTGATATCTCATAGCCGATCTACCTGCGGCCATTTCTATCATTTTAATTCCCACATTCGACATCTTCTTTTCATTAGTATGAATCACTATGTTGAATGTGGGTTAAATTTATTTAGGACTTACACACCTGATGAGATGGGTAAGGGTGGTTTTAGCTGCTAAATTAAGCATTTCACAGATAAACTGACTACAAAACCCACCCCTACAAACCTTAATTTTTCGTAACTTTGCGTAAGTCCTGTTATTGAAACAGTTTACAGCAGAATAATCAATATATTTCACTAGTCATTCAAGTATTTCCAAATTTACCATTTCAGAAATTAAATTAAAAGAAAAATTTTATTGATTATTTGAAAAAATAATTTAGGACTTACGTACTGAAACGAAATCTCGTTGGTCTGGGCATCGGTTATGAGGCTGAAAAGCTGATTATCTCGTTGAAAATTTGGCTGAGTGCGTAAGTCCTATAATTTTATAGCAAAAGGCAGAATACAGAAGGTAAGACCCAAGAAAATCAATGATTTGAGCATGATTTGGGCAATCAAGAATGGCTTAATCACCTTGGCGGTTGCTATATTTTTTTATAATTTGATATACGCAGATCTTGCACTTCTTTCAATAAGACTAAGTAGGTGGGCATAATTAAACGTCAAACGCCAAATGCTGAAACCCTCTCAGAACAAGGATTTTCGGTTTTGCTATGTTATCTTTATTTATGCCCACCTACTTAAATAAACCGGGGTTTTCAATGAAAAAGCTAAGCTTTCAGGTGACGAAAGCTTCAAGAAAGCCAATTTATAACCCTGAGGCAAGATATGAGTATAAAAACAGTAATTCTTTCCTGTAAAAAATACAGATAAAATACAAGCTTCGAGCGAGCTAGTTAAGTTTCTTATTAAAAAATATGTAATATGTAGCCAATTACCAAACAAAGGAGCTATTTTGGATGGAATGAATATTAAACCTATTATTTTTATTTACGTAAAGTATGAATAATTCATCAATGCCTGAGAAAACTCAACAATTATATATCGATTCTTTGCAGGTTAATTCTCCTCCACCAAGTTGGTTTAAAAAGATTGCTCGACGCCTTAGTATTAGTAACAAAATTATCTTTGGATATACATTGGTTTTGAGCGTAGCTTTATTGGGGACTACAGCAGGAGTAACGGTTGGTAATTATTATGAAAACCAGGCTAAGCAGGAGGCAGAAAAATGGCATGATATGGGAGTATTGCTGAGTAAATTACAAGTGGCTGTCTTGCAGTCGCGATCGCATCAACAACAGTTAATAGCGCTAGTAAGCAATCCGGAAGAATATCAGCGAGAACACGAGCATTTTATTAAACATATAAGTCATGTAAAAGAGTTAATTGCAGAAATTGACAATTTACCAGGAACTCAAGATTTAAAATATATCAGGCAATTTTTTCAAATTTACGATGGAACAACAGAAAATTATTTCCAACAATTACAAATCCTTTCGAGAAAAATACAGCGAAATGAATTAAAAACCAGAAAAGTTCAGCAAGCGCAGCAAATGATGTTGAATTTTACGAGTAGTGAAATAGCTTTAAAATATGATAATTTTTCTGATGATTTATCAAAAATAGTAGAAGCTGCTTTTGCCAAAGAACATGAAACTGAAGTTGCTTTAGAGCAAGCTGAGATCGTGCAGATTTACGTACCTATTGCTAGTATGGTCGTGTCTGTTGTGCTAGCAACTATTTTAGCTATCTATACCAGTCGCGCGATCGCGCGTCCCCTGAAAACAGCCACGAAAGTAGCCAGGGAAGTTACCCAAAATGCGAATTTTAACTTACAAGTCCCAGTAACTACTGAAGATGAAGCTGGCGTTTTATCTACATCTATTAATCAATTGATTGCGAAAGTAAAAGATTTATTAGAAGAAGAAAAAGCGGCGATCGCGCGTCAAGAAAAAATGCAAGAAGCCCATCTATTGCAAACAGAAAAAATGTCTAGTTTGGGCAGAATATTAGCTGGCGTAGCTCACGAAATTAATAACCCCGTTAATTTTATTTACGGTAATTTGTCTCATGCTAAACAATACGTGGAAGACCTGCTAGAAATTGTCAGAATTTATCAAGATGAGACTAAACAAACACCATTAGCAGTAGAACAAAAATCAGAAGAAATTGACCTAGATTTTCTCCAACAAGATTTACCTAAAGTTTTACAATCGATGACTGTAGGTGCAGATAGAGTAAGGCAAATTATTTTCAGTTTAAAAGATTTTTCACGCTTAGATGAAGTAGTTTCTCAATCGGTAGATTTACACGCTTGTATTGATAGCACTCTGCTAATTTTACAAAACCGCCTCAAAAAGGGAATTACGGTAATTCGTAATTATGGAAATATTCCAGAAATTGAAGGCTATACTGGTTTTTTATATCAAGTTTTCATGAATTTGTTAAGCAATGCAATTGATGCTTTAGAAGAACAGTTGAAAACCGATAATTCTCATAGAGAAAACAAAATTATTATTACTACAGAACGACAAGCAAAAAACTGGATAATGGTGCGAATAGCTGATAATGGTTCTGGCATTTCGCCAGAAAATCAGCACAAAATATTCGATACTTTTTTCACTACTAAACCACGGGGAGTTGGCACTGGTTTAGGTTTAGCAATTAGCCGTCAAATTATCGAAGAAAAACATGGTGGTAGAATAGCTTGTGCATCAGCAATTGGCGAGGGAACTGAGTTTGCGATTTCTCTTCCCATCAAACACGACCTTGGTTTAGATCGCGAATTATTGACTAATCATCCTCAATGCTCTCTCGTCCATTACCCAGCTTAAATTAGCGAATAACTTGTCGCATATAGTTACCCCAAATTTGTGCTGCTTGAGCGCTACTTCCTCTGGTGGGAGAGTTATTATCATTCCCCAACCAAATTCCGGTCACTAATTGACGAGAGGGAATAAAACCAATAAACCAGAGGTCGCGATTATCGCTATTGGTACCTGTTTTACCTGCTTCTTCTCCTAATCCTAAAGATGCGCTGCGTCCGGTGCCGCTTCTGACTACACCTTGTAGTAAATTAGTCATTTGAGAAGCTACTTGAGGTTGCAGGACTCGTTTACTATCGCTAGTCGGATCGTAGGAATAAATAACTCGACAGGTTTTTGGGTTATTCCGATCGCTACAATCACTACTATCTAAAATACGCGCGATCGCGTGAGGGCGATTCCACACCCCCCGATTGGCAATTGCACCGAAAGCACCCGTCATTTCCAGCACGTAAACTTCACTTTGCCCCAAAACTAAACCCGGTACGGGATTCAGTTTCGATTCAATTCCCAGACGATGGGCCATTTCCACTACTTTATTCAAACCGACATCCCGCGCTACTCTTAATGCGATCGCATTTTCCGATTGAGCGATCCCATTAAACATATCGGTACTAGCACCACCCACTCTTTCGCAACCTCGATAACTACTCACCCAAACTAAAGGAGCGCAGGAATAAGATTTATAAGGAGAAATGCCTTGTTCGAGGGCAGCTGCATAAGCAAAAACCTTAAAAGTAGATGCAGCTTGTCTGTGAGCTTGAGTAACGCGATTAAACTGACTTTGAGTGTAATCTAAACCGCCAGTCATCGCTAAAATGGTTCCCGTGCTGGAATCAAGAGTAACAATTGCACCTTGGGAAAACCGAAAATTTGCCCCAGCATTATTTATCGCATTACGCAAAGATTGCTCGGCTTGCCGTTGGATGCGAGAATTCAGAAAGGTTTCGATGATATAATTTCCCTCTCTGGCAGCTTCCGGCAAAATAGTTTCTAATTCGTTGAAAACATAACTGTAGAAATAAGGCGCGATCGTATTTGCTTGTTCTTGACAAACTTTCGGACTAACTTCCAAAGGCGACCGTCTGGCTCGATTTGCCTCTTCTTGACTTATTTTGCCCTGCCTGAGCATCTGAGCGATCACCAAATTGCGAAGATTGGTTGCTCTTCTAATCCCTTGTCGATCGCAAGGGTTAAAAGTATTGGGAGCAGGCAAAAACGATACTAAAGTGGCAGCTTCTGCCGCATTAATATCTCTAGCTGACTTGCCAAAATAAAACTGAGAAGCATCCTCAAAACCGTAAGCATCTCCTCCCAAAAAAACGCGATTCAAATAAGTCAGCAGTAAATAATCCTTGCCGTACAAAAATTCTAGTTTGAGAGCAACTACAGCTTCTCGCAGTTTTCGCCCTAGAGAATCTTGATAACCTACATAATCTCTAAATAAACTGCGAGCGAGTTGTTGAGTAACGGTACTACCGCCTTGGCGATCGCCACCTTTACTGATAATAAAACTAGCCCTGGCAATCCCGATCGGATCGATTCCCAAATGCCAATAAAAACGCTTATCTTCCGAAGCAATCACCGCTTTTGGCAAATAAGGAGAAAAATCCGATAAACGCTGCATTTCTACGTGAGCGTTATTACGCGGTTGTCGCAGGGGTTGCCCATCACGAGCATAAACTATGACTGGCCCTCCCGTAGCTGTCGGCAAAGGACGCACCGGAATTTTTTGCCACTCCAAAAGAATTGCCAGCGTTACTAATGCCGTGATGCCGCTAATACCGTAAACAGCCCAAGTAGCAGCTTTTACATACCAAGGTGGCGGATCGTAAAACTGCACCCGAACGGACTGCGCCAATTCCGGCGGCCCCAACGTTAAAATATCCCCATGTCGCAGTAACTTAGATTTGAGGCGTTTTCTACCGCGATAAATTCCGTTAGTAGAACCTTCATCTTTAATTAAAAAAGACTTCTGGCGGCGTCCGGTGCGACTCAAAGACAGGTGAATTTGGCTGACTACCGGATTACGCACCACGATATCGCACGATCGAGAACTGCGTCCTAAAGTATAGCGATCGCCCAACAACGGGTAAACTTCTGTATTGTTCGTATCGCTATCCTCCACTCGCAATTCTGGCACTCTCGTATTAGGTTTGAGTACCAGTTGAGAAAAGTTAACTTTTGCTTGAACTGTTTGAACTACTTGGGTAACAATTGCCCCAAAATTAGTTTTTGGTGGACGTTGGTGCTGCGGAGAAGTCATAGTTCAATTTTAGATTTTCGATTTTCGATTGGCAATTGGAAAGGATGAAGAATGAAGCGTGAAGGATGAAGTCAAGAGTTTTCCCTGCCTCATCGCATCCCCTCCATCTCACCACCGCCCCATCTTCCCATTTCCACATCTCCCACTCACCCACTTACCTCTTACTCATCCTACTAAGAACCACTTTTAGATTGCTCGTTTTTCCGGAAAGCAGAAATGAATAGGCAAGCAATACCTAAATTAATAGATACATCTGCCAGATTAAACACGGGAAAATTAATTAACCGAAAATCGAGAAAATCGATTACGTAGTTCAATAAAAAGCGATCGATCCCATTTCCGATCGCGCCACCCAAAATAAAGCCGTAGCCTAATTGCTCCCAGCGTGACAGATGGGGGCCGAACAAGGCAAGCGCAATCAACCCTAAACTAACTATCAAAGATAGCCAGCGCAACCACCCTCCCCCCTGACTGAATAAACTAAACGCCGCACCGGGATTTCTGACATAAGTAAAATGAAATACATCCTTCCATAATGGCCATGTTTCATGCAGCCGGAAATTCTGCACTACCAAGTATTTACTCAATTGATCTAAAACTAAACAGATCGGGGCAACAATCCAAAATAATCGATTTTTTGTCATTGGTCATTAGTTATTAGTCATTGGTCATTAGTTATTGGTCATTAGTCATCGATTATCGGTCATTAGTTATTAGTCATTGGTCATTAGTTATTCAGCTAATAATTACCGATCGAAAATGTTTTTTGATAAATTACCAGTAACAAATGACTAGTGACGAATGACAAATAACCAATGACTAATAAAACATGATGCGTCGCAAAAAGAACGCTAAGACTGTTACTGCACAAATAATTGCTAGCTGTCCCGGTAGTGCAAACAAGGAGTACCTCAAAATAGTTGGTACAAGAGAAACAGCAGTGCTATTCGTCCAGTTTAAGAAATGGCCGATCGCCAGATAAACAATACCAACAACATGAATGGTTATTAAGCCACAAACACAACTCAATGCTAAAGACTCTAATTTCGATGGCATCCGAAAGGCTAGCAAACCACATAACCAAGCACCGGGAACAAAGCCTAGCAAATATCCAAAGCTAGGCTCTTTAATATAACTGATGCCACCACCTTGAGTGAAAACTGGCAACCAAGTTAAGCCTAAAGCAAGATATGCAATTTGAGACAAGGCACCGGCGTTTTTACCGCCAAGGCAACCTACTAGCAGCACGGCACCGATCTGATAAGTCACGCCTAAGGAGTAAGTCGGTATGCCAGACTGACTCCACAGCCAAGGCGGACTAGCCATAGAAGCTTCTAGAAAGGTACCACCAATAGTGAGCATTAACCCAATGAATGCCCACAGTAGTTCAGTGGCAGAAAACACGTCGATTTTAGATTTGAGATTTTCGATTTTAGATTGAAGAACGATGAAATATGAAGGATGAAATCCGAAGGATAAAGGATAAAGTAAAAAAATTAAAAAATTTCCTCCCTTTCTACCTTTTTCCTTTTTTTCCTTTTCCCCTCCCTTCATACTAAGGAACGGGTGCTTCCCCGCCTTGGAGTCCTAAGGATGCGAGCATGGCATGGTCTTGTTCTGGGGGTTGACCTAAAGTAGTTAGGTAATGACCGATCAGCATGGCATTAATTCCCGCTTTTAGTCCCAGAGCTTGCAGTTCGCCCATCACGGCTTCTCGTCCGCCAGCGTAACGGATAATTTGTTTGGGTAGAATCATCCGGAAGATCGCGATCGCTTTGAGCGCTTCATAGGGATCGAGTTTCGAGCGATCGCTTAAAGGAGTTCCCTGTCTGGCATTCAGCAAGTTTAGCGGAACTGATTCCACTTCTAATTCCCGCAATGCCAAAGCTAAATCCACTCTATCCGACCAGCTTTCGCCCATACCTATGATACCGCCGGTACAAGCTTGGATTCCGGCAGCTTTCAGATTTTTGACCGTTTCTACTCGATCTTGCCAAGTATGAGTGGTCACGATTTCCGGGTAAAAGTTTTCTGAAGCTTCCAGGTTATGGTTGTAGCGAGTTACGCCCGCTTCCTTAAGAGCTTGAGCTTGTTCTAGAGTGACTTCTCCTAAGGCACAACAAGGTTTAATATTGGTTTCGGCAATAATTTGTTGGACTGTTTCTAGAATCTTTTCCAATTCTCCTGATTTAGGGCTGTTATATTTAAGGCCACGTCCCTGACTTACCAAGCAAAATCTTTTTGCTCCGGCTGCTTCGGCTGCTTTGGCTTGGGCCAGAATTTCTTCTGTAGTTTTTAAACCATAAACTGGCGAATCTACTCCAGGATGGTGGGCTGACTGGGAGCAGAACGAGCAGTTTTCCGAACAATTGCCCGACTTAACATTGATAATGCTGCATAAATCTACCGTGTTGCCGCAACAAGCTTGCCGCACTTTATCGGCAGCTTCGCACAAGAGCAGGATATTTTCTTGCCCTTCTATTTCTGTAAGTGCATGAGCTTCTGCTCGACTCAGGTGAACTCCTGCAATAATTCGATCGGCTAGCTCGAAAAGCCATTCTCGCAATGACTCTTCGGACTTCCAGGGGAAATCAGGGTTTGATGGATGACTGGAAGATGAGAAAGAGGCTTGAACCACGCTTGACCCTCTAATCGCGTACTGTCCGAATCTACCCCAGTTTGTTGCACTCGAACAAGAGGGGCAGGGAGCAGGAGGGCAGGGAAGCAGGGAGGCAGGGGGAAATCAAAACTCCATTATTATAAAATATGATTTTTTTCTTCCTTTTACTTTTCCTCTCTTGCCAAATACATTAGTTTATTCTAATCTTTTAATTAAAATGTTATTCTTTAGCAAAAATTTTTATATTAATTATTATTTAGCTAATATATAATCTCATAAATTTAAATTAAAGATAAATAATTTACACCTAGCTCTACAAGCTGGTCAATTTTGACAATTGTTAACCTTACCTTTACCAATGGGCGCTATGATTCTAGGGGTTTCCCTGTAAAAAGACCCAAACCTAAAAGGATGCTATTCCGTATCAATCTCGTTGATTCAACTCGTCTAGTTAAGTCTATTTCCGTCTTAGCTCTGACAGCCAGCTTAGGTGCTTGTGCTGGTGCAAACAATCCAGGGGGCAATACAACTAATACACCTGCTCCTGGTGCCTCGCCAACGGTTGCTCCTGCGACAGGCCCTCAAGCGGCGGCTCCTACTAAACTGGATCTAGCACAAGACGTACAGTTGACTGGTGCGGGAGCTACTTTTCCAGCACCCCTGTACCAACGTTGGTTTGTAGATCTAAACAAAAAATATCCGAAACTACAAGTTAGCTATCAGTCAATTGGTAGCGGTGCAGGAGTTGAGCAGTTTGTCGCTGGAACTGTAGACTTTGGCGCAAGCGATGTGGCGATGAAAGATGAAGAAATTGCCAAAGTACAAAGAGGCGTATTAATGCTACCTATGACAGCTGGTAGTATCGTGCTAGCCTACAACGTGCCTGGGATTGAAACTGGCTTAAAGCTGCCAAGACAAGTTTACACAGATATCTTACTGGGAAACATCAAGAACTGGAACGATCCCAAAATTGTAGCGGCTAATCCAGGTGTTAATCTTCCCAATTTACCGATTACAGTGGTAACTCGTTCTGATGGTAGCGGTACAACAGGTGTTTTCACCAAACATATGAGCGAGATCAGTCCAGAGTTTAAAACCAAAGTAGGCGAAGGAAAAAGTGTCAACTGGCCTGTGGGAATTTCTGCTAAAGGTAATGAAGGAGTGACTGCCCAAGTTCAACAATCACAAGGCTCTATTGGCTATGTTGAATATGGTTATGCTAAACAAACCGGTTTGAAATATGCTGCTTTGGAAAATAAAGCAGGTAACTTTGTCACCCCTACTGAAGGCTCTGCTTCTAAAACTCTTGATGCCGTAACATTGCCGGAAAATTTGCGATCGTTTATTGCCGATCCGGAAGGAACGGATTCTTATCCAATTGTTAGCTACACTTGGTTACTTGCTTACAAGCAATATCCGAATCCGGCACAAGCAAAAGCGATCGAAGCGATGATCGAATATGGTTTAACAGAAGGGCAAAAAAATAGCGCCGAACTAGGCTATGTTCCCCTCCCAGCAAGCGTGGCGCAAAAAGTTGCTGCGGTTGCCGATCAAATTAGTCCGGATTACAAAATTGCTGTTGGCGATACCACTTCTGCTAGCCAGCCCCAAAACTAGATAACTACAATGAAACTCAAAGGTGATTAACTAAATCTATAATCTCCTTTGAGTCCAGAAATCAGCTAGAATTATATCTTTGGATTTTATAAAAAGTCGTTCTCAACTCAGTTATGAATGAACTAGCATCAGACGATCGAACTAATATTCAGCCGCGATCGCCAGTAGAAAAATTTTTGGATCGTGGCTTTATTTGGTTAACTCGGCTATTTGCATTAGCAGTGGCAGGAATCTTGCTCTGGATAGCGTTACAGGTAGGTGGCGATGCAATACCTGCTATTTTTAAATACGGTTTAGGCTTCGTATTTAATAGTACTTGGAACCCCGTTAATAATGAATACGGGGTACTGGCTCCTATTTATGGAACTATAGTTAGTGCGTTAATTGCTCTGATATTAGCCGTACCGATTGGGGTAGGTACGGCTATTTTGTTGAGCGAAAATTTTTTGCCAGTATCTATAAAAACAATATTAGTTTTTTTAGTAGAACTTTTGGCGGCAATTCCCAGCGTAGTGTATGGTTTGTGGGGAATTTTTGTTTTAATTCCCATCTTAAACAATATTGGAGGATGGCTACATAATTATTTGGGTTGGTTGCCAATTTTTAGTACTCCCGCGCAAGGGCCGGGAATGTTACCGGCGGGAGTAATTTTAACGATTATGATTTTGCCAATTATTACCGCAATTTCTCGCGATGCGTTAATTTCTTTGCCTCCGGAATTACGGCAAGCATCGCTGGGACTGGGAGCAACTCGTTGGGAAACTATTTTTAAAGTGTTGATTCCGGCAGCTTTTTCTGGCATTGTCGGTGCGATCATGCTAGCACTGGGACGGGCAATGGGAGAAACAATGGCCGTTACGATGGTAATCGGAAATTCTAATAATATTAGTCCTTCTTTGCTAGCTCCATCTAATACGATCGCATCTCTGCTGGCAAATCAATTTGCAGAAGCTAGCGGTTTGCAAGTGTCTGCTCTAATGTATGCGGCATTGATTTTGTTTTTGTTGACTTTGCTAGTGAACGTTTTAGCTGAGTTAATCGTCATCAGAGTCAAGCGCATTTAATGATTAGTTAACCGATAAAAGTAAAGCAAAAGTAACCAATGACCAACTACCAATTATGAACCAAAGTGTAGAAGATAAGAATTTTTACGGATACCCGACTAGGAGTTTAACTCGTTCGCTCATGTCTCCCCGCACTCTATTTGGTACGGTGATGACAATATTAACCTTTATTTGCGGAGGATTGGCTCTTTTACCTTTGCTGGCGGTGCTTTTTTATGTTGGTATCCAAGGGTTTAGTACTATAAGCATCAGGGTATTTACCGAACTACCCCCACCACCTTTAGTACAGGGAGGTGGTTTTGGTAATGCGATTATCGGTACGCTGATTATGGTAGGAATTGGTGCTTTAATCAGCATTCCCTTTGGCGTATTGGCAGCTATTTATCTGACAGAATTTAGTAAAGGCCAATTAGCACGTTGGATTCGCTTTGCTACTAACGTATTGAGCGGTATTCCATCAATTATTGCTGGGGTATTTGCTTATGGGATCGTGGTACTCACGATGGGTAAGTTTTCTGCGATCGCTGGAGGAGTAGCTTTGTCAGTTCTAATGTTGCCAGTCATCGTGCGAACTACGGATGAAGCTTTAAAGTTGGTACCCCAGGATTTGAGACAAGCTGCGGTCGGATTGGGAGCGACTAATTATCAAACTGTGGCGAAAGTAGTTTTACCAGCTGCTTTACCTGCTATTGTAACGGGAGCTACTTTGGCGATCGCGCGTGCAGCCGGAGAAACTGCTCCTTTGCTATTTACTGCTCTATTCGCTCAATTTTGGCCGAAAAATTTACTATCACCGACTCCTTCTCTAGCTGTCTTAGTGTTTAACTTTTCCATTTCTCCTTTTAAGAACTGGCAAGAATTGGCTTGGGCAGCATCTTTAATTTTGGTACTGTTAGTGCTAGCTACAAGCACGATCGCTCGTTGGGTAACTCGCCAAAAAGTTTATGGGTAATCTAGAAATTAAGTATAAAAATTAACGAGAGTTAGGAGAGGGAAAAAAAACTTAATGGTTCAGATTTTAAATAATGAGCTAATATGCTTTTATAGGGCTACCTCTGCCGAGAGATAGATTTATCCAATAGAGAAGATCGAAAGGTCTGTAACTGTACACTCTAAGCAAGGTTTGATTATTAAAGTAAAAAGTAACTGGTATTTAAATGGCCAGTTTTCGGGAAAGACCTCGGCGATTAGTTTGGCTTTATCATGCAGCTAAAGATTTAGGCAGCTAAAGCCAAAAAAAAGAGCAAAAGTTTTTGCGTTTCAGTTAATAAGGGTGCGTCAGCCCTACTAAAAACAAACCAATTATGAGATTTAATTCTGCTACCGTTCAATCAACAGACACCATTTTACAGGTAGAAAATGTCAATGTTTACTATGGCAATTTTCTAGCCTTGCGGGATATTAATATGGAGATCCCGAAAAACCGGATTACTGCATTTATCGGGCCTTCTGGTTGCGGAAAGAGTACTCTGCTTCGCTGCTTTAATAGACTGAACGATTTAATTGAAAGTTTCCGGGCAGAAGGTAAAATTTATTACCGAAATCAAAATTTGTACGATCAAAATGTAGACGCGGTGGAAGTACGACGTCGAATTGGGATGGTGTTTCAAAAGCCAAATCCTTTTCCTAAGTCTATTTATGACAACGTGGCTTTTGGTGCAAGGATCAACGGCTACAAGGGGGATATGGATGAGTTGGTAGAGCGATCGCTACGAGGAGCCGCTTTATGGGATGAGGTAAAAGATAAGTTAAAGCAAAGTGGTTTATCTCTGTCTGGCGGACAACAACAACGGTTGTGTATTGCCAGGGCGATCGCAGTACAGCCCGATGTAATTTTAATGGATGAGCCTTGCTCTGCTCTCGATCCGATCTCTACGCTCCGCATTGAAGATTTGCTCCACGAATTAAAAGAGCAATATACGATCGCGATCGTTACCCACAATATGCAGCAGGCTTCGCGGGTATCTGATATGACAGCATTTTTTAACGTTCAGCCGACAGAAAAAGGCGGACGTATGGGTTATCTAGTGGAGTATGACAAGACAGAGGTAATTTTCCAAAGTCCGAAAGAAGAGTCTACTCGCGAGTATGTCAGCGGACGGTTTGGTTAAGGGAAAGCAAAGGGAAAGGAAAGGCAAAGGCAAAGGAGGATAATTATTTTATTTTTATCCTTCAGACTTCAGACTTCAGACTTCATCCTTTACTTCCTTTCCCTCCCTCAGAAAGATTTCGATCCCTGCAGTACCAATCCAAGATAGGATGGAGCATGGATTTGTTTCTGTCTGTAAAAAGTGAATGTTTATGAAGCGTTATTTGTCCCGTCTGCTTGCTTTGGTTTTAGTACTGGCGATCGCTTTGATTGGTTGCTCTAGCCCCTCAGGTATCACGGGGAATTATACCGACGATACCTTGGCTCTGGTGAACGTTCTCAGAAACGCGATCGAATTACCAGATAATTCACCCGATAAAGCAGCGCTTCAGGCAGAAGCACGTCAAAGAATCAATGACTTTGCCGCTCGCTATCGTCGAGATAACTCTCTTACCACTCTCCGTTCATTCACCACCATGCGGACAGTATTAAACGGGTTAGCTGCACATTACAGTTCCTATCCGAATCGTCCCCTGCCAGAGAAATTAAAGAATCGTCTGGAAGTAGAATTAAAACAGGTAGAATCTGCTCTGAGACAAGGTTTGTGAACCGCCTCTTAAAGTTTACTGCTCTAACAAAAAGCATTTGTTAATGGCATCTAGTGATAGAGAAACAAGATGTTACTAGCAAATGCTTTTTAATTTTATTTAATAACGAACGAGTTCTGGTTGAATTTTTCCGCCATTCCCATTACCTTCTATCGTGGCTTGGAATAACCCGGTTAACAAAGATGCGGGTCTTTCTTGATATGGCCAAGCAAAGGCATGGCGGAAGGCAGCATCTTGGCAAGCTTGCAGTTCTTCAAAACCGATAATATCGTGGGTGAGCAAGTTTTCGTACTCGAAAGGCAAGCGCACGTTATGCAGTCCGGCGTTGTCGGTACAGATGGCAATATCTACTCCTGCATCGAAACAGCGATCGAATACTATTTTCAGTTGCTCGATATCTTCGAGAGTGCCAGTTTTGAGATAAGTAGTCGGACAGACTTCCAAGCACTGATTCTCAGATGCTAACTGACTTAATAATTCTGGATGGCGCAGGGGAATTTGGATGCCGTGACCGATCCGCATTAAATAAGGTAGCAGTTGGGGATAACAACCTTCGGTAGTTTCGTACAAATGACCGGTGGTATTGAGTCCTAGCGATCGCGCATAAGCATACAATTGAACAAACTCATCCAATCGTTCGGCGTAGTGAGCATCTCCTCCCGCCAAGTCTACCGCACAAACATACCCTTTACTGCTAGCAGCCAACTCGACAATTGCTTTGTTCACTTCATAAGGCAATCGCGAGTGCATACATAAAATTTGACTGGTAATAATCGGATATTCCTTCACCTGGCTGGCTTCACCCACAATCCGCACGATCTCGGCCATTTGGTCGATTCTTTGGTGCTGGCTGAGATGTTCCGAGGTACGGAGATAGGGAGTATAGCGTAATTCTAAATATGCCAAATTTTCAAAAATATACGCACCCCGAATTAATCGGGAGATAAAATACGGCAACGCTTGCGGACTTTGCACTCCTTCTACTAAGGTATGCAATTCCAAATATTCATCTAGAGTATTGCGGGGTTTGGTGTAAAACTCTTCAAACGCCGGATATTCTGGAAAACGGACAGCCAAATCGGAATTAATGCGATGAAAATAACGCCACAGAATGCGAGGTACAACAGAACCCCCCAAGTGGCGGTGCAGTTCAGCATAAAGAGCCACAGGAACCTCTCTGTTTGATAGTGATGAAATATTTAGCTAGTTATTATTACAATTGTGCCACTCGATTTTTTAATTGGCAGTCTAAAAAAAAGTTTTTTGGATTTTTTTTTGGGAAACTACTGAGGAGCAGAATTTTTTTTATTCTCTACAGTTGACATGGCTAATAATGAAATTTTGAGTTTAAAAAAGAGCAGCTAAACCTTAGTTAGCAAGATAATGCTAACTTAAATTTGTTTCGTATACTACAGATTTAGTTTCTGACTATTTTTACTTAATTTTGTACTGAATATTAGTTTAAATCATCGTATAGAGATTGTTGGTTTACGAAGAAGATTTGCCCGAACGAGTATGACCTTGCTGGTGAGAAGGCTTGCTCGATCGGTCAATCTAAACGATCGCAGCTAAATTTGCCGCGTATTCTCAATATAGCTAAAGGATCGATCGGACAGCGGTACATCTAGTGCAGTTTGGTAGAAATAACTCACCAGTTAAAAAACCTTAAAAAGCTGAGCTTACAAGTAATATTCATGGAAAGCTTCTGCATAAAAGCTTCTTGCCTTCTTGCACTAGCCCGAATTTTCTCCCAGCTGTTATACTGCTGCAAAGCATAGGCTGCTTCCCTTTAATTAACTTGGGTGCCCAGAAATTAGTCTAAATTTCCCAAAAGGACAATTTGGCTTAAACTTTCTAAAAGCTTTGCCTTTTACTGATGGCCTAGAAGCTTTTGATGCTTGATGGCTAGCAGTGGTGTAAGCAGGAGTCCTTGGGGGCTGATGATTTCCTAAAACTGTTTTTTCTTTCTGCTTGATGGAATGTTGAAAGCACTCTCAGCTATGACGCGACGCCCAAGTCGTTTCTCGATCGGTATTTTAATCGGAGTTTTAACCAGTACTTTGGTTAGTCCGTACATTGGAAATAAACCAGCGCAAGCACAAGCATTAATTCCTTGTCAGTTACCGCCAGAATCTGTAAAAGAGAAAGAAAACCTGCGGCTGGCAGCTTTAAAAGGCGATGGCGATGCCCAGAACAAGTATCAACTTTTAGTGGCGAAACAGGCAAAACAATTGCAGGAGTGCCGCACCTTAAATTGGCCGCGCAATCAAGCGATTTGGCTGCGCCTGTACCCTTGTGATATCCGTCCTGGGTCATTGGAAAAGCTTTTGGATTGGACGGTTAATAAAGGCTATAACGAAGTTTACGTTGAAGTGTTTTACGATGCCCAAGTATTGCTGCCCAAGACAGATAATCCTACGGTTTGGCAACCTGTAATAGATTTGCCGGGGGCAGAAAGACGGGACTTATTAGCTGAAACTATTGAAAAAGGCCGCCAGCGTGGTTTAAAAGTCTACGCTTGGCTGTTTACGATGAATTTCGGTTATGCTTACGCCCAGCGGCCCGATCGACAAGGGGTACTGGCTAGGAATGGCGAGGGAAAAACCAGTATTGATGTTCTAACCGATGGGGGTATAGATACGGATTTGACTAAAGGCGATGCAACTAAAGCTTTTATCGATCCTTACAACACGCAAGCACGAGAAGATTACCGTCAGCTAGTAGAAGCAGTGGTTAAACGTAAACCGGATGGGGTGTTATTTGACTACATTCGCTATCCGCGAGGAACGGGAAGTGCTTCTGTAGCTACGAAAGTGCAAGATTTGTGGATTTATGGGGATGCGGCGCGACAAGTTCTGTTGCAAAGGGCGATTAATAATCAAGGACTTGAGTTAATTCGGCGATTTTTAAGTAGAGGGTTTGTAAATAACGATGATGTGACTCAGGTTAACGCAACGTATCCGGAAGAAGAACAAGCTCTTTGGCAAGGTCGCAATCCCGAACAAAACAAAAATTTAGCCCAAAGTCGATCGGTGCTGCAACGGGATTTATGGCAACTTAGCGTAGCCCATGCCGCACAAGGGGTATTGGATTTTCTGGCAGCAGCAGCACAACCAGCACAGCAAAGGGGTATTGCTACGGGGGCAGTATTTTTCCCTGGCGGTAATCAAGCGGTCGGTCAGGGGGGATACGATTCCCGCGTGCAACCTTGGGATAGGTTTCCCAGTACGATGGAGTGGCATCCCATGATGTATTCCAATTGTGGAGAAACTGGTTGTATTTTGAACGAATTGCAACGGGTGTTAAGTCTTGCTTCTCCTGGTACCGATATTAGACCGGCTTTGGCAGGAGATTGGAGTAAGTCGGTTACCAATCGTCCGCCTTTAGAATTGCAAATGCAGGCAATTCGTCAAGTAGCACCCCAAATTCAGACGGTGAGCCATTTTGCTTTTTCTTGGCAGGAACCGGAGAGCGATCGCGAACGGAAATTCTGTAAGTTGCGTTAGCTGTTATGCGATCGCTCTTGATGAAAAGTTCGATCGCATTTACTAATCATAATTTATTCGCTCTTCAAAGGCTGCAAACTAAGGAAATTATGCAGCCTTTTCTTTATCTATTTAATCCTCGCGACAAACTTTTTAATCACAGATTTTGAAGTTGGCTTGCTCTTTGACAAATTGCAAGTGTAAACTAACCCCAGCTTATAGCATAAATCAGGGTATCACTACGGAGAAAATTCCCATGACTTTCAAAATTCTGAGCTTAGATGGCGGTGGAATGCGGGGAGCCATATCTGCACGCATTCTGCAAGAAGTTGAACGACAAATCAAAGAACTTAAAGGTTTAGCTTTACACGAATACTTTGATATGGTGGCGGGGACTTCTACTGGTTCGCTATTAACCGCAGGAATTGCTGCTAAAAAAAATACTCAAGAACTAATTAAACTTTATCAAGATTACGGTCATATCATATTTCCCAGAGAAGAAAGCTTTTGGCCGAATCCAATTCAACAAATGATTCAGGCTTTTTCTCCACCTAAGTATTCTCATGATGGATTGATTAAATCACTGAAAGCAACCTTAGGAGAGGTAAAAATCAGGGAAGTTGAAAGCCCAATTATATTAATTCCGGCTTACGATACTCTTTATCGCAACACTACATTTTTTACGAATTGTCACCCAGATCTAGGTGAGCGATGGTATGATGACACCCCTTTATGGGAAATTTGCGTTTGTTCTTCGTCAGCGCCTACTTTCTTTCCACCTTACGAGTTAAAACCATACAATAAAGAAAAGTTTGGTGATTGGTCGTTTCCCCATATCGATGGGGGAGTTTCTGCGAATAATCCTTCTTTAGCCGCCATTAGTCTAGCATTAAGGGTAAGTAATGCTAGTAATGTATCGCCCGATATCAAGCAGAAATATCACCTGGAAAATCTAAAGCTGGAAGATATTTCTGTTTTATCGATCGGTACTGGAAGAACGGGAGAGCCTTACCAATATTCGCAAGTAAAAGAGTGGAAAAATTTCGACTGGATCAAGCACGTTATTGATGTATTTATGGAACCAACTTCGGAAATTGATACTACGATTTGCAAACAGATTTTGGGTGAATTTGGAGCAAAGCGTTATTTACGTCTTCAATTCGATTTAAATGAAAGATTTGGCTCGAAAGCGAACGAGACTTATAAGGATACTCGTCAAGTATTGCCACCAGAACAACGGACAAACAGGTTTACAGGTAAAAAGCTAACAGAAGAAATAGATGATGCGACAGACCGAGCTATTAATGATATGCTCGATACGGCAACATCTTTCATCGAAAAAGGACGTACTTACTATACGAGAAATGAAGACGGGCCTTTGGTAAAAGATGCGATCGCGCAATTCATTGATTACAATTAGCATATTGGTAAAATTCCCTCAATAACCAAGTACCAAAATAAAATTAATGCGAGATCCCATCTAACTTACGCAACTAGCAGATTAAAAATTTTATGTCGTTTCGCATGAAAAGAAATAGCGCAGCGAGATAGCGATAAAAATTTTTAATTACTGGGATACTTGCGTAAGTTTTGCCAAACATAGTGCGATCGAATGCTTTAGCGCTAAAGTTGTTTGAACGATTGAGGAAGGGCGCGATCGATCGCGCCCTTTTTGCTTTAAGCTTTAACTAAGCTGGTTGACTTGGCTGGGTAGATGCGCTGGCGGCAGAATCTTGCTTTTGCGCCTCAGCATTTTTATCATTCATGGCTTGCAATTGATTCAAGTGAATGTTATTAACTTGAACGATAAAGTTTTCGATCGCCTTTTGAGCTTTTTGAGGTAATTGGGTTTCCTCCGCCGTATCGTAGTAGCTGTACAGGGGACTTACACCCAAGATAAATTTCTCCTGTTCCGCTTCCAACAATTCCACCGTAGCGTTAGCAGCCAGCCAATTTTTTTGAAAAGGAAACGACGTAACTATACTAGCGACTATAGCTGCGATCGCCGGACAAATCACGGGTAGCCACTTCAGCCAATTTGCACCTGTTTCCAATTTGTCCACCAATACCAAAATTGGTGTAATTCCAGATAGTACCACCGTAGCAAGTTGTGAAATGTAATAAATGTTTCGACAGTTATTTCTCGTCCTTTTATAATCGTCAACTAGCTCCTGACAATACTCTAAAGCATTCTCTCTGGCGACATTTATTGAAGAATTTACTGCCAGCTGAGGGCTTCCTACTAGTGCATTATACAATTCGGCTTTTGTGCTGATTTTTTGCCGAGCGGATACCCCCTTAAATGTTTTCGATAAGCTCAAATTAACTAAAAACATAAAAATCCAAACCGATGCCAAAACAGCTAAGTATATTTTGGCGATTGGTATCTCAGGTAAAATAAATGTAAATATCCCAGCACCAACTGTTCCTGCTAAGAGCAAGTATTCGCATATTTTCAGCGTTAACAAGATATTTTGATTAAGCGAACTTGATGGATTACCTACTGGTTTATTCATCTGAAGCGAATTTGTGATTTGTGCCGCATCAGTCATTGCTTTTTGCTCCTTTGTTTTGATTCTCCTTAAATTATATAAATACTCTAATGCACCCTACTTCATTTTGACTGAAATTCAGCCAACAACCAAGCACCAACTTGTGATTGATCTGTGCTACGACTGCGCTGCAAAGCTTCTTCCAACACCGATATTTTCAAACCGGGCAACACTTGAGATTCGCTAATTCTTCTGCTACCACCAGATTCGATCGCAAATGGTATTATCCTCACATTCTGCACATCTAAAATCCAATATTCTTTTACTCCTAAATCTTCATATAGCAATCTTTTTGCACCTTGATCGTCAGCAAGAGAAGTATTAGCAACTTCAATTACCAAATCTGGCGGCGGATAATTATCTAAATTAATAATAGTGGTTCCCCAAGGAATTATTTGTGCGTTTTCTCCAATGTAGTAAGATACATCAGGTTGAGATTCATCTATGCCAGTTTTTCGGTAACTACAATTAATCAAACCTTGTAAAGGAATATTTTTGATTATCCCAAAAAGG
>CAZJJR010000013.1:0-1225 GCA_964546365.1 uncultured bacterium | reverse complement strand
TCGTGTCCTAATGGATTCATTTCAATCCTCAATTGTCCATTGTGATAGTAACATTTCGCTTTTTGATATTCCGAATCTTCAATAATTTGAATATATTCTTCCCAGGTTGCTGTTACCCAAGTATCACTAGGAATTTTCGTTTGTAACTCTAGCATAGTTGCTTTCCTCACTAGCTAAATTTTAATTAACTTGTAGGGTGCGTCAGAGCGATAAAATTAGTGATTATTTCCCAAATTATGCTATCTGACGCACCCTACTAGCGCTAAAGCGCAACAACGTACCTAATTACCAATTACCCAACTACAAAGTTAACCAAATTTCGACCGGGAACAACGATCGCTTTTTTAATTTCCTTACCTTCAAGATATCTTTGGGCAGCTTCCGACTCGCGGGCGTATTTTTCCAAAGTATCCTTATCCGAAGTATTTGCAACTTCAATTGTGCCGCGAGTTTTGCCATTAATTTGAATTACCAAGGTAATTTCATCGGCAACTAAAGCAGCAGCATCGTATTTCGGCCAACTTGCTTTATGGACAGATTCAGTATTACCAATCATCTGCCACAATTCCTCAGCAATGTGCGGCGCAAACGGCGCTAACATCAAAATCAAAGTGTGAATCCCTTCCGTATAAATTGCCGAATTTTTACTATCGGTATCCGTGAGGGCGTTACTCAATTTCATCAATTCGGAAATTGCCGTATTGAATTGATAGTCGCTTCCTAAATCATCGGTAACTTCCTTAATTGCCGTATGAATGGCGCGGCGCAAATCCTTCTCAGCTTTGGATTTTGGATTTTCGAGTTTGGATTTATCCAACTTAGCTGATGACTGATTATTAGCAAAATCAGTTATCAAACGCCAAACACGGTTTAAGAAGCGGAATTGCCCTTCAACATCCGCCTCATCCCATTCCAAATCTTTCTCCGGTGGCGCTTTGAACAAGATAAACATTCTGGCAGTATCCGCACCGTATTTATTAATTACTTGTTCTGGTGCGACGCCATTGTATTTAGATTTGGACATCGTTTGGTAAGATATTTCCAACGGTTCCCCAGTTTCCGGGTCTTTCGGGTCGTTGGGATTTACCAAATTAGAAGGAATATATTTGGCATTACCGGATTTTTGGGGATTGGTGTAAGTTAATCCCTGCACCATACCTTGAGTTAATAAGCGTTGGAAAGGTTCGTCAAAATTGAGCAAACCTCTGTCTCGCAACACCTTAGT
>CAZJJR010000012.1:0-53134 GCA_964546365.1 uncultured bacterium | reverse complement strand
CAAGGGGAGGGTTGGGTGGGGTTTAGTTGTTCGCAATTCATTTAGGATCGCTATAGCTTTTATTATTTTAGATTGATATAGCCGCTCGGTCATCTTCGATCGGAGAGAAGAGCAGCAATACTTAACTTTACGTTTTGTTACATATTTAATTATTCGCAACAAATCATACTAATTGTATACGGGTATGAGTTAAATATTCACTTTCAAAGTCTGACAAATCTTTCTGCCTGTCCGAGAGCCTCCTGGTAGAATAGCAAATGTGGTAGTGTTTAACTGAACTGGTAATAGTAAATGCGGCTTAGTGCCATCGAGAAAGGGTATTATTTTAAATTTTTGATGAATTGAATATTAAGTTTTGGTTTAGGCTTATTAAACCACCAAATATCCTACTATTCACTATCTTTTCTTCATAACTTCTTCACTTTTGTTTTTTAATATCTTTTTAGCGAGAGGTAAAAACTTGAGTTAACCTCTTGTTAAAGGAACTTTCTCTTGCAAAGACAAGGATCGTATTATGCTGAAATTCAAAATCCTTTCAACCGCGATCGGACTAAGTTCATCAAGTCTGTTAGGAACATTAGCTTTCCTAAGCCCTATGAGTGTTCTATTTAACAGTAATTTTATATCAGTATCGCTCGGCAACGGAGCGGTGGCAAATGCTGCTGAGGCAAAACAATACGTACCTCCCAGCGGTCGAGAACGACCTCAAAGAACAGAGGGTAGCGGTTCGCGGGGATGCACTAATTCAATACCAGTATCTTTAAACCTACTGACACCTAACAACCATATAGCACGCACGGTGTCCGGTCGCCCGACGTTTTTCTGGTACGTCTCAAACCCTACAAACGTACCGATGGAGTTTACATTAGTCGAACCAGGTACGACTCAACCGGTTTTCCAAAAACAATTGAAAGTTGACAAAGCGGGTATCTTTAAGTTAGAACTGCCAAGCAACGTTTCAGAATTAGCAGTAGGTAAAGAGTATCGTTGGACAGTGGCTTTAGTTTGCTCGCAGAAGCGTCCTTCGGAAAATGTTTATGCCCGTGCTTGGATCGAAAGAGTTTCCGTTTCGAGTGATTTGACGCAGAAATTAGCTGTTGCTGGTTCAGATCGCGATCGCGCTTTGGCATATGCTAAACCTGGTATCCGGCAAGATGCAGTAGCCACTCTTTACAAGGCTCATACTGCCAATCCAAGTGAAAGTCAAGCTTTAGATACTCTAAATAACTTGTTAGAACAAGTTGGTTTAACGCAAGTAGTAGAAACTAACTGAGAAATTGTTTAAACTGCACGACCAAAACGATCTTCCTTCAATTAAAATAAATTGTTGGAAGTAAAACTACTTTGCGTTCTCGTAAGTCGATGGCTTAAATTAGCCTTTTTTAAGGCTAGAGTTCGATTACTACAGCTTTTTCCCTTCTAAATATGAATAAAGTCAAATTTACGGCCATTATCGCCGGATCGGTTTTCTTTACTCTCTTGCTGTCTACAGATGCGATCGATATCGGTAGGAAACATTCCCTTGCACAATGGCAACCATCGAGCTTTTGGAGTACCAAAGCATCAGCTAATTCATTTGCAGGTTACGTTCCTCCAGTCGGTAGAGAGAGAATTCAACGAACCGAAGGCGCAGGATCGCGAGGCTGTCCTTCCGGTTCTTTCGGATCGGTTACCCTACTAATTCCCAACGATCACGTTGGATTGACAACTTCCGGTCGTCCTACCTTCTCCTGGTACGTCTCGTCACCACCATCAACGCCGATGCAGTTTGCTCTGGTAGAACCAGGAGTAGCCAAACCATTGCTAGTTAAGCAGTTCCGCAACAATAAAAGCGGCATCGTTCAACTAGAACTACCGCCAAACGTGCCAGAATTGTCTGCCGGCAAGGTATATCGCTGGACGGTATCTTTAGTGTGCAATACTAAGCGTCCTTCAGAAAATATCTACGTGCGAAGTTGGATCTCAAGAGTTGACCACTTAACTCAAACCAATATTCAAAGCGGTTCGGAACGCTACTCCTCTGCAAGGAAACTTCGTCAAACTGCCGCCGCTTACGCGCGATCGGGAATTTGGTACGACTCGATCGCATCTGTTGCTAAAGCTTATTTGGCAGAACCTCAAGATGAACAAAACTATCAATATCTGCGCTTCTTATTAGATGAAGTAGGCTTATCTCGCGTTCCCATTTCCGAACCGCAAATTCTAGCGGAAAATTAAATCAGAATTCTCCGAGTCAGAATATAGAATTCTGGCTTCCAATTCAAAATACAGAATTCTAAGGCTGTTTTTTTACTTTTGGCTTTTGAATTATCAACCAGAATTTAGAAGTCAGTAGTCTGAACTCTTCTTCAAGACTATTGGCTACTAACTCCTGAATTCTAATTCAGAGAATTCTCACTTTCTCATTCCCGTAACTATGAAGCATTCTTCAGCTAAATTATTTAAGCAATGTTTAGGTTGCTTACCCTTAAAAAGTTGGCATCCATTAGCCAGCAAAATCAAAAAATTAGTTTGGGAATGGCGAGGGGTGGGGATTGTCGCACCTGGAGTAGCGGGAATCACGATCGCGATCCGGATGTTGGGATGGCTTCAACCACTAGAATTAGCTGCTTTAGATTTTTGCTTTCGCCTGCGTCCTCAAGAAGCGATCGATCGCCGTATTTTGCTAGTTAGCGTAGAAGAAACCGATCTGGCTAAGTTAGGAAGGTGGCCGTTTTCTGATGCTACTTTGGCACAATTGATCGAGCGGATCGAGCAAGGAAAACCAAAAGCGATCGGTTTAGATTTGTACCGCAATTTGCCTGTAGAACCAGGTTACCGAGAATTGGTGAAGGTATTTGAAAGTACTCCTAATTTAATCGGAATTCAAAAAGCGATCGGGGATAGATATATTTCCACGATCGCACCGCCTCCCGTTCTTGCCAAATTAGGACAAGTCAGCGCTAACGATGTAGTTGTAGATTCCGATGGTGTTATCCGCCGTGCCGTACTTTTTCCCATGCCTGAAGGTAACGAAGGATTACCCAGTTTGGGATTAGCTGTCGCGATGCTTTACTTAAAAGAACGAGGAATTACCCCTCAAGCAGACAAACGAGGCTTTTTGCAATTAGGGAAAACTGTTTTTGCACCTTTTGAAAAGAACGATGGCGGCTACGTGCGTGCAGATGCGGGAGGTTACCAGATTTTACTAAATTATCGGGGCCCTGCTCGCATATTTGAAAACGTTTCGGTGATGGATATATTGCACAACCGAGTTTCACCGGATTTAATTCGCGATCGCATCATTTTAATTGGTGCCAAAGCCAATAGCCTGAATGATGTTTTTTACACGCCTTACAGTGCAGGTTTTAGCAGCAGTCCGGTGCGGACTTCGGGAGTAGAAATACAAGCCAATATCGCCAGTCAAATTTTGAGTACGGTATTAGAAAATCGTCCTTTAATTCAAGTTTGGCCTAAACCCCTAGAAAACTTATGGATTTTCATTTGGGCTGGCATAATTCCCATATTTGCATGGAAATGGCGGCACGATAAAGGTAACTTTTTTATCGCCAAACTTGCAGCACTTATATTAGTGGCGAGCGCTTGTTTATTACCGATCGGTTACTTCAGTTTTTTAGCAGGTTGGTGGATTCCCGTAATATCGCCATTACTAGCTTTGCAGGCATCTGCAATCGCGATCGGCGGTTACATTTACGTCAGCAAGTTGCACGAACTGAATACCATGCTAGATCGAAGCGTCAAAAATCTGGAACAAGCTTTATTAGAATTACAGCGATCGCAATTGCAGTTAGTCAACAGTGAAAAAATGTCCGCACTCGGTCAATTAGTATCGGGAGTTGCTCACGAAATCAATAACCCGATCGGTTTTGTTTCTGGCAATCTCATCTATATGCAGCAGTATATTCAAGATGCGATCGGGCATTTAAAATTATATCAAGAAAAATTTCCCGATCCCGGCTCCGAAATCGAAGAAAATGCTATAGAAATCGACCTTGAATATATGTTGGAAGACCTCCCCAATCTATTAGCATCAACCCAAATCGGGATGAACCGAATCAAGGAAATCAGCGTATCTTTAAGGACTTTCTCGCGTAGCGATACAGTTAATAAGGTAGCTTGTAATATCCATGATGGGATTGATAGTACTTTGATGATTTTAACGCACCGACTAAAAGGTAATAGTAATCGCCCAGAAATTAAAGTAATTAAAGAATACGGTCAATTGCCTGCGGTAAGTTGTTATTTAGGGCAATTAAATCAAGTAATCATGAACTTATTGAGTAATGCGATCGATGCCTTTGACGAATTTAATCAAGGACGCTCTTTAACAGAAATTAAAGCCAATCCCAATATCATTACAATTCGCACGGAAATCTACCCAGAAAATTCTACAATAGCCATCCGCATTAAAGATAATGGCCCTGGCATTCCGGAAAACGCACAGCAGAAAATTTTCGATCAATTATTTACCACTAAAGGAGTAGGAAAAGGTACGGGCTTGGGACTATCAATCAGTCGCCAAATTGTTGAAGAAACCCACAAAGGCAAATTGATTTGTATCTCTGCTCCCGGACAAGGAGCAGAATTTGTGATTGAAATTCCCATGTAAAATTAAGGAGTAAGACGGTGAAATCGAAACAAATTCTGGGGCTTTTACCAAACATATCCAAAAATCTAATCGATATATTAAAAATTATCTGCGTCCATCTGCGTGCATCTGCGGTTAATTTGCGGTTAAAAATCAAACCTTACACCTTACAAACTAAACTATCATTATTTGCGATCGGTGTTTTTCTTTGTTTAGGTTGGCACGCCTTAACCACTCAATCGATCGCTATTACAATAGACAAAAACCTTACGCAAAACAATCATCTATTAATTGTACAAAACCTCCAAACTAGCGGAAGAGACGAAGGCAGCATTCGCTACAATGCCGGACAATACCAAGAAGCGATCGCAATTTGGCTCTCAGCACTCAGCCAAACATCCGATCGCCAACAAAAAGCCCTAATTTATACTAATTTAGGCACGGCTTATCGCCAAATCGGAAATTTAGGAGAAGCGATCGCAAATTGGGAAAAAGCCGCCCAAATTTATCGCTCTTTCTCAGATTCAGAATCTCGCCGTTTCTTAGCCCAAGTATTGACCGAACAAGCACAAGCTTACAACGCTTTAGGGCAATTTCGCCAAGCGATGCCGATTTTACAATCTGCGATCGATATAGCGCTCAAAAATCAAGACCAAACCACCGAAGTAGCCGCCAGAGGAGCATTAGGAAATACCTATTCTGCTGCGGGAGAATTAGATAAAGCGATCGCAGCTTACCAAAACAGTTTAAATTTAGCAAATACCCTCAGAAGCCCCATCTTAATCAGCACGAATTTAAATAACTTAGGCAGCGTTTACAATCGGCGCTATCAACGGTATTTACTACAAGCTAATGCAGCGGAACGAGAAGGAGATGACAAAGAAAAAATTCGCTTGATAAATTTAGCAAAACAAGATGAAATATCGGCTCGATCGGCTTACGAAAGAGCGCTCCAAGAAAGCAAATCATTAGGTGGAATACCGCACGCCAGAGCATTACTGAACTTAGCTCGGTTTTGGCAGCAATTACCAACATCGAAAACCGATGCGATCGATAATTATTTCAATCAAGCGATCGCACTTTTAGAAAAAACCCCCGACTCTCGCGCCAAAGCCTACACCTTAATCAATGCAGCAGAAATTTTAGGAAATGCCAATCGCCAACAATTAAAAGCTCAAACCTTACAAAAAGCGATCGCCATTACCAGAAACATCGCAGACAAACGCGCTGAATCCTTTGCGATGGGAGCTTTAGGACGAGTTTACGAACAAGCCCAAAACTGGGACGTAGCGATGCAACTTACCCAACAAGCCGCATTAGCCGCTCAACAAGCAAATGCCGCCGATAGTCTTTATCGTTGGCAAGCACAAATAGGACGCCTTTACAAGGCAAAAGGACAAAACGAACCAGCAATTACATCTTACAAAGATGCGATCGTCACCCTCCAAAGTATTCGCAGCGACTTAGCTGCTGCTAGCAAAGATTTGCAATTTGACTTAAGAGATTCCGTAGAACCAGTTTATCGCGAATTAATCGCTTTACTACTCAATGAAAGCGAAAAATCATCTGGCGAAGATGCCAAAACCAAAATTGAAGATGCCCTGCAAGTTGTCGAACTATTACAATTAGCTGAATTGCAAAACTTTTTCGGCGATGAATGCACGGAAGTAGCGCGAGATCGAAGCGATCCGCTCGCTGAAGTAGCTCGTGCCAACACCGCCACGATCAACTCGATTATTTTAAAAGATCGCACTTATTTGATTTTGCGCTTACCAGATGGCTCGGTAAAACAGTATGAAGTAGCTTTATCTCGTCAAGAAGTAGAAAAACAAATCGATCGCCTGCGATTTACATTAGAAGATATCTCCACAGATGAATATTTAGGAGAAAGCCAAAAAGTTTATAATTGGCTGATCGCACCAATGGCGGCAGATTTAGAAAAAGCCAAACCCAGCACGCTGCTATTTATTAACGATGGCGTGTTGAGAAATATACCGATGGCTGCTTTGTACGACGGCAAACAATATTTAGTAGAAAAATACGCGATCGCCACCACGCTAGGTTTACATCTAACTGCCAATCAAAGATCGGATTTAGCTAATGCCAATGCTTTAATTTTTGGTTTGAGTACCGAAATTCCTCCTTTCGCTCCCTTACCTAACGTTCCCAAAGAAACTCAAGGAATTCAAGAAATCGTGGGAGGAGTGCGATTTTTAGATAAAGATTTCACCTTAGCTAATTTAGAAAAACAAATTAACAAAGGCAGTTACCCGATCGTTCACTTAGCAACTCACGGTAAATTTGGTGCCGATCCTAATAGTACTTTCTTACAAGTGTTCGATCGACGAATCTCGCTCAACGAATTTGAGGAAGTACTGCGCCAAAGTAAACATCCGATCGAACTACTAACCTTGAGTGCTTGCCAAACTGCGGCGGGGAACGATCGCTCTACCCTTGGTATTGCCGGTGTTGCATTGCGATCGGGAGTGCAAACTACTTTTGCCAGCCTTTGGTTTGTCAACGATGCCGATACTTTACCGCTAATTGAAAACTTTTACAAACTGCTCCAACAACCGGGAATGACAAAAGCAGAAGCCTTGCGACAAGCACAAATAAAATTAATTACCGATCCGAACGGTCATCCAGCAATTTGGTCGCCGTTCGTCTTAGTTGGTAATTGGCAGTGAACGACCAAACTTACGCAACTGGCATAATTAGTTAGGGTACGTCAGCTAACCAACTTCTTATTTTATTGATAAATCGATGGTTTTGAAGTCACCCTAGAAGTTGATTTAAATCTGACACTTGCGTAAGTTATGAGCGACTTAAATTCGCTCAATTAAACGGAGTTTTTCTGATGAATCGTGCTTGCTTTCGCTGGATTTTTACGAATTTTGCTATTATTTTCGGTTGTTCGGTAGCAGCTTCTACTTCAGCCCAAATTATTCCCGATCCTACTCTACCAAACAACTCTACCGTCAATCCTAGCGGCAATACTATTAAAATTGAAGGCGGTACTCGCGCTGGCAACAATTTATTTCACAGCTTTCAAGAATTATCCGTTCCTACAGGCAAGGAAGCTTTTTTTAACAATGCGATCGACGTGCAGAACATTTTCAGTCGCGTCACGGGTGGCAATATTTCTCAGATTGACGGGCTAATTAAAACCAATGGTAGCGCTAATTTGTTTCTGCTCAATCCGGCAGGAATTCTGTTTGGCCCTAACGCTCGGTTGAATATGGGCGGTTCGTTTGTCGGTACTACGGCTAATAGTATTCGATTTGCCGATGGAGTGGAATTTAGCGCCATCAATCCTACTGCCACACCCTTGCTGACTCTCAGCGTTCCCGTTGGTTTGCAGATGGGAGAAAATCCAGGGAATATTACCGTCCAAAACTCAGGGCATCGTTTGAGTTTGAATATATTCACCCCGATCGATCGCAGCCAAAATACGATCGGATTGCAAGTCACTTCTGGCAAGACTTTAGCACTGGTGGGAGGAGCCATTGCACTAGAAGGAGGCTTATTGACTGCACCATCGGGACAGATCGAACTCGGTAGCGCTAGTACCGGAACAGTCAATCTCAATACCAACTCCCCAACTTGGCAGTTCGACTACAGCAATATTCAACAATTTGGCAATATCCGATTTTCCCAACAAGCCTTAACTGAAGTTAGTGGTGCGCCAGCTGGTTCCATTCACTTTCAGGGTCGCAATATCAGCCTTAATGACGGTTCCGTTGCTCTATTGTCCAATCTTGGCAATAAGGCTGGGAATATTACCGTCACCGCCAGCGAGTCTCTGGAGTTGCAAGGGATTGATACCTACGGATTGGCCAGTAGCAGGTTGGCTAGCGACAATCTGGGCAATGGGGCTGGTGGGGATGTGGTGGTATCTGCCGGACGAGTATTGTTGCAGGATGGGGGAGAAATTGTGGCCAGAAACTTTGGTGGAGGAAAAGGAGGAAATCTTGCAATTAATGCGACGGATTCCATTCAAATTCTGGGATTTGCAGGTATTAATCCAGCCCTTGCTAGCGTAATTGCTCCTCTCAACGTTGGGCCTGGACTGGGGGGAAATATGCGAGTTTCGACTAGGCAATTAATTATCCAAAATGGAGGTGCTATCTCGAATATTACTTTCGGGACGGGAGCGGCGGGGAATATTGCGATTGAGGCTTCTGAATCGATCGAAGCAGTGGGAGAAAACCCGATTAATTTCACTCCTAGTGGGATAGGAGTGTCATCGTTCAACCGGGGAAATACGGGTCAATTAACGATCGATACTTCTAGACTGAGCGTACAGGATGGTGCGACGGTAACTGCTGCTACCCAAGGGCCTGGAAATTCGGGTAACTTGATTATTAACGCTGCCTCCAGCATCGAAGTAAACGGCGTTGGTTCAGCCTCCGGTCAACCCAGCAAAATTACTGCTGGGGCTACAGTTCTTACTCCCACTTTTCAGCAAGCATTTAGACTTCCTCCTTTACCTACAGGTAATACGGGAGACTTAATTATTAATACTCCACGATTGCAAATTAGCAACAGAGGGATTGTTAGTGCTAGCCATGAAGGAATTGGCAATGCTGGCAATCTTTTCATTAACGCCAATTCTATCGATCTCGATCGCATTGGCAGCATTACGGCAGCAACTAATTCCGGTGAAGGTGGCAGCATGAATTTGCAAACTAATACTCTGATCGCACGAAATGGCAGTAGCGTTAGCACTACTGCTGGTGGTAGTGGCAATGGGGGTAACATGGCGATCGCATCTCCGATCGTGGTCGGTTTAGAAAATAGCGACATCACTGCCAATGCTTTTCAAGGAAATGGCGGTAACATCCAAATTAATACTGAAGGAATTTTTCTATCTTCCGATAGCAATATCACTGCGTCTTCTCAACTGGGAATTAGCGGTACTGTTAATATCTCCAACTTGAACTTACAAGCGCAAAATTTGGTAGTTCTTCCCACCAATACTTTTGTTAGCCAAGCTCCAGTAATTGCCAGCAATTGTTCGACTCGGCGTAACGTTCAACAAGGACGCTTTGTAGCTACGGGTAATGGTGGCTTACCAGAAACACCATATAATGCGCTGACGAGCTACGAAGCAGCACGGGTGAAACCGATCGGTCAATTAGGAATTATTAGAAATCGATCGTCACAAACAACTAATTCTAGGCAACCTAATTCGTCAATTCAAGAGGCGACGGGATGGGCGGTTACCCCAGATGGAAAATTAGCCTTGATAAATAATCAAAGCCAGCCAAATAGCCCTGAAAATTTAACTTGTTCGAGCTAATGTTCACCAATTCATCAAAATATTAATTGCCAAGCAAAATTTAATCTTATGAATAAATGTGCATTCAAGTATATCACCATCAAGCCGCCGCATTTCCCCTTATGTTTTGCTGTTATTCTCGCGATTGCTAACTTGGTAGCATCGATTCCCAGTCGATCGCAAATTGTCCCCGACGCTACCGTTAACTCAATTGTTGTTCCCAACGGCAATACATTTCAAATCGATAGGGGAACAACTGTCGGCGGAAATTTATTTCATAGTTTCCAAGATTTTTCCTTACCAACGGGAACGGAAGCCTTTTTTAATAATGCTCTCTCGATCGAAAACATCATTACTCGCGTCACGGGTAACAAGATATCTAATATTGATGGGTTAATCCGTGCCAATGGAACGGCAAACCTGTTTTTACTCAATCCCAACGGGATTACTTTCGGTCGGAATGCTCAGTTAAATATTGGCGGTTCCTTTATCGCTTCGACGGCTGAGAGTCTTCTGTTTGAGAATGGCAACATCTTTAGCACTAATAATCCTCAAGCATCTCCTTTACTCGCTATTAGCGTACCGATCGGTTTGCAGTTTGGTAGCAATCCAGGAACGATCGTCGTACAAGGGACAGGACACAATGCACAGTTCTTTAGTCCTGGCGTTGCCATCTTGAATCGAGATGCGTACAGATTACAGGTCAAACCTGGAAAAACCCTGGCCTTGGTCGGTGGTAATGTGTCCTTAGAAGGTGGGATACTCTCAACATTAGGGGGGCGGATTGAATTGGGGAGCGTTACAGATGGCAGCGCCATTCTCAATGCCTTCCCGCAAGGATTGATGTTAACTTATCCCGCTACCAACACCTTTGGCAATATCCAGATGATCCAACGTGCCTTAGCTGATGCCAGTGGCATCAATACAGGAGGGGTGCAAATTCAGGGCCAACAGGTAAATATTGAAAGTGGCTCAGTGGTCTTGGTGCAAAATCAGGGCAATCAAACAGCTGCCGATATTACGGTCAGTGCCACCGAATCTTTACACATCGATGGATTTATCAACGGAATTTCCCCAGAATTCGGAAGTTCTAGCAGTTTGATTTATGAAACGCTAGCAACGGGAGCGACTGGAAACATTATCCTGACGGCTCCCTCGATCGCGTTTGAGAATGGAGGTGGCGTAATAAGCAAAGCCTTTAGCGATAGCCCTGGTGCCAATATCATCGTGAATGCCAGCCAGGAGTTGAACCTCACGGGACAACCAGGGGCAAGTCTTTTTACGCCATTGACCACAATCTTTACATTAAATTTCGGTAATGGTGTGGGAGGTAATATATCAGTGACCACCCAACACCTTTCGATCGCCAACAGCGGTCAGGTGCAAACTTCAGTGCTAGGGTCGGGGAATGGCGGCGATATTACGGTGAAGGCAGATAGCATCCTTGTCGTCGGTTCCACTCCTCCACCCGGTACTATATACGGACAGATCGTATTCCCTTCTATATTGGCAGTTTCAACCTTTGGTTTGGGCAATTCAGGCAACTTAGCGATCGACACCCGCACCTTATCAGTTCAGAATGGTGCAATTGTCTCAGCCTCCACTCTAGCTCAGGGCAATGCAGGCACTGTCAGGATCGATGCGTCTGAGTCGATCGAAGTTAAAGATCGAGTATCTGAAGAAGATCCCAGCCAGATCGCTGCGGCTGCGGATACCTATTCCTTTTTGATTCCTACGTCTAATCTCCGTGGCAATGGGGGTCAGGTAACGATAAACACTCCTGTCTTGAAAGTTAGCAATGATGCAACGGTTTTCGTGGAGAACCAAGGTGTAGGTGATGCAGGAATTTTAAGGATAAATGCAGATAAATTACAACTTGAAAATGGCGGTAACATTTCGGCTTCTACAACAGTAGGCGAAGGCGGCAACATCGACCTCCAAATCTCAAACTTATTACAAATGCGCGATCGCAGCTTTATTAGTGCAGAAGCAGGAGGCAGCGGAAATGGCGGAAATATCACCCTCAATGCTCCCGTGGTAGTCGGCCTAGAAAATAGTGACATCATTGCCAATGCGGTGCAAGGGGCTGGCGGCAATATTCAAATCAACACTCAAGGCATATTCGGACTGGCTTTTCGCACTCAACTAACCCCCCAAAGCGATATCACCGCTTCTTCTCAACTGGGGGTAAGCGGTACGGTGAATATTTCCATTCTCAATGTCAATACTCATAATGTCGTGTTTATTACCTCAAATAACTTCGTGGGAGAAGCACCAGTGGTAGCCAGTAGTTGTTTGACTCGGCGCAACGCTCAACAAGGACGCTTTGTGGTGACTGGAAATGGTGGTTTATCCGAAACACCAGATCGTCTAGCGATGCCATACGAGGCAGCGCAAGTGAGAAATTTGGGTCAGTTACAAATTATCAGAAATCGATCGCCAGAAACAGCCAATTCCAGACAATCCGATCGCTCAAATCAAGAAGCAACTGGATGGGATTTTACCCCAGAGGGAAAATTAGCACTAGTAGTAACTAAAGGTAATATTGCTTCTCCTACAGATTTAACTTGTAGCAATTAATTAGTTTGTTTGCGGCGATCGATTCAGTTGTTTGAAAGACAAGTATTCACAGGAAAAAACTATTTTATGCAATTAAGCAAATTTCTATTACTTTGGTTGTGGCTGTTGGCAGTCGAGATTTCGATCGCGCTGCCAAGTTTCGGTCAAATCGTACCCGATCGCACGGTGGGAACTACAGTCGCTCCCAACTTAGAAATTAACGGCATACCGAGCGATCGCATCGACGATGGCACAGTTCGAGGCTCCAACCTGTTCCATAGTTTCCAAGAATTCAACATTCAATCTGGCAGAGGAGTCTACTTTACCACTCCACAAGGGATTAGTAACATTTTTACCAGAATAACAGGTAGCAATCCTTCTAACATCAACGGTGTTCTTGGGATTTTGGGCAATGCAAACTTATTCTTTCTCAATCCCAACGGTATCATTTTTAATGCAGGAGCGAGATTGGATCTCAAAGGGTCGTTTGTGGCGACTACAGCCGATCGAATTAACTTTGCCGATCGCACTTTTTTCAGCGCTACCAATCCAGAAACTTCGCCTTTGCTAACCGTTAGCACTCCGATCGGACTGCAACTGGGAGCCAATGCGGGGGCAATTCGAGTGCAGCAGGGAACGCCAATACCCTTTTTAGGTTTTCGATCGCCGCAATTATCACTGCCACCGGGTCAGACCTTGGCGCTGGTGGCTAGCCAGATCGATCTGGATGGGACAACCCTATCAGTTCCAGACGGACGAGTGGAATTATGGGCGGTGCGGAATGCAGAAGTCGCGTTGGATCGAACTGGATGGCAACTAGCTAGCCTCGCCGATACCGCCGACTGGGGAGCGATTTCGCTGCGGCAAACCTCACGCATCGATACCGATGGGAAGAATGGCGGGCCGATCCAAGTGAGGGGGCGGGGTCTGACGCTTCAGGACGGTTCGACAATCAACTCCACTACCGGGCCTTTCGGCCAGGGTCAGGGGATTACGGTCAAAACTACGGAATTTATCGACCTGTTAGGAATCTCAGCTCCCAACCAGCTTCCCAATCCCGGTTTAATTACTAGCGTCATTGGGGATAAGGGTAGATCGGGAGACGTTACGGTTGAAACCGAGCGTTTACGCTTAGAGAATGGCGGCTTTATTCAATCCACGATTTCTTTTAGCTTTGACTCTGCCACTCAAAAGCCGATCTCAAGCAACAACGCTAGAACTGGAAATGTTACCGTGCGAGCTAGGGATGTAGATGTAATAGGATACACGCCTTTTCCCAGTCCTTATTTACCCCCCGGTACTCCTCTCGATGCTCCCGGTAATATTACTCCCACTTCCATTAACACGATAATATTAGCCGGAGCCGACAATGAGACTGGAACGATCTCTATTGAAGCTCAAAGGCTTCGCCTACTTAATGGTGGTAGCGTCTCTACCTCGCTAATCGGTCTTCCCAATCTTGCCAATATAGGACTCATCCTCCCCTCTGGAAAAACCGGAGACATCAACATCCGGGCTGCCGAGAGTCTGGAAATTACGGGAGTCGCGCTGGGTGGCACGTCTGGAAGTATCCGCACTTCGATTCAACCCTTGTCACAAGGTCAAAGCGGGAACATCACGATCGATACGGGACGCTTGTTGGTGTCTCAAGGTGGCGCTCTATCTAGCGCTCTGGCAGGGAACGGTATCGCCGGGAATATCAATATTCGAGCTACGGAGGTAGCAGTCAGCGATCCGGTCATCGATACTTATAACAAGACGATCTCCGGCATCACCGTTGCTGTCGTTGAGAACGCGATCGGTCAGGGCGGAAATATTACCCTAGAAGCCGATCGGTTGCGCGTTTTTAACGGCGGACAAGTCACCTCATCGACTCTAGGAAATGGATCTGCTGGCAATATCCGCCTGGAAGTCAACTCTCTGGAAGTAGAAGGCAACTCCCAACCGTTACCTGATGGTCGTCAACTACCCAGCAGTATTAGCGCTGCTTCTACTACTCTGGCTGATGCTGGTTCGGTTAACTTGGTTGCCAACTCGATCGACGTTCGCGACGGCGGGCAAATCTCCGTCAGCAATAGTGGAGGAGGCGATGCAGGCAACTTGCAAGTTAGTGCCAACCGGATTCAACTCGACGAAGCAGGCAGTTTGCGATCGGAAGTAGCGGCGGGCGATCGAGGTAACATTACTCTCAACACCGATTCCCTGCTAATGCGCCGCGCCAGCCAAATCACTACCAATGCGACAGGGACGGCTACCGGAGGTAATATCGCGATCGCTACCGATACCTTAACCTCTTTAGAAAATAGCGACATCACCGCCAATGCTTTACAAGGACAGGGCGGTAATATTCAAATTGCCACGCAGGGTATTTTTCTTGCTCCTAATAGCGATATCACCGCTTCTTCTCAATTAGGAGTAAGCGGTACGGTGAATATTTCGATTCTCAACTTTAATCCCGAAAATGTCGTGTTTGTTCCCCAAAATAACTTCGTTGGAGAAGCACCAGTAATAGCCAGCAGTTGTTTGACTCAACGCAACACTCAACAAGGACGCTTTGTAGTTTCTGGTAATGGAAGTCTATCAGAAACACCGGATAATTTGCTGATGCCTTATGAAACAGTGCAAGTGGGAGTACTAAGCCAATTTCGCCAAAGAGAAAATAGTTCGCTCGCCACAACTAATTCCAGACAATTAAGTTATCCACTTCAAGAAGCGACGGGATTTAACTTTACTTCCGATGGAAAAGTTGCGCTGGTAGTAGATAAAGGTAAGATTGCTTCTCCTAGAGAGTTAAATTGTCACAATTAATTGATTTGCTTTTAGCCGTCAATTCAGAATTTGGAAAAATTAGATTTCAGGGTAAGTAACACTTTTATGAAATTAACTAAATTGGGATTAATTTGGTTTTGGCTGTTGGCAGTGGAGATTTCGATCGCACTACCGAGTTTCGGTCAAATCGTGCCCGATCGCACGGTGGGAACTACAGTTACACCAAATCTCGAAACTAATACCGATCGCATTGATGGCGGTACGATTCGCGGCAGTAATTTGTTCCACAGTTTCCAAGAATTTAATATCGAATCTGGCAGAGGGGTTTATTTCAGTAACCCAGAAGGAATTACTAACATTTTTAATAGAATAACGGGTAGTAATGCTTCTCACATTAATGGCACGTTAGGAATTTTAGGGAATGCCAACCTATTTTTGCTCAATCCCAACGGCATTATTTTCAGTGCAGGTGCGAGACTAGACTTGAAAGGGTCATTTGTCGCCACTACAGCCGATCGCATTGACTTTGCCGATCGCACTTTTTTCAGCGCTAGCAATCCCCAAGCTTCTCCTCTACTGACAATTAGCGTGCCGAGCGGCTTACAATTTGGGAGCGATCCGGCAGCGATCGTCGTCCAAGAAACGGGACACAACGCACGGTTAAGCGAAGTTACTCGCGTTTCGGGATTAGATAACACTCTTGTCGGATTACAGGTGCAGCCAGGAAGAACACTAGCCTTGGTCGGTGGTAATCTAGCTTTGAATGGGGGGTTACTCTCGGCACCAGGAGGACGTATTGAGTTGGCAAGCGTGACGGGAGGAAGTGCAGACTTAAATTCTACCCCCGAAGGATTTGCACTCAGTTATCCCAATATTTCTACCTTTGGCAATATCGAGATCGGAGGACGCGCTTTAGTTTCCGTTGCTGGTACTAATGCAGGTGCGATCGAAATGCAAGGGCAACAAATTAGCATCTCGGATGGCTCGATTGTATTAGTACAAAATCAAGGCGACTTCGCCGCAGGCGATATCGCGATCGATGCTACGAATTCGCTGCAAATAACTGGCAAATCATCAGATTTTAGTAGTTCCAGCAGTTTAGTAAATGAAACGACATCTTCTGGCGCTGCGGGAAACATTCTGATTACCACTCCACAATTAACTATCGATCGCGGTGGTTTTATCCTCAACCGTACCTATAGTACCGCGCCTGGTGGCAACATTATCGTCAATGCCGATGACGTGCGAGTAAACGGTTATGCACTGGGAGACCCGAATGCTTTTCGAGCGATTAGCCTGATGTTAGCTGCTTCCATCGGCGATGGAAAAGGTGGAAATATCGCCATTTCTACGCAAAATTTGTCGATTTCAGCAGGCGGTAACGTGGCAGCGAGACCCTATAACTCGGGCAACGGGGGTAATGTCACGGTGAAGGCAGATACGATCGAAGTGAGCAGCACGGGAACGCCAAGAGGTTTTTATTTTGGTCTGCTGTCTGCGGCAACTTTCGGGATTGGTAATGCCGGAAGTGTGACAATTGACACTCGCACGCTGTCAGTTCGAGATGGGGGGAGGGTATCTGCTTCTAGCATACTTTTCGGAGATGCAGGTTCGCTGACGATTAATGCGTCTGAATCGATCGATATCACTGGAGTCAAAAATGAATTGAGTCCGAGTTATGTCGGTACTGCCGTTCTTCCTCCTGGAAATCTACCTTCCAACGCTAATTCAGGGACTACTACGATTAATACTCCAGTCCTTAACATCACTGATGGCGCGACGGTTTTTGTCCGAAACATCGGTTTTGGTAGAGCGGGTATCCTCAATATCGATGCTGGTAGAGTACAACTCGATAATCGAGGAAACATTTCGGCATCTACGCGATCGGGTGAAGGCGGCAATATTAACCTTCAGTTATCAAATTTCTTGCAGATGCGTCATGGTAGCTTCGTCAGTGCAGAGGCGGGTGGTAGCGGTAATGGTGGCAATATAGCTATCAATGTTCCTACGATCGCCAGTTTAGAAAATAGCAACATTACCGCCAATGCTATGCAAGGTCGAGGTGGAAATATTCAAATTACTACTCAAGGTATTTTTCGCTCTTTGGATAGCAGTATTACTGCTTCTTCCCAATTGGGAGTAAGTGGCATCGTTGATATTTCTACTCCTAATTTAGAGCAACATCAAGTTTTGGTAACATCCCCGACTCATTTTCTCCAGGAAGAGCAAACAGTAGCCAGCAGTTGTCTGACTAGGCAAAATATTCAGCAGGGAAGATTTGTAGCGACTGGTAATGGGGGATTACCAGAAACACCAGATAATGTGTTAACTTTCTACGAAGTAGCCCGGGTGCAATCTATAGGTTCTTTAGAGAGTAAAAAAAATCAACAACTGGAAACCGTAAATTCCAGACAACCCGATCGCCCAATGCAAGAAGCAACGGGATTTGCGTTTACCTCAGATGGACAATTAGCTTTGGTGTTAGCAAGAGACAAAATTACTTCTCCTCAAAATTTAACTTGTACCAATTAAGTATCAACGAGCGATTCAGTTCTCTAACCATAAGGTTTTCAGGGTAAGGTACGTTTTGATGAAATTAATTAATTTCCCAGTACTTTTGGCTTTATTTCTACCAATAAATGTATGTTTTGAGCCGCCGGTTTTAGGTCAGATCGTCCCGGATCGCACGATGGGAACTACAATTACACCCAATGTAGAAATTAAGGGCGTACCGAGCGAAATCATTGACGGCGGCACAGTTCGCGGTGCTAATTTATTCCACAGTTTCAGCGAATTCAATATCCAAAACGGGCGATCGGCATACTTTACCAACCCAGACGGAATTACCAATATATTCAGTAGAATTACAGGTTTTAATCTGTCTAATATTAACGGCATCTTGGGAGTATTGGGTAATGCCAACCTATTTTTATTCAACCCCAATGGCATTATCTTTGGCTCGAATGCTCGATTAGACCTCAATGGTTCGTTTATCGGTACAACAGCTAACAGCATTCGGTTTGCTGATGGGATAGAATTTAGCGCCACGAATCCAGCTACATCACCACTACTGACCGTGAGCGTACCCACTGGGTTGCAAATGGGACAAAACCCAGGCGCAATTACCGTGCAGGGACTGGGAAACAAGTTAACAGATAGCACTGGCTTTGGTCTGGCTAATGTCAGCAATAGCCCTCCGGGATTGCAAGCCGGAACCGATCGAACTCTGGCTTTGATTGGTGGTGGTGTAAACTTCTCCGGCGGAGTTATTTCCACTAAGAGCAGCGGACACTTAGAAATAGGCAGCGTCAGCGCTGGGATAGTGGGACTAAATGCAACTCCTACGGGTTGGGTGGGGGATTACTCCGCCGTGTCGCAATTTAACGATATTCATCTAATACGACAATCGCTGCTCGATGCCAGTGGTAGCAATGGCTCGCTCCAAATCCAAGGACAAAATATCAGCTTGAGTGAAGGTTCCGTTGCCATCATTCAGAACTTGGGAATGCAAACATCTGGGGGAATGACAGTCCGTGCCACGGGGAACCTGAACCTGACGGGAAATACAGCCGATGGTCAATCGGGCAGCCAGATCCTACTCGAAAACTTAGGAGCGGGACAGACAGGGGATATGAACCTTTTTGCCGCGCAGCTATCCGTCCAAAATGGCGGACAAATTATTGCTCAGACCTTCACTCCAGCACCCGGTAGCAATATGAGAGTTGATGTGACAGGCGACATCGATATTGATGGCGTTGCTAGCAGCAATCCCAGAACCTTTTCTTCAATTGTTGTAAGGACGTGGAACTCCGGCAATGGAGGCAACATGACGGTTTCAGCCAACAATCTCAGGCTGCTCAATGGTGGCACTTTGGGAGCCCTTACTGTCCTAGGCTCCGGTCAGGCGGGAACGGTGCAAGTGACCGCAGCCGACTCAATCGAAATTGCGGGAAACAACCCGATTACCTTAGCTCCGAGTATTCTCAATTCAGCAACTCTTAGCTCTGGAAATGGCAATAACGTCTACATCAATACGTCCAGATTAGTGGTTCGAGAGGGTGGTTTGCTCGGTTCTAATACTTTCTCTACGGGTTCGGTGGGTAGCGTGACGATTAATGCTTCTCAATCGGTGGAGGTTACAGGTCGAGGGGCTGGGTCGATCGTCCCGAGTCGCATCGCTTCTACCGCCGAGATTCTCGATCCAGCCACTCAAGCTACCTTCGGACTGCCTGCCGTTCCCAGCGGGAATGCAGGTTCCCTCACTATCCATACTCCTTTATTACGCCTGACGGATGGGGGAACTGTCACCGTCAGAAATGATGGGCCAGGACTGGCAGGAAACGTACAAATTGACGCCAACTCGATTTTCTTGAACGACGAAGGCAGTATCACCGCGACCACCGCCTCCGGGAATGGGGGTAATATTCGCTTAAACCTGCAAGAAAATCTGCTGCTGCGTCAGCATAGTCTGCTTTCAGCCACAGCACAAGCCAATGGAAATGGTGGCAATTTGTCAATTAACTCACCCATTCTGGTTGGGTTAGAAAATAGCGACATCATCGCCAATGCAGTTCGAGGTAATGGCGGCAATATTCAAATTACCACCTCTGGCATCTTCGGACTGGTAAATCGTCCCCAACTCACCGAAAGTAGCGACATCAGTGCTAGTTCCCAATTGGGACTCAGCGGCACAATTAATATCTCTATCCTCAACGTCAACCAAAATAATGTAGTTGAGCCTCTCACCAGTAATTTTGTCAGTACCGATCGAGTTATCGCCAATAGCTGTCTGGCACGCCAACGCAATACCGTGGCAACCTTTGTCGTCACGGGTAACGGAGGATTGGCGGAAACGCCATCAACTCTATTGCTGCCCTACGAAGTAGTAGATTTACGACCGATCGAGACTGGTCAAGCGACAATCACCGATCGAGAGTCGCAAGATGCTGCCGCAATTGGCACTATCACTTGGAAATTGGGCGACCCCATTGTTGAAGCCACTGAGTTGAGCGCCAATTCCAACCGACAAGTGGCACTGATTGCAAAGGTAAATTCTGCGGCGGCGTTCCCACAACCCCGCCCCCTATCGTGTCATTCCCGACTTTCTACCAAGTAGTGCCAATTAGAAATTTATATCCGTTACAAAGTAGAGTCAATAGAAAATTAGAAACCACTATTTACTGACGATCGAATTCTTCTTTGCAAGAAGCAACAGAATTTACTTTTACTCCTGATAGCCAAGTATTGCTTGTTGCTAATGCCAACCAATTAGAACCATTGCGAAATTTAATTTGCATTCAATAATAGAAGGAAATAAGTTTATGAGTTATTCCGACTTTAAAGGTGTTCTTTTCAGCTTATTTACCGTTTCTGCTTGTCTGACAGCAACTTCTACTGCCGCACAGGTCGTCCCCGATGCAACGTTACCCGTTAATTCTACCGTTACTCCCAACGGCAATGTCTTTACCATTGAGGGCGGTACTCGTGCTGGTACGAATTTGTTTCACAGCTTTCAAGAATTTTCTTTACCAACGGGTCAAGAAGCTTTTTTCAATAATGCTTTTGATGTACAGAATATTCTTACTCGCGTGACGGGCGATCGCATTTCTAATATTGATGGATTGATTCGCGCTAACGGTACTGCCAATCTGTTCTTAATTAATCCGAATGGAATTATTTTTGGTGCGAATGCACGCTTGAATATCGGTGGCTCATTTGTTGGCTCGACTGCCAGTAGTTTGTTATTTGAAAATGGTACGGAATTCAGTACCAACAATCCACAAGCACCGCCATTGCTAGCAGTTAACGTTCCGATCGGCTTGCAATTCGGCGCTAATCCCGGATCGATTGTAGTGCGTGGTTCCGGTCATTTTCTCAGACCAAATAATGAAACTGGAACCTTAGTGTTTTCTGACCGACGTCCCGCTGGATTTCAGGTAGCTCGCGCTCAAACTCTAGCACTGGTCGGGGGAGAAATCCTTTTTGATGGTGGCAATATTACGGCTCCCGCCGGACGGGTGGAACTCGGTAGCGTGGCGGGAGGTAGTCGGGTTAGTTTGCAGAAAAATGCCAATAGCTACCAACTAGGATACGAAGGAGTACAACAGTTTCAAGATATTCGTTTTGTTCGAGCAAGTTCGGCTGATGCTAGCGATGGCGGCGGTGTACGAGTGCAAAGCCGTTCTTTATTTCTTGACGATGGCAGTACTCTGTTAGCCGATAGCGTGGGGTCGGCTTCCAGTCAGGGTATAAGTATCCGCACGGTGAAATCGGTTGAACTCAGCGGATACAGTCCCGAAGGTATTTTCAGTTCGATTTTGTCTCAAGTATTGCCGGAAGCAAAGGGAAATGGCGGTTTGATTTCGATCGACACTTCCGAGTTGTTGCTGCGAGATGGAGCGTTTATATCTTCTGCTACTGCTGGAGCGGGAATGGGAGGAGATATCGAGATTAATTCGGATTTAGTCGAACTTGTAGGTCTGGATAATAGCGGTTTTGGTAGTGCTATTTTTAGCTCGGTGGTGGAAGGAGGTATCGGTACTGGCGGCAATATCGCGATCGATACTAACAAATTAACTATGGATGATGGAGCTTTAATCGCATCACTGGTACAAGGTTCGCCCGGAAATGCTGGCAGTATAACGATTAAGGCAGTAGATTCCATCGAATTACTGGGACTTACTGGTTTTGGCCAAGGAAGCCGCATCAATGCTTCTAGTGGCGATCCTTTTCCTTCTCCTACCAAGTCAAAAGGGAATGGTGGCAATATCGAGATCGAGACGGGAAGGCTGACGATCGATAACGGCGGAAATATTATCGCTCGCACGTTTTTCAGTACGGGTAATGCTGGAAACGTCACGCTCCGAGTAGGAAACGATTTGGAAATGAAAGGAACTGACAAAAGTAAGCATTTTGACGACACTTTCAGCAGTTCTATCTCTACCGAAGTATCAAACGATGCTAGTGGTAATGCCGGAAAATTGACAATAGAAACAAATAGGTTAAGTTTGAATGATGGTGCGTTCGTTTCAGCTAGCACCAAAGGTACGGGTAATGCCAACGATATCGAAATTAGCGCGATCGATCGGCTCACTTTGGGCGGAGGCAGTGCGATTACTGCTACCTCCGATGGTGAAGGTATCGCTGGTAATGTAACTATTACGACTGGAAAGCTAGTTGTTAGCGAAGCCGCACAATTACTGGTCAGTAGCTCTGGGCCAGTTGCTGCCGGAAACCTCAAAGTAAATGCTATTTCTCTCAGCCTTGATGGAGCAAGTGCGATCGCAGCTAGCACTAAATCTGGTGAAGGAGGCAATATTAACCTGCAATTGCGAGATTCTCTGTTTGCTCGCGGTAACAGCCAAATTTCCGCCGAAGCCGGAGGTACGGGTAATGGCGGTAACATCGCGATCGATGCCAATGCGATCGCTGCTCTTGATGACAGCGATATTAATGCCAATGCCTTTGAAGGGAAAGGTGGCAATATCGCAATTACTACCCAAGCTATCTTTCTTTCTGCTAATAGTGAAATCACCGCTTCTTCTCAACTGGGGGTGAGTGGTGTAGTCGAGATTTCTACTCCCAATCTCGAACAACAAAATGTTTTGGTGATTTCAAAGGCTAACTTTGCTAGCCAAGACCAGGTAATTGCGAGTAGTTGTCTGACTCGGCGCAACTCTCAACAAGCACGCTTTGTAGTTACTGGTAATGGCGGTCTATCCGAATCGCCAGATAATATTTTAATCCCCTACGAAGTAGCACCAATTAGAAATTTATATCCGTTACAAAGTAGAGGCAATAGCCAATTAGAAACTACTAATTATTTACGATCGAATTCTTCTGTGCAAGAAGCAACAGGATTTTCTTTTACTTCTGATGGACAAGTATTGCTTGTTGCTAATTCCAACCAATTAGAACCATTGCAAAATTTAATTTGCATTCAATAATAGAAGGAAATAAGTTTATGAGTTATTCCGACTTTAAAGGTGTTCTTTTCAGCTTATTTACCGTTTCTGCTTGTCTGACAGCAACTTCTACTGCCGCACAGGTCGTCCCCGATGCAACGTTACCCGTTAATTCTACCGTTACTCCCAACGGCAATGTCTTTACCATTGAGGGCGGTACTCGTGCTGGTACGAATTTGTTTCACAGCTTTCAAGAATTTTCTTTACCAACGGGTCAAGAAGCTTTTTTCAATAATGCTTTTGATGTACAGAATATTCTTACTCGCGTGACGGGCGATCGCATTTCTAATATTGATGGGTTGATTCGGGCTAACGGTACGGCGAATTTGTTTTTCATCAATCCCAATGGCATTAGTTTTGGGCCGAATGCCAGCTTGAATATTGGTGGTGCTTTAATTGCTTCTACTGCACGAAGTATTAAGTTTGCCGATCGCACTTCGTACAGTGCTACTAACTCAGAAACACCACCATTATTGAGTATTAACGCGCCGATCGGGTTACAACTAAACTCGAATGCCGGATCGATTCAAATTAAAGGAACTCCAGCTGCCAGCTTTTTTTTCCGACCCCAGCAATTATTCCAGACTCAAACTCTGGGATTGGTGGGCAGTCAGATCGATGTGGATAGCGCGAGTTGGTCGATTCCCGACGGACGGGTGGAATTGTGGGCGCTGCGGAATGCGGAGGTGTCGATCGGCGATCGAGGCAAAATCGAATTGGCTAGCGCTGCCGATACTGCCGACTGGGGAACGATTTCGGTTCGACAATCCTCAATCATCGATACCACTGGGCTGAATGGGGGAGCAATTAATATTCGGGGACGGGGCTTGACGCTGCAAGATGGTTCGGGAATCTCTTCGGCGACGAGATCTTTTGGGCAGGGGCAGGGGATTACCGTCAAAACCACTGAATTTGTCGATTTATTGGGAGTATCTTCGCCAGAGAATTATCCTACCCCTGGCATATTTACTAGCGTATTTGGCAGTCATGCAAGGGCGGGCGATATTACGATCGAAACTCAACGTTTGCGGATCGCCAATGGCGGTTGGCTTCAGTCAATTATTAGCGGTGGTTTCGATCCCGTAACTTTTGCTCCGATCGCGATCGAGGACTCTCGGACTGGAAATATCACGGTGCAAGCTTCAGATGTAGAAGTCAGCGGATACAATCCATTTATTAACTTTTCCGGTCCTAGTGCGATTACTACTTTAGTTACTACTGGCAACAGAAATGAGAGCGGGAAGATAACCATTGAGGCGCAACGAGTTCGCCTGATTGATGGTGGTCGGATCAGTACCGATCTGCTCGGTTTTAGCTTTCCCGGTTTTGCTACCATCATCACGACCGGAAAAGCTGGAGATATATCGATTCGGGCGGCTGAAAGTTTGGAAATTTCGGGAGTTACACCTGCGGGATTGACAGGTGCGGCGATCAGTTCGATTCAACCTTTTGCCGAAGGTGAAGGTGGAAATATTTCGATCGAAACTCAACAACTGCGGGTATCCAATGGCGGTGCGATTTCTAGTGGGTTAGCAGGTAACGGTAAAGCAGGAAATATCCACATTCACGCTACCGAAATCGCCGTTAGCGATCCGGCGATCGATAGCGTCAGCAATACAATTAGTGGGATTACCGTTGAGGTGGCTGGCGGTGCAACTGGTCAAGGTGGGAATATCACGCTGGAATCCTCTAGTTTGCAGGTTTTCAACGGCGGACAAGTAACTTCATCGACACTAGGGAATGGAGATGCTGGCAATATCAACTTACGAGTTAACCAAGTTGATGTCGAGGGGAAATCCCAAACTTTGCCCGATGGTCGCCAAGTAGCTAGTAGTATTAGTGCAGCTTCTACTACTCTGGCTAGTGCAGGTTCGATTCGGTTAGTTGGCAATACGATCGACGTTCGCAACGGAGGGGAAATTTCAGTTAGCAATAGTGGAGGTGGTAATGCAGGTAACTTGCGCGTGAGAGCAAACCGCATTCAACTGGATGAGAGAGGTAGTTTGCGATCGGAAGTAACCGCAGGCGATCGAGGTAACATCACTCTCAATACCGATTTACTGCAATTGCGGCGCGGTAGTGCCATCACTACTAATGCTACGGGAACGGCTACGGGCGGGAATATTAATATCACTACCAACACCTTAGCGGCGCTAGAAAATAGCGATATTGCGGCTAATGCAGTGCGGGGACGCGGCGGCAACATTCAGATCGGTACTCAAGGGGTTTTTCTGTCTGGTAATAGTGATATTACGGCTGCTTCTGAATTGGGCGTCAGCGGTACGGTCAGTATCTTTACCCCTAATTTAGAACAACACCATATCTCGCTCGTTACAAATCATAACTTTCTTGGGGAAGCCCCAGTGGTTGCCAGTAGTTGTCTGACTCGTCGTAATGCTCGACAAGGGCGTTTTGTCGCTAGCGGAAACGGCGGTTTGTCGGAGACTCCTGATAATGCTTTAATTTCTTATGAAACGGTAAAAGTGCGGTCTGCGGATCGATTGGGAGTTAGTGGGAATTCTCGATCGCAAAACACGGCTACTTTTTCCGATCGGCTGGGTAGCTCGATTCAAGAGGCAACGGGATTTGAGTTTACCCCCGATGGAAGATTAGCGTTAGTTGTCGGTACGAGTCAGCTAGTTTCTACCACAGGTTTAACCTGTACTCAATAAGTATTCTCACTTAGGCAGATGTTAGAAAAGACCGTATGTAGGAACTCAGTGACAATACTTTAAGGTTTGCGATCGGTCAACTGAGATCTTGCTGATTCTTAATTTCACTAAACTCTGGAACACCGATTCAGTATTATCGTCGGGGATGAGAAACCGGGTTTCTTTGGCTTGGGGTAACGAAATATCGATTGCGATCGCGAAAGAAACCCGGTTTCTGAGATTACTGAATTGGTGTTCTAGCCATAGAGAGACTAGAGTGATTAGTCGAACCTTGTAAAGTGGCCTTTCCCCTAAGTTAGGCCATTTTTTCACTGAATCACTTTTTTATCTGGTCGCTATAAAATCATCCAAATAAAAACGATATCATATCATTCTTAAAATAGAGAGTAAAGCGAATTTTTACATAACGCCCAAACTTTACGCAAAATTTATAAAACCCTATTATTTATAAAAATCAAATAAATTTTACGTGCAAATACTTACTATTTATCAAAACTAGATTTATAGTAAAACTACGCAAAAACAATTTGGCATCAACTAAAAGTTAGATTTCTCTACGCTCTGGAAAAAAAACACGATTACTTGCTTTCATTTAGTTCATCAAAATAAAAAATTTAATGTTTAAATTTATGATTTAATAAAATTTCATTGAAAGCAAATTAAGTAATTTCCAGTAAGTTGGAAAACCCATTTTTAGTAATAGCAAACGTTTTATTATCGGCTACCTAAGAAAAAAGGAGTGAAATAATGTCTGGCGCTGTATTTGTTAAAAATATAATTGGTTTTCCTGTTAGTGCTATTCCTTTCGATACGCAAATTCAGTTAATTATAAAATGGGCTACTCTTCGCCTTAGTAAATACGTTTGCGTAGCCAACGTTCATATGCTAATGGAAGCTCACTGGCAAGATAAACTAGCTTCCGTATTGAACGATGCAGATTTAGTCACTCCTGATGGAATGCCTTTAGTTTGGATGCTCAAACTGATGGGAGAAGCTTCCCAAGATAGAGTTGCAGGCATGGAATTGATGTTGGCTCTGTGTAAAAAAGCGTCTGCACAAAACGTTAGCGTTTTCTTCGTAGGCTCTCAACAGGCAATTCTCGACCAAATGAAAGCAAGATTCGATCGGGAATTCCCTAACTTGAAGATTGCTGGAATGGAACCTTTACCATTTCGTCCGCTGACTAAAGAAGAAGATGAAGCTTTAATTAAAAAGATTAATGACAGTGGCGCTGGTTTAGTTTTCGTATCTTTAGGATGCCCTAAACAAGAATATTGGATGGCCGAACATAAAGGTAAAATTCAAGGGGTAACGATCGGGTTAGGTGGCGTTTTTCCCGTATACGCCGGTATTCAAAAATGGGCCCCTCGTTGGGTAAGAGAATCTGGTTTTGAATGGTTGTATCGCTTAGTGCAAGAGCCTGGTCGTTTGTGGAATCGTTACAGTAAAACAATTCCACCGTTTTTATGGTTGGCTGCCAAGCAATTGTTAAAAGAGTATAGCGTTAATCTGAAAGCAAGACTAAGCTATAAGTTAAATGAGTTTAACGAATCACTTGACGATTTGGCTATGTAATTTACATTTTACTGAATTCATAATGAATTCTGGATTCTGACTCCTGAATTCTATTTAGATAAACAATTTGACAGTGTAGGCAAAAAAAGAAGAGTCTATACTGCGTCTTTGTAGTTGGTGAATAGGGAAATAAGGAGGTAGAATCAAGGTTTGGGTTGAGCGGAAAAAATCCCTCGATTTTAATGAAATGCCAAAGTTTAATCAAATTTTAAATAAAAATGTCAGATCCTTATGGCAAGTATTGATGATATGGGGAATGCTAATCATTGCCGTACCTGTTGATTCAGCGATATTGCCAAATGATTCGGGGGTGACGAACGTCAAAACTTTTGGTGCGATCGGAGATGGGATAACCGATGATACTCAAGCTATTCAAACAGCTTTGAAGGATGGCAACCGATTTATTTATTTGCCACAGGGTACTTATTTGGTTTGCGATACTTTAAAAATCGCTCAAACTGGTAAGCGATACTATTTTCAAGGAGAGAATAGAGAAAAAACTATTATTAAATTAAAAGACAATTGTCCTGGTTTTGGGGATAGTAGTAATCCAAAAGCAGTTATTAATACGCAAGGGCCAGCAGGTCAGGCTTTTCAAAATTCCGTATTCGATCTGACAGTAGATATCGGGAAGGGAAATCAAGGCGCGATCGCGATCGCATTTCTCAACAACAATCAGGGAACGATTCGCAACGTAACCGTGAAATCCACTGACCCAGAAAAAAAAGGTTTTGCGGGAATTGATTTGACCCTACCTTGGCCCGGGCCAGGAATAATTAAAGATGTCAAAATTATTGGTTTCGATTTTGGCATCAAAATTGGATTTCCAGAGTTTGGCATGGTTTTGGAAAACGTAACCCTGGAAAATCAGAGAGAAGTGGGAATTGAAAACAGCGCCAATTTATTAAGCATTCGTAAACTAATCAGTAATAATTCTGTCCCGGCGATCCGCAATACCGATAGTAGAAGTTTAGTTGTCCTGATTGATGGGTATTTTCAGGGGGGTGCTGGTTCCGAATTGGCGATCGAAAATAAAGAAGGTGTACTATATGCTCGGAATTTAAAAGTATCCGGATATCAATTTGCGATCGCCAATCGTTCTAATCTGATTTCAGAGGATACTTTTACCGAATTTATTTCCGATCGAATATACAGTTTATTTCCTACTCCACAAACATCTTTGCATCTTCCCGTAGAGGATGTGACGACTGTTCCCGATGATAATTTAAATAATTGGGTAAGCGTTACCAAGTACGGTGCTAACGGTTCAGATCGAGAAGATGACACTCTAGCGATTCAAAAAGCGATCGATAGCGGAAAATCAACAGTTTATTTCCCCAGAGGTACTTACTACATCAGCCAAACCGTTCGCGTGCGGGGTAACGTTAAAAGAATTACTGGTTTGGGTTCTACGATTGCCGTCACCGAACCTTTTAGCAATCAAAATCAACCTGTTTTCCGCTTGGAAAATGGCAATCAAAATGTAGTAACTTTAGAACATTTTTGGGGTAATTATAGTAATTATAAAAACTTTTATTGGGTAGACCACGCTTCTGCTCGAACTTTATTTTTGAGAAATATCGCAGTTGGGGCTGGCAAAGCATACCGCAACACGGGTGCTGGCAATCTATTTATCGAAGATGTATCGGCAGGAGAATGGATTTTCAATCGCCAAAAAGTTTGGGCAAGACAGCTAAATCCCGAAGGTGACAATACGAAAATCATTAATAATGGAGGAACTTTATGGATATTAGGGTTGAAAACCGAAGATGAAGGCACTGTGGTAGAAACGATTAATGGGGGAAAAACGGAAGTTTTAGGGGGATTAATTTATCCCGGTTCCGGAAACATCCCAGATGACCAACCAGCTTTTCTAAATAATGAATCTTTTCTTTCGTTGGTAATTGGTGAATCCCATCACGGAGGCGCTCGTTATCATACTTTTGTAAAAGAGGTGAGAAATGGCGTTACGAAAACATTATTACATCAAGATTTACCACGACGGGGTAGTGCTAGCGTAATTCCTTTATACGTTGGTTATCAAGGTAATGCAGATACGGTTTCAGTACCAAATCAATTAAATAAAAGCGAACAGTTAAAAAGTTCCAAAAATAGCAAACATTCAGCCAATTGGTTTGCTAATTTTACCAATTTTATCAAAAATTTATTGGGTATCGGTGAAATTGGCGGATAGTATGGTGTCTTTCAAAACTTAGAATGCTTTTCAGATAACTGAGATTGAGATATATAGCGATCCTATTTAAGTAATCAACCCCACCCTAGCCCTCCCCTTACCAAGGGGAGGATTGGGAGGGGTTTAGTTGTTCGCAATTAATTTAGGATCGCTATACATAGAAACCCGGTTTCTTTAAGAAACCGGGTTTCTAGCAGAACGTAATTAAAGTGTAATTAAGAGTTAGAAACTAGTTGATAAATTTCTATCAATCTTTGGTAGTTTTTCTCGGCAGTGTATTTAGTCTCGAACTCCCGCCTTGCTTCTTGTCGCATTTGGGCTAGTTCTACCGGATGCGTTAAAATCCAGTTCACTTTATCGGCTAAGTCCGCAGAGTCACCGGGATGAAAGTGGAGTCCAGTACGATCGCGATCGACTAACTCAGCAATTGCACCAATATTTGCGGCAATTACGGGAGTACCTTTGGCAAAAGCCTCTACTGCTACTCGACCAAAAGTTTCGTACCACTTAGATGGAAAAATTGCGATCGTTGCTTCCCCCATCAACTGATAAACTTCTGCCAAAGGTCGCCGTCCCAACCATTCAATTTGCGGAAAACGAGAAGCAGCTGCCGCCACCTGGTCTGACAAAGGGCCATCACCGATAATTTTCAGAAGCATTTTTCCCTCTAACTTTTCCCAAGCAGCAAGCAACGTATCCAATCCCTTTTCCACCGAAAGCCGCCCCACGTATAAAGCATAGCCTCCTCGTCCTTCCCCGACTCCCGGATCGACAGATACAAAATTCGGTTTGACGACGATTTTTTCGGCTGGAATTCCTCCCTCAATAAATTTTTGTCGTGCAAACTCGGTTAGTGTAACGAATACATCCACCATTTTGCTCCAAGTTCCCATCACGCGATGGGCGGTAATCATACTTGCTACCACGCTACTAGCACTTCGGCTTTCCCGATAGCAACCATGCAATACCCCTGGCCAAGGAATGGGCTTTCCCATGCAGTCTTCGCAAACTTTTCCATCGCGAAAAAACAACGCATTCGGACATAGCAAACGATAATTTCGCAGAGTCTGAACGACGGGAACTCCTTCTGCTTTAGCAGCATAATGAACGGAAGGAGAAATCAACGGGAAAAAATTCTGGACGTGAACGATATCATGAGGTTGACTAGCCAATCGTTGTCTGACTATTTGATAAGATTCTCGCGACCAAATAGTTTTGATTCCCATACCGATCGGGTTGATGTTGGCCACTCGTTCGTTGTTTTCTTCATAGACTTCGACTGAGTGGTTCATTTCCCGTAATAGGCGTTCTTCTGCTTCACGGGACTCGTCTTCTCCTCCACGAATTTGATAACGATTATGTACGCTTAGGATACGCATTTTATTTATAATCTTGGTTTAAGTTTTTGTTAGGCTACTTAGATCTTGCACATTTCTCGATCGAGCTTGAGAAAAAGGGTTTCTAGACGCAGAATATTAGTCTTACGCTTTAGCCATTGGCAAGAAACCCGTTTTCTGAACCTGGTTGCAATATCTGATGTTACCTACAGATTAGGCTGAATTGAGCTAACAATTACAAAAACTTAAATTTTTGGCTGAGGAAGAGATGAGGCAATTGGGGTAAGAGAGAAAATTAATTTTCATCCTTCAGACTTCATCCTTCAGACTTCCCTCGCACTACGACATATTCAACACGGATTTGGCGGTAGACTTAATAGTGTCTCCCGCATCAGCTAATTTTTCTAGCAGTGGATGCTGCTTTTGCAAAAAAACGCGATCGCAATTGCGTCCCGGCATTCCGGAAATGACACCATCGGGTGAGTTCCCGCACCAGTCAGAAACAGGTTTTCAATTGGTGTCGTGTAGTTGGCTAATTCCGGTAAGGGACGGAAAAATACCATCCGATCGAAAGTCATGTCTAAGTGATAGTAATATCCTTTGAAAAATCCCAACCGCGTGGCAAGTTCGGCGGGACTTTCGACGCGACGAGCGATAATTCCCAAAAGAATAAGTAGAGAAGTTGTATACAACTTCTCTACAAGAATTACAGGTAACGAACTTTAACTTCTGGAGATGTACATTGCTTATATATATTTCAACGTACATCTCTTTTTCAAATTAGTAACTATTATCTAGCTGCCAAAAGCATCCTTAATGCCATCAATAGCATTTTCAAACACATTCTTAGTGTTATCTATTGCTTCTTGAGTGCGAGCGGCATCTTCATTTGCTCGTTTCTCAATTCGATCGGCATCTCTCTTTGCTTTGCGCTCGATGAAATTACCATCGCTACCGGTTGCGTCCTCAACGCGGCTAGCATTATCATTTGCAGTTTTCTTCACTTGATCTGCGGCATCTCGAACAAAGCTCTTGGTTCGTCCGGCATCTTCACTGGCTTTACCTTGAGCTTGAGAGCCGAGATCTGCTGATGCGATCGTAATCTGTTGAGCCATTGCTGGACTGCTCGATAAGAATCCACCTACCCAAAAGAATGCGATCGCCGATACGCAAAACAGAGCGGTAGCCATCCACCGTCCTACGGTTGATAAGCTTTTTGTAAAATTATTCAGTTTCATAGAATACAATCTCCATGCAATTTAATATCTTATTCCTACCTTATCTGGCTCATCCGTTGAACCGCTCTCTAGATGGAGTTTCTTTAATCCTAAGTTATAAAATGATATCCATCTTTTGGTAGATAGATAAAATAGACATCTTCAGGAATTAAAGTTGCGTTGTCTGAAACCTTTGTAGAGATGTTGCATACAACTTATATACAATCTTTTTTGGAGATGTCTAATATTCTATTTGCACTCATAATTGCCTCTGGACGCAGAGTTGACAAAAAACAATCTTCATGAAAAGCTATAAAACCCAGGTTTTGAATACTTAAAACTTTAGATGTTACTTGCCGGAAGTAAATTTACAAAAACAAATTTCAGCCTCTTTCATTATTAGCAGTTACATATTTTTTTCATTTTCTTCATCGGCATGAAAAATATTAGGCTCGAAATGTTGAGGTTTTTTACTTAGGCAGAGATCGGTTTAATTTCCGTAAAACAGCTTTTTTTATAAATGCTCAGATGGCTTAATTTTTTACTCGGTGCAAGTCCTAAAAGAAACAAATCTAGGGAGAGATGAAAGAATAGGAATTCGCAGTAACTTGAAAATTAGTGCTATTGGAAGATCGAACGTGAACCGCGAGTGGCTGAGTCAGCAAATGAAGATGTTGAGCGATCGAGTAAGTACGCTATTACAGCGTGCTCACTGTAATCTATTGCAACAACCAGAACTGCTGCCCGAAGCATTAGAAGAACTCGGTGTTTCTCTAGAAGAACTGCGCGTATCTCAAGAGATATTGGACGAGCAGAATCAGCAATTGATAGAGGCTCATGTAGCGCTAGAACTAGAACGGCAGCGTTACCGGGAGTTATTTGAATTTGCCCCTGATGGCTACTTGATCACGGACACCCAAGGCAAAATACAGGAAGCCAATCACGCAGCTAGTCTGTTGCTCAAGGTGTCGCAAAAGCACTTGATTAGTAAACCTCTAATCGTATTCGTTCCCGAAGCCGATCGTCGAGCTTTTCGCAACGAACTCAACCGATTACATAAAGTTGGACGACTTCAAGAGTGGGTTACGCAGTTACACCCTCGCGATGGAAAGCCCTTTGATGCTGCCTTAAGTGTTACCACTGTATGCGATCGGACAGGGGCGATCAAAGGGCTACGCTGGCTAGTGCGGGACATCAGCGAACGGAAGCAACTGGAAGAAGCGCAGTTACGCACAAAGCTAGCGGAAATGACCAACCAAGCATTGGAAGCAGAAATCGATCGGCGCAAGCAGCTAGAGAAGGAACTGCGAGAGCAAGCGGAATCCCTCAACCGGGCAAATACCATTAAAGATGAATTTTTGGCGATCGTTTCCCACGAACTCCGCACCCCGTTAAATGCCATTTTGGGTTGGTCGCAAATACTTCGCGGTCGGAAGTTGAATGAAACGATCGTTTCAAGCGCCTTAGAAACGATCGAACGGAATGCCAGAACCCAGGTAAAACTGATTGAAGATCTGCTAGACATTTCTCGCATCATTCGAGGTAAATTTCATCTCAATATCCGCCCCGTCAATTTAGTTCCGGTGATTCGGGCAGCGATCGATTCCGTAGAGCTTGCCGCGATCGCTAAAAACATCGAAATTCTAACAATTTTAGATGAATCAACCAGTTTAGTGTCAGGAGATAGCGATCGCGTGCAGCAAATTCTTTGGAATTTGCTATCCAATGCCATTAAGTACACTCCTAAAAACGGACGAGTTGAAGTTCGACTAGAGTACGTTTCCTCTAACGCCAAAATCACAGTAAGTGACACGGGTCAAGGTATTCATCCAGATTTTCTACCTTACGTTTTCGATCGCTTTCGGCAGGAAGAACGAGCAACTATACGCCATTATGGGGGATTGGGATTAGGGCTTGCGATCGTGCGGCAACTGGTGGAGATGCACGGGGGAACGGTTGTAGCAAATAGCCCGGGAGAAGGGCAAGGAGCTACATTTACGGTGCAGCTACCCCTGATGGCAGCTTGCATCGTGCCAACTGAAGCCGCGCCACAGCCATCGATAACCGAAGAAACCGCCTCATTTGGCTTACCTGCCAGCTTGAGCGATGTGGATGTGCTAGTAGTTGATGATGAAGCCGATACTCGCGAACTGTTGACTGTGGTGCTGGAAAGCGCTGGCGCAAATGTCAGGACGGCGGCTTCGGTGAATGAAGCCATGCAGGTGATTCAACAGTCACACCCCGATGTCTTGATTAGCGATGTTGGGATGCCAGGGCAGGATGGCTACGCGCTGATCCGTCAAGTCCGAGAGATCGAGTCAGAGCAACTTGGTACGCTTCGGGCGATCGCCCTCACCGCTTACGCCAGAGAAGAAGACTCCAGGCAATTATTAAACGCAGGCTTTCAACTTCACCTGCCTAAGCCAGTTGAGCCAGCCGTGTTAGTGGCAGCAGTAGCAAGTCAGATTGAGAATGGAAGGATGATAGCGTTCGAGCAAAGAGTTTAATCAATTTGCTATTCCTGAAAAGGAAACTATTGATAAATTTTTAGTAACTCAAAATTGGTTTTTTAAGAGAAGTAACAATTGAAATCTATTCCTGTAGATTGTTTGCTTCTATTTAAAAATGGTTACGTGAATTCTATTAAAGAAAAATCCCGTTATAAATCTGCCATTCGATGAAGTTTAGCTGGCTAAAATTATCTTTTAGTAAGAGGTTATGAAGGCGATCGTTTATTTATATTTGTTTTAGTAAAAATAATCCTTAAAAATCGAATATTCGTCAAAAATTTCCTAAAATATTTTAGCCTTTGGCTAAAAAGGAGCAGCAAAAAATGAACGCCGAAGAACTCAGACAACGCTATGCAGCAGGAGAGCGAGATTTTAGTATCAGCAAGCTAAGTAACGCAGCATTGGAAGGGATTAATCTGAGCGGTGCAGTTCTGCACGGTGCAATGTTGGATGGCGCAAACTTGCGAGGAGCAAAGCTCAACAATTGCGATCTAAGCGGTGCAGATCTCACTGGCGCAGACTTGACTCAAGCTGACTTGAGCGAAGCGGATTTGCGCGATGCTATTCTTGATGATGCTATTTTGGAAAGCGCTATTCTTGATAATGCAGATCTAAATCAGGCAGATTTGAAAGATGCCAAACTCGTGCAAGCAAATCTCAGTCAAGCTGAACTATCTGAAGCCGATCTCAGCAACGCAGACCTAGAGGCAGTGGACTTAAGTGGAGCAGATTTGGCGATCGCAAACTTACAGCAAGCTAATCTAAACCAAGCCAACTTAAATCAAGCTTCTTTAGAAATGACAAATCTTAGAGGAGCTAACCTGAAAGATGCGAATTTAGAAGGCACTATTTTGGAAGGTAGTGACAGTAATTTGGCAACTTCAGCAGCAGAAGAGCCAAGTTAGTTAGAATTCATAACGCGATCGATGTTTTGGAAATTTCTGACACTGGTAACGAGGCGAATTCTGAATTCTGGCTCCTAATTTAACGATCGACCGAACCCATAATAATATCGATACTTCCCAGAATCACCAAAACATCAGCCACTTTCATTCCCTTAATCAAGAAAGGCAAAATTTGCAAATTGACAAAATCGGGAGCCCGAATTTTCCAACGCCAAGGGAAAACATTATCATCGCCAACTATAAAAATTCCCATCTCTCCTTTCCCACATTCAACGCGGGTATAATGTTCGCCTTTGGGAATTTTAAAAGTAGGCGCAATTTTTTTACCGATGTATTGATAATCGAAGCCATTCCACTCAGATTTAGGGCCACCTGCCATTCGTTTGGCTTCTAAATTTTCGTAAGGGCCACCGGGAAGCCCTTTAATTGCTTGACGGATAATTTTCACCGATTCTCGCATTTCGTTAATGCGAACAAAATACCTCGCTAAGGCATCCCCTTCAGTTTCCCAACAAATTTCCCAATCGAAATCGTCATAACATTCGTAATGATCGACTTTTCTTAAATCCCATTTCACGCCAGAACCGCGCAACATTGGGCCTGAAAGTCCCCAGTTAATAGCTTCTTGGCGGCTAATCGTACCGATACCTTGGATGCGACGGCGAAAAATCGGATTGTTAGTAATTAAGCGTTCGTATTCATCTACTTTCGTTAAAAAATAGTCACAAAATTCTTCGCATTTATCTACCCAACCGTAAGGCAAATCAACAGCAACGCCTCCCACTCGGAAGTAATTGTTATTGACCATGCGGTATCCTGAAGCAGCTTCCCAAAGGTCATAAATCATCTCTCGTTCCCGAAAGATATAGAAAAACATGGTTTGGGCACCCAAGTCAGCAATAAACGGCCCCAACCATAATAAATGGTTGGCAATTCGGTTTAGTTCTAGCATGATGACGCGGATGTAACTGGCGCGTTTGGGAACTGTTACATTACCGAGTTTTTCTACTGCATTAACGGTGACTGCTTCGTTAAACATTCCCTCTGCATAATCCCACCGACTGACGTAGGGAACGTACATTTGAATGGTGCGATTTTCGGCAATTTTTTCCATGCCGCGATGCAGATAACCGATGACTGGTTCGCAGTCAATTACATCTTCTCCATCTAGGGTTAAAATCAACCGCAATACGCCGTGGGTGGAAGGGTGATGAGGCCCCATGTTAAGGGTCATGGGGTCTGTTCTGGTTTCAATTCTGGGCATATTAGTATTTAGTTGCTGTCTGTTATTGAAAGGATTTTTTGGTAATTATCTAGAGGATGGTTAGAGAGAATTGGGATTAGTTTTGGTTGCTTTTCTCTTGTTTTTCCATTTCCTCTAAAATTTCTTCTGGAAGCTTACCGCCGCGACGGTAAGAGGGGGAAACTTCGTGGGGTTCTATAACGCCTTTTGGCAAATATACAAATTCTCGATAAGGAGTTACCATTGGGTCTTGAGTAACTTTGTAAGGTATTCTTCCCATCGCTACGTTGTCTAAATTTAATTGGTGGCGTTCGTAAACGGAAAGTTCGTATTCTTCTGTAAATGAAAGACAGTTTGTAGGACAAAATTCAACGCAGTTGCCACAAAATATGCAAACTCCAAAGTCGATGCTGTAATGCTTGAGTTGTTTTTTACGGCTTTCTTTATTGAACTCCCAATCTACTACGGGTAAGTTGATCGGACAGACTCGAACGCAAACTTCGCAAGCAATACATTTATCAAATTCAAAGTGTATTCGACCGCGAAAGCGTTCGGAAGGAATTAGTTTTTCATAAGGGTATTGGACGGTAATCGGGCGACGACGCATATGATCGAAAGTGACCGCTAATCCTTGCCCGATATATCGAGCAGATTGCCAGGTTTCTTTGGTGTAATCGCCTACTTGTTTGAGGAAATTAAACATCGATTTTACACCTCAGCGAAAAGAGATTTTACTAAATTTATATCAGCATGATTGCTGACTTTTTGGAGCGATCGAAGGGATGGTTTGAGTTTCAACTTTATCTTTCAATTGGTTGATTTAACGTCTATCTAAAGCATTGATTAAGCATTATGTTTATCTGTATCGATAGATACTAAATTTATACAGCTAGTTTATGGCTTTTGTTTAAATTTAATTAAGAGTATTGATGAATACTGGCTAACTTAATCAGCTATTTATGCTTTTGATAGAGGTTCGCTAAACTATTTGAAAGGTAAGTTTAATTTTCAGATATCCGATCGATACCAATCAAGAGAAGATATTTTTTCCATCCTATTACCAACTTAACTCGATCTTATGAATTTTGAAGAATCAACACCCGGAGACTTTGAGCCAATCAATCAAATGCCAGAAAATAGTAGTGCAACCGATCGTGGAAGTTTGCTTACTATAAAGGTTTCGCGCGTTCTTGCAGTTTTATTTTGGGGGATTATATTGTTTGTTGTTGCTTTGTACTACGGTATCATTAATCCTTGAAAAAAAATAAGCGATCGCATTTTTACATTGATAGCGATCGCTTGCTTGTTTTGGGAGGACTGCTGTGATAGGAATTCAGGAGTGAAAATATAATTTTTGTTCTGTTTGCTCGCCCTTTGACAAAATTAAATAAGTCGATTGTGGGAGAGATAATCCGAGCAATAGATGGCTTCTTCAGTGAGGGCCTGTTTGGGGCGCACCGTACATTTAAGATGATAATCACCCGTAAAAAATTGACAGTTTGCACAGGGAATTTGATGCAATCGCTTTCCGATCGCGATCGCATCTCGCGTTGCCGTGGAAACAGTCCATAAAACCAGCATAACTAGCGCGATCGCAATTCCAAAACCGAGCGGTACTCTGGCAGGTTGGAAAACATCCATCAAGATATAAGTTAGTGGTAACATACCAAAAATTTGATTTAATTTGCTTTAATATTTCTGATTAACGGAGGTATTCCTTCTCTTTACAATTATTAGTAAATATACTTCTACATATCCCCGCCTTAAGAGAGATGTTAATGTAAAAATAAGTTGTGCTTTTAAATACTCTAATTACTAGTAATAAACGGTTTAACAGGTCTTTAACTAACAGAGTAAATTTGCGTGTTTGCGAAAATATGACGACGAATACATATAATTAGCTTCCTTATTTATATATCCAATGATAGATATAATTGATATGCCTAATTGGAGATATTAAAGAGAGGAATTTAGTTGCCATAAAGCGCTCTCTTTACAAATGAGCGCTTTATTTATATCCATTTTTAAAGATAAAAATTAATCATTGGTTTGACATAAAAAGAAGGGGCAAAGGATGTAATTGCAATACTGCTCGGTTAAAAAATTGTAGGTTGGGTTTCCTAACGTCAACCCAACCTAAGAAAACTACAATTTTATGCAAATACCGAGCAGTATTGGATGTAATTGTTTCTTTGCCCTTTTACCTTGAACATTAATCCCCACCCAAACTTTCGGGAAGTTAGGTGGGGATTAATGTTAGATATTTTGGTTAGGAGTTGTTTTTACGATCGCTCCTCACCAATTTTGCAAACTAAACCGATCAGCCAAATTTTCCGGCTGTTGATGCGATCAAGAATGCAGCATAAGTAAGGATATAGCCAACGGTAAAGTGAGTTAAACCAACCAACCAACCTTGGACGATCGTTAAAGCAACCGGTTTATCTTTCCAACGCACTAAGTTTGCTAGTGGTGTACGTTCGTGCGCCCAAACCAGAGTTTCAATTAACTCTTGCCAGTAACCTCGCCAAGAGATCAGGAACATGAAACCAGTAGCCCAAACCAGGTGTCCGAACAGGAACATCCAAGCCCAGACAGACAGGTTAGTCGTACCGAAGGGGTTGTAGCCGTTGATCACTTGAGCGGAATACAACCACAGGTAGTCCCGCAGCCAACCCATCAGATAGGTAGAAGACTCGTTGAACTGAGCAACGTTACCTTGCCAAATACCTAAGTGCTTCCAGTGCCAATAGAAGGTAACCCAACCGATCAAGTTGAGCATCCAGAAGATAGCGAGGTAGAACGACTGTTCCCAAGCGGAAGTTTGGCAAGTGCCGCCGCGACCTGGGCCATCACAAGGGAAGGTGAAGCCGAAGTCTTTTTTATCGGGCATCAGCTTGGTACCGCGAGCATCCAATGCTCCCTTAACGCAAATTAAGGTGGTAACGTGGAGACCGAGGGCGATCGCATGGTGAACCATGAAATCTCCAGGGCCGATCGTCAGGAACAGAGAATTAGTACCGGCGTTGATCGCATCTAACCATCCGGGTAACCAAACGTTACCGTGATTTGGCCAAGCGGTAGTCGCTATACTATCCGGGTTGGACAGCAAAGCATCCATGCCGTATAGTACTTTCCCGTGAGCGGATTGAATGAACTGAGCGAATACCGGTTCGATCAGAATCTGCTTTTCGGGAGTTCCGAAGGCAACCACGACATCGTTGTGGACGTACAAACCGAGAGTATGGAAACCCAAGAAGAGGGAAACCCAACTCAGGTGAGAGATGATCGCTTCTTTGTGCTGCAATACGCGATCGAGCACGTTGCCTTTATTTTGTTCGGGGTCGTAGTCCCGCACCCAGAAGATCGCGCCGTGAGCAAACGCACCCACCATTAAGAAGCCAGCGATGTATTGGTGGTGAGTGTAAAGTGCTGCTTGAGTAGTAAAGTCCTGCCCGATGAAAGTGTAGGGAGGCATCGCGTACATATGCTGCGCCACCAACGAACAAATAGTTCCCAAGGCAGCTAGGTGAATTCCTAACTGGAAGTGCAGGGAATTATTGTAAGTGTCGTACAGTCCTTGGTGGGGCAAGTTGAACTGACCTTCGGTTGGGATACCAAAAAAGTTTTTGGAATTGAGCATTTCTTTGATGCTGTGACCGATACCGAAGTTAGTCCGGTACATATGTCCGGCGATGATGAAGATAACTGCGATCGCCAAATGGTGGTGAGCCATATCCGTCAGCCACAAAGACTGAGTTTGGGGATGGAAACCACCCAAAAATGTCAAAATCGCAGTTCCCGCACCTTGGGAGGTACTGAAGATATGCTCCGCCGTATCGGGATTTTGAGCATAAGCTCCCCAATTTCCCGTAAAAAATGGCCGCAATCCCTCTGGGTGGGGCATCATTCTCAGGAAATTTCCCCAATTCACGTCAACACCGCGAGATTCGGGGATGGCAACGTGAACCAAGTGACCGGTCCAAGCTAAAGCACTCACCCCGAACAAACCTGCTAGGTGGTGGTTGAGTCTCGGTTCGGCACTCTTGAACCAAGTCAAGCTAGGACGGAACTTGGGTTGTAGGTGCAACCAACCAGCGAACAAGAATAGCCCAGACAGCAGCAGCAGGAATACCGCACCTTGATACAGGTCGTTATTCGTCCGCACGCCGATCGTATACCACCAGTGATAAACACCAGAATATGCAACGTTCACCGGATAGTTAGCCCCGGCTTGGGTAAACGCATCTACCGCCGGCGCACCGAATTGTGGGTCCCAAATCGCGTGAGCGATCGGGCGAATATTTAGCGGATCTTTAATCCAAAGTTCAAAATTCCCTTGCCACGCCACGTGGAATAAAAGGCCGGAAGTCCACAAGAAAATGATTGCCAGATGACCGAAGTGAGAAGCAAAAATCTTTTGATAAAGACCTTCCTCCGTCATCCCATCATGGCTTTCAAAATCGTGCGCGGTGGCAAGCGCGTACCAGATTCGCCGTGTCGTCGGATCTTGAGCGAGATCCTGACTAAATTTGGGAAATTTGGTTGCCATCTATTTTACTTACGCTCCATTTAGTTAATATGCGTTGCTAGTCTTTGTTAGCTAGCAACACTGGCAATCGATCCGATGCCTTGCGGCATTTAGTTGGAGGTTAGCTTAATAGCTAAAACTGGCAAATATGAGGTGAAAAAGCCAAGTCTTACGTAAATTTTACGATTTCAGGACTTACGCAAAGTTAAGAGAAATCAAGGTTTGTAGGGGCGGGTTTTGCAGTAAGGTTATTTGTGAAATGCTTAATTTATCAGCAAAACTCGCCCTTACCCATCCGATCGGGTGCGTAAGTCCTAGATTTTATACTCACAATATTATAGAGAAGCGTTGCACTTCTCTACAGTTGATTTAGTTACGTAAGCCCTGAAATTTTAATTCCCCCAAATCAGCTTCCTATGACAAGCTGAAAGTTAGCTTGCTAAGAATAATAGATAAATTAACGAGTTCTAATCGCTTACATCTCTAACCAAGGAGGTAGATTGATATTAAATTTTTTTGTAATCCCAAACACGATGCCGATTAGCATTTGCGAATAACCCGATCTAGCAATCTACAAAATAGTAAAAAGCGAAAATAGGAATAGGCAAAATACCTATTCCTAAGCAGCTATTTATAAAAATATTAAGCGCTGGCGAAGATAGGACCTTACAGTAATTAAGGATTTGGCAATTCTCATCCTATTTTGTGGTATCCTGTATTCCCGTCGGGCTGGTAGGAACCGTTTGAGGATAAGATGACCTCTGATTTGAACCAGTCTTAGTGACAGATTTAATCTCCTGACTGCGTTGCTGGCTGAGTTTTTGATTCATTGACTCAACTTCTTCGGGAGTCTGATTGGTTCCCTCAATGGGATGCTGTTCGACCATACCTTTCGTTTTAACCACGTGCTGGTAAGGATTTTCCACATAACTCCACTCTTCTCCAGCTTCCCAAGCACCTTGTCCCTGATTCCAAGGGCCGCGAACGCTTGCACCATTGGACATATTCATGTAAACGTGGGTGTAGCGAGGATCGCCTTGCAGAACTCCGGGCGGGAAGTTCGGTTGAATGGTTTCTAATGCCGATGCGAACATCTTGAAGTGAGCGACTTCCCGCGTCATCAAGAAGCGTAAAGTATCCTTGACGTAAGGATCGTCGGTAAATTGCAGCAAGTATTCGTAAACGATTTTGGCACGAGACTCAGCAGCAATATCCGATCGCAAATCAACGGTCAAATCTCCATTTGCATTTACGTAAGCAGCCGTCCAGGGAACTCCTTGGCTATTCGTCAGCGTCGGATTACTACCAGATAATGCCAGAAATTGAGGATTTGTCATTGCCTGGTGAATCATCTGCTCTTTTTAGTGACTCAAAAACAATTTTTAAATCAATTGTTAATGTCAACTACTTTTCGCCTTACTTAGCGATTTATGTCTCTATGCTATTGATTATTTAGATATCTAATTTATGCCAAAAGTATGGCTTATGATTAATTCAAATGTTCCTGTCAGTACGCTCTTTCTACCATCGCCGCTTGAGTGGGAATTATTCAAATTCATCTGTCTAACGTATGAAAAGGAAATTACTTCTTTAATTGCGAAATGGTTAAGGTCTTTTTATTTTTCCTTAAAAAATCCGTTTTAATATATTATTTAATAATAATCAATAGCTTTTACCTTCCTGAGTCGAGCAGAAGGGGAATTTTTAACGAGTACTTTGCAAACGAACGAATTTTTGCTATAGGTATAAATATAATTCTCATAATAACTCGCTTCAAAATCTGCCAAAAGATAGATTATATATTAAAAATTTTCTAACTTCAACTTCCCAAAAGTACGGATATCCCTACTTCCACTCGTGTGAATTACCGTATAAAGTTAATTGGACAAAATCACAAGCTGTTGCTTACATTTTATCTCAAGTGATAGTTCTCAAGCATGATGCGTAACTAAGCCACACTCCTTAGAATAAAAGTCACCATTTCGCTGGAAAAAAGACTTTTAAACTGCTTACCATTAGGAGGTTTATCATGAGAATTGCTCAGGTTTCACCTTTATGGGAGAGAGTTCCACCACCTGCTTATGGAGGAATAGAATTAGTAGTTGCGCTACTTTGTAATGAATTAGTACGGCGAGGACATGAAGTTACTTTATTCGCATCGGGCGATTCTATCACATCTGCTAAGTTAGAGTCCGTTCATCCACGGGCCTTACGTTTAGACCCTTCCGTTAAAGAATATGGCATTTATGAAATGCTGCAATTAAGTAAGGTCTACGAAAGGGCTGATGAATTTGACATTATCCATTCTCACATGGGTTGCGCGGCATTATCTTATGCCAATTTTGTCAAAACTCCTACCGTTCATACCCTGCATGGAATTTTTACTCCTGATAACGAGAAAATGTTCGCCCATGCTCGTCGTCAGCCTTACGTAAGTATCTCCAATGCACAGAGAAAACTTGAATTAGGACTTAATTGTGTTGCCACGGTTTACAACGGCATAGATGTAGAAAGATACAAATTTTATCGAGAACCACAAAATCCACCTTATTTAGCGTTTTTAGGGCGGCTTTCTCCTGAAAAAGGCCCTCATTTAGCCATTGAAATTGCGAAGCGTAGTGGTTGGCATTTGAAAATGGCGGGTAAAGTAGATGTGGTCGATCGCGAATATTTCGAGGAACAAATTAAACCTCACATTGATGGCAAGCAAATTGAATATTTGGGAGAAGCCAATCACGACCAAAAAACTTTCTTAATGGGCAATGCAGTTGCTACTTTATTTCCGATTACTTGGCAAGAACCATTTGGTTTAGTAATGATCGAATCGATGGCAGTGGGTACGCCAGTAATTGCGATGAAACTGGGTTCTACCCAAGAAGTAATTGCTGATAGTAAAACGGGCTTTTTGTGCGAAAACGTGGAAGAATGCGTAGCTGCCCTTGATCAAATTTACGATATCGATCGCTATGCTTGTAGAGAACACGTAATTGCCAATTTCAGCGCCCAGAAAATGGCGGCTGGGTACGAAGCAGTTTATCAACAACTTTTGTCAAAACGCTTTTCACAAAACGGTCATCTTCGCAGCCAGCCTACCTTGGTCAAGGATGGTATGAATTTTTAAGAATTTCATTTGTTAGGGTGGCAATTTGTCATTTGATGATTTGCCACAACCGCTAAAATTTTATTCAACTGAGGTCTAGGTATGTTACATCAAAGTAGACAGCCGATGGCTCAGAAAGCCTCGAATCATTTTCCTAAATCTTCAAATTCTGCTTTTATTTCTTCTCGTCCAAACATTCCTGGCAGACAAGCGATCGCAATTATTTCCGATCACGCCGATCCTGCTGCGGAAGTTGGCAGAGAAGAAGCTGGCGGGCAAAACGTTTACGTGCGTCAAGTAGGTGAAGCATTAGCTAAATTGGGCTGGCAGGTGGATATGTTCACCCGCAAAACCAATCCCAAAGACGCTGCGCTCGTGCAACACTCACCCCACTGTCGCACCATTCGTTTGGTAGCTGGGCCAGAAAAATTTATTCCCAGAGACGAGTTGTTTGCATATATGCCTCAATTTGTCGAGGCATTCCTTAAATTTCAAAGCAAAGAAGGTACGAATTATCCATTAATTCATACTAACTACTGGTTGTCTGCTTGGGTGGGGTTGCGGTTACAAGAAATCAGCAACATTCAGTTAATCCACACCTATCACTCTTTAGGTGCGGTAAAATATCAATCGGTTCCTTCCATTCCGCCCATTGCTTCTACTAGATTGGCAGTTGAACGACAGATTTTGGAACAATCAAGTTGTGTCGTTTCTACCAGTCCGCAAGAGAAAGAATTCCTGCGGAAGTTAGTTTCCGAACAAGGGCGAGTTGAAGTAATTCCTTGCGGTACGGATATCGATAATTTCCGCATCTTGCCAAAGGAAGAAGCGAGAGCGAAATTAGGTTTTGCACCCCACGAAAAAATCGTTCTTTATGTAGGAAGATTCGATCCTCGCAAAGGGATAGAAACATTGGTACGCGCTTGTGGAGAATTGCAAGCAAGAAACAAGGGAAATCTGCGGTTGGTAATTGCTGGCGGTAGCGATCCCGAACGTGCTGATGGAAGGGAAAGAGAACGCATCGAACGCATCGTCCAAGAAGTTGGTTTAACAGACCAAACTTTATTTACCGGGCGGATCGGACACGATTTACTGCCACTTTATTATACGGCGGCTGATGCGTGCGTGATTCCCAGCCACTACGAACCGTTCGGATTGGTGGCGATTGAAGCAATGGCTTGCGGTACGCCTGTGGTAGCTTCTAACGTAGGTGGCTTGAAGTTTACGGTAGTACCGGAAGAAACCGGTTTATTAGTGCCACCGCAAGATACGGCTGCTTTTGCAAGTGCGATCGATCGCATTTTAGCACACGAACAGTGGGCGCAAAAACTGAGAATCCAAGCTTCCGTAAGAGTACGTCAGAACTTTAGCTGGACTGGTGTAGCCATTCAGTTAAGCGAACTGTATCGCCGCTTGTTAGCCGAATCCCTGATGGGAGAACCACTTTCCCACGTACCCCTATCCCCTACTTGGGAAAACACCGTTACTCCCATTGCACCGAAAGTTGCAGCCAAGAGTCTCGCCAAGAAAGCAAAAGTATCAACTCCGGTTGCTTAGTGGCTAGCGTAAGTCGTGCGTTGTGTTAACTTGCCATAACTGCACGTCATTTTTAAAGTAAAAAGTAAAAGAACTTCTGTTCTTTCTTTTTACTTTTCCGAAGGGGAGCTTAGTTGATTTTTAAATAAAGTTTTAGTTATATCGAATATATAGGTAAAAAAATAGCGATCGCATTTAACCCATATAAGGCAATGATCGGTAATATCATTTCCGTTTATATAAAGATAGTTTGTAGTGAGGACTTTAATCCTCACTACAAACTAATTTTATTATGGTCGATCGACCGGACATGATACAGCAGATTGCAGTTAAGTGAAGTACAGGATAGAAACCCGGTTTCTTGAAGAAACCGGGTTTCTGTTAGCAATTATGTTTACCTTATTCACTTGTAATGCGCTGTATAATAAGTTTTGTCAATATCTATTCGTATATAAAATATTAATTAAAATTAAATATAATAAAACCAATTAATTTCCATCAACGGCGTGAAAACAGATACGATCTTTTATCGGTTATTCCAATCCTTGCCCAGCATATTTTTTGAACTAATCGAACAGCCACCCGAACTTGCTGACGCCTACCAATTCTCATCCGTCGAAGTTAAACAACTTTCCTTCCGCATCGATGGTGTCTATCTACCCAAACAAGATGCTACGGACGCACCCATTTATTTTGCGGAAGTGCAATTTCAACTAGATAAAAGGTTTTACGCTCGCTTTTTTGCTGAAATCTTCCTCTATTTGGATAAAAACGAAGTAGAAAATGATTGGCGTGGAGTGGTGATTTATCCGACCAGAAGTGCAGAATCAAGCGATATTACGCAATATCGAGAATTGCTTGCTTCTCTACGAGTGACGCGCATCTACCTGGATGAACTAGGCTCAACACAGCAGTCAATTGGCATTGAAACGGTAAAATTAGTGATAGAGCCAGAAGAAACGGCTGTCAGCAAAGCCAGAGAGTTGATAGAACAAGTAAGTGAGGAAGTTAGGGATGAAGCACAAAAACGGGAATTGCTACAATTAATCGAAACGATAATTATTTACAAGTTTACCCAAAAAAGTAGGGAGGAAATTCAAGCTATGTTAGGGTTAGGTGATATTCGTCAAACGCGAGTTTATCAGGAAGCTAAGGAAGAAGGTTTGCAAGAAGGTTTAGAACAAGGAGAACGTCGAGGACGCTTGCAAGAGAAGTTAGAAACAATACCAAAATTATTGGCAATAGGATTAACAGAGAAAAAGATTGCTGAAGTTTTAGGTTTATCTGTCGAAGAAGTGAGACAAGCGATCCAAACCCAATCTTCTAATTGATTCTTGGCTTGGGTTTTGAATGCGATCGCACTGACAAATAAAAAGTGCGATCGCTATTTATTTATCACCAATAAAATAGCGCGATCGCATTTCCCAACTCCCCACAAAAATCTTGCATTTGTTATCATCACCCGCCTGCCTTATCAATTCGCAGGCTAATAGCAAAAATCGGATAAATCCGAGTGAATATATATTTTATTTTCTTCAGTCCACTTAAGTGGACTTTCGCTATTAGTCTGGGGTTTGAACCCCAGGCGGGCTATTAGCAAAAACGCAACATTTTAATACACAAAAAAATGCGATCGCACACCCAAACCCCTTGACATTACTTACCTCAAACGTATTAAAATATACCTAAAATTCAAACAATTCCATCAAACCTATGAAACTAACCGAAATACTTGGCCCAGATGGAGAAAAAATTTACATCCAATACGATGAAGAAGAGAGCGACGAACTGCAAGCGGTTGGATATATTGATGATATTAAACAAAGAACCGAAAAATTTAAAACGGCGATGGCTAGCACCGTGCGGGGTTACTCCAAACTGGTGTTAGATACGATACAAAATAATATGGCAGACTTGGAAAAACCCAGCAAAGTAACCTTGGAATTTGGCATTCAGGCGGGTGGGGAAACTGGCGTACCTTTTGTCACCAAAGGAACGGCGCAGGCGAATGTTAAAGTAACTGTAGAGTGGGACTTTACCAAAGCGCAAACAGCCGCAGCTAACCAGCCACCTGCACCATGAGCGACTACAATCTCGATATGCTCAGAGAATCGATGGTGAAAATCCTTGGTTCTGATGGGCAGACAGTTTCCGGTTCTGGGTTTATAATTCGTTCTGATGGTTATCTCGTTACTTGTCATCATGTTATCTATCAGTTAGGGTCGCTGAAAGTAGAGTATCGCGGACAAGTTTACGAGGCGGAATGGTGCGAAGAATTTTCTCATCCAGATGTTGATATTGCCATACTAAAAATAGATGTGGCGGATGCGAAAGCAGTGGCGATTATTAATCCTCAGCATCTATTGACATCGGTAACGGTTTATGGTTTTCCGCCGTCACAAAAGAAGTTTTTTCCTGAAGGAATTGATGTCTTTGCGGAAAATATCCGTTCCAGTGCGCCTGTTAATACGATTAATACCTATCGTTCTCGCGAAATTACTGCTAATAATGCTTGGAATAAGTTACCGCAGGAAAAATCTACTTTTAAGTCTCACAGAATAAATGAAAAAGTGGAGGCGGGAACTAGCGGCGGCGCTGTTTTTGCAGAAGAATTAGGCGGTGTGGTGGGGGTGATTCAGTGCAGTAAAAGCGATGAAAGTTATGTGATTCGCTGGGATAATATTAGTGAGATTTTGGAGCAATTGGGATTAGAACCGCAGAAGAATGCGGTTGCTAATTTTTTAGCAGAGATTGAGCAACAATATAAGTTTATCCGGTTATTTCACACGGCGCAAGAGATTGTTTTGCAAGACCAATATATTCCGATTCAGGTGACGCTGGAACGGAAATATCGCCATGAGGTAGAAAGTTTTTGGGGATATTTGGAATCGGAGGCGGAAGCTAAACGCGCTTATGCTTTTAAAGGGTTTGGTGAAGAATCGCGACAAGTTGAAGTTGATTGGGAAAAGGCGAGAAAGGAACATCAAAAAATTATGGTTCTCGCTGACCCTGGTATGGGAAAATCTACTTTATTGAAAATCGAGGCGCTAACTACTGCCAAAGTGGAGAGGGAGAAGCTTTTCGGAAATCTGGGAAATATCGATGAGGCGATTTTTCCGCTGGCGATTCGGTTATCTGATTTGGCGGAAACAGAGGCAGAAATTTTTGCTGCGATTCCTCGTATTATTCAACGAGATTATCCCAAAACTGCGGGATTAATTGATGAGATATTAAAGGAAAAGTTAGCTGAAGGTAAATGTCTGCTGCTTTTGGATGCTTTGGATGAAGTGCCGAAAGCGCAGCGAAATCGATTAGCCGAAAAGCTGAACCGATTTACTCGTAATTATCCTTGTCGGATTATTTGTACTTCTCGGATTGTCGGTTATGGTGGCGCATTTGTGGAGGGTGCGAAAGAGGTAGAAATTGTTCCCTTTAGCCAAAAGCAAACGGAAAAGTATATTCAAACTTGGTTTAATAATGCGGCGGGATATATTAATCAAGATTTATGCAGTGGAGGACAAAAACCCGGTTTCTCAGTCAACGAAAATCAACTAAACTCACAGGTTAGTCAAGAAACCGGGTTTTTTAGCGCTATTAATAATGATGCGGTTTCGGCTGAGGGATTGATTGGGGAACTGGGTAATAAACCGCAAATTCAGGGATTGGCGCAAAATCCGCTGCTGTTATCTTTGCTTTGCAGTCTTTATCAAGAAAAAGAATTACACCTTCCCGCACGACGCAGCCAAGTTTATCAACAAGCTGTGGATTATATGCTGAAGAAATGGCGGGGTGAGAATAAAAGACAGTTGTGCGAAGATGGTTGGGTAATTGCCAAAATCGGATTGTTGCAAGATATCGCTTATCATTTTAGCTGCGATGGGAAGGAGATTTTTTCATTGCTGGAACTTTCGGAGAGAATTGATATTTTTCTGCGTGATAGTCAGAAAAGAGATTTCCGGGATGTGAAGACGGCTGAGTTAATTAAGGAACTGGCGGAAGAAGATGGCATTTTGCAAAAACTGGACAGGGATGGAGATAAATATCTGTTTCTGCACCGGACTTTTCAGGAGTATTTTGCTGCTTCCTATTTGCTGGGAAAGAGGATTGATTTAGCGAAAGCACATTTTTGGGAATATGACTGGCATGAAACTTTGAGTTTGCTGGCGGGATTGATGGAAAATCCTGTGCCTTTGGTGGAAGCGATTATGGGTGAGAAGGATGATATTTTTGGTAGTTTGTTGTTATTGGCGGGTAAATGTATCGCTGAATGTAAAGATAGTGAGCATCCTTTGTTTGAACAGATAATCGATAGAATTTATAAGTTTCGGAAATCTTATCCTTATGCTGATTTTATCAAGTCGGCTATTGTGGCTTTAGGTAAAGCTAATTCATTAATATGTCGAAAGTTGCAAGAGGCTCTTAATTACAATGGAAACAGCGATGTCAGAACTTACGCGGCAGAGGCTTTGGGGAAGATTGGCAATCCCCAAGTGCTAGAGGCGTTAATTTCCGCTCTCGACGATGAAGATAGCAATGTCAGAAGGGAGGCGGCAGAGGCTTTGGGGAAACTTGGCCATCCCCAAGCGGTAGCGCCGTTAATTGAAGCTCTTGACCATGAAGATAGCATTGTCAGAGTGAACGCGGCACAGGCTTTGGGCAACATTGGCCATCCCCAAGCGATAGCGGCGTTAATTGACGCTCTCTACCATAAACGCTCGTATGTCAGAGTCATCGCGGCAGTAGTTTTGGGGAATATTGACAATCCCCAAGCAGTAGCGGCGTTAATTTCCGCTCTCGACGATGAAGATAGCATTGTCAGAAGGGAAGCGGCACAGGCTTTGGGGAAAATTGGCAATCCGCAAGGGGTAGCGGCGTTAATTGAAGCTCTTGACCATGAAGATAGCATTGTCAGAGTGAACGCGGCACTGGCTTTGGGGAAGAGTAGCCATCCCCAAGCGGTAGCGGCGTTAATTGACGCTCTCCACTATCATGAAGATAACTATATCAGATTATACGCGGCACTGGCTTTGGGGAAAAGTGGCCATCCCCAAGCAGTAGCGGCGTTAATTGACGCTCTCCACAATTATGAAGATAGAAATTTAAGATACCACGCGGTACTGGCTTTGGGGAAAAGTGGCCATCCCCAAGCGGTAGCGGCGTTAATTGACGCTCTCCACAATTATGAAGATAGAAATTTAAGATACCACGCGGTACTGGCTTTGGGCAACATTGGCCATCCCCAAGCGGTAGCGGCGTTAATTGACGCTCTTGACCATGAAGATAGTGATGTCAGAAGGAACGTGGCAACAGTTTTGGTGCAACTTGGCAATCCTCAAGGGGTAGCGGCGTTAATTCCTGCTTTCCACGATGAAAATAGATTTGTCCGAATGAACGTGGCAGTAGTTTTGGGGAATATTGACAATCCCCAAGCGGTAGCAGCGTTAATTGAAGCTCTCCACGATGAAGATAGCTCTGTCAGAAGGGTGGCGGTAGTGGCTTTGGGGGAGATTGGCACTTCAGAAATATTGGAAAAGCTGATTAAATTCCCTCAAATAAACATCTATAACCGTTACATATTTCCCGTTGCCAGAAAGCTAGCAGTTCGATTCAGCAAGGAAAGACGGGATTTGATTCCTGTCTATCCAGAGAAAGTCAGATACTCACCAATCTGGGTAAAAGTCCACCGTCTCTTCAGAATCATCACTCAACGTATCCGTCGCATCCAGCGTTATCTTTCCACCCGACTAACTAAGCGTCGCCCTCATCCTGTTCGGTAAACAAAGCCGACCTATTTTCCCAACTTTAGAGCAGAATATCTAACGCAATTTACTATTTATATAATTGAGGATGAGATTAGGTACGTTGTTGGGCTTGACGCTTCTGATTACCAAAAAATGGGGTATAAAGCCTCGCCCATAAGAGAGCGACTCTTTGACATAAAGTTGTTTTTTCACTTTTCAGATGCTATAATCTCGATTTATTTCTAACGTAGTCAGCGTAAATGTTCGTCTTAGAATTTAAAGTCGAGGCTAAAAAACAACAATATCAAGCGATAGATGATGCAATTCGCACCGCTCAATTTATTCGCAATAAATGCTTAAGATATTGGCTGGATAATTGAGGGGTAAACAAATACGATTTGTCGGCATATTGTAAAGTTTTAGCTCATCACTTTAAATTCGCCTCCGAGTTAAATTCTCAGGCCAGACAAGCCAGCGCAGAAAAAGCATGGTCTTCCATATCCCGTTTCTTTGATAATTGCCAAAAAAAAGTGACTGGTAAAAAGGGCTTTCCCCAGTTTAAGAAGTTTTCTCGCTCAGTTGAATATAAGACAACCGGATGGAAACTTTTGACTGGCAAAGCCATCAACTTTAGTGACAAAAAAGGGATTGGAACCCTCAAGCTTAAAGGAACCTGGGATTTAACTTATTTCAAAGCATCTGATATTAAGCGGGTTAGACTGATTAGACGGGCTGACGGTTATTATTGTCAATTTGTGCTTTCTTGCGACATCAAAGAGGATGTTAAGCTATCTGGTAAATGTATTGGTTTAGATGTCGGGCTAACATCTTTTTATACTGACCAAAACGGAAATAAGGTTGATAATCCGAGGTTTTTGAGGAAAGCTGAACAACGCTTAAAAAGACTACAGAGGAGATTATCTAAAAAACAGAAAGGGTCGGCTAATCGACATAAAGCTAGGCAGAAATTAGCGAAGGTTCATCTGAAAGTTAGTAGGCAGCGTAAAGACTTTGCTGTTAAGTTGGCAAGGTGCGTAGTTCACTCTAACGATGTGATAGCTTATGAGAATTTAAGAGTTAAGAACCTCGTCAAAAATCATTGCTTGGCTAAAAGTATTAATGATGCTGCATGGTATCAGTTTAGGGAGTGGATAGAGTATTTTGGGGACAAGTTTGGCAAGATAACTATTGCCGTCCCGCCTCAATATACTTCTCAAAATTGCTCTCAGTGTGGTAAAAGGGTGCAAAAATCTTTATCGACTAGAACTCATCAATGTCGGTGTGGATGTGTTTTAGATCGAGATGAAAATGCGGCACTTAATATTTTGAAGCTGGGACTAAGTACCGTAGGGCATACGGGGTGCGATTCGTTCTCTAGAAACCATGATTTCATGGGGGATTAGAGGCAAGGAATC
>CAZJJR010000011.1:54881-55113 GCA_964546365.1 uncultured bacterium | reverse complement strand
GGCTTCTCTTGTTTACCCTCAGAACTTTCTACTCACGAGTCAGTCGAGAGACCCACTCTCAAAGTCGGTAGTCGAGGAGAAGCTGTATCGGAACTCCAGGAGGCTCTCCAAAAGTTGGGACATTATACTGGCAGGGTAGATGGTAAATTTGGCGAGAGTACCCAGCTGGCAGTTTCTAAGTTTCAGCAGACAGTTGGATTAACAGATGATGGGGTGGTTGGCCCAGCAACGT
>CAZJJR010000011.1:45988-54871 GCA_964546365.1 uncultured bacterium | reverse complement strand
GGGCGCGACTTTTTCCCGCTACGCCAACTGAGGCATCTTCTCTTCCTTCTGCTTCCACTACCGCTATCGAATCTCCTGCCACTGCTGTTATGACTGCTAGTGCTACTACTGCGACGGCTTCTGACGTTGCGATCGATAATTTACCAGTTTTAAAACTAGGAATGCGTGGCCCAGCAGTGTTTTGGCTGCAAAAACGGCTGGAAAGCATCGGATTTTTCCAAGGAAGGGTAGATGGTGTTTTCGGGTCAAGTACAGAAATTGCCGTCAAAGCTGCCCAAGAACGTTATAACCTCAGATCTGATGGCATTGTTGGCCCAAGTACTTGGCGGACGATTTTGCCTTAGAAATTGTTTGTAGTTTTGAGGAGTTAAATCCTCACTACGAACCTTTAAGAATCAGAAACGGTTTGTAGTAAGGACTTTAGTCCTTTCCCATTGAGGACTAAAGTCCTCACTACGAACTTTTCATGTAGTCTGGAAGATATTTTGCACCATTTTTTTATCTAAACTGGCGGCTATGCGATCGAGTTCTGCCACCTCGTTCGAGTCTAATTGCCAACCTAAAGCACCGATATTTTCTTGCGCTTGTTTGATACTTTTTGCCCCAGGAATGGGGATCGTTCCTTTCGAGATACACCAATTGATTGCGATTTGAGACATTGTTTTATTTCTCGATTTGGCAATTTCTGCCAGACATCCCAAAAGTGGCTGACTTCCCGGCAATAACTGTCTAAATAAAAAACTGCGAATACCTTTAGGAAATGAGCCTTTTTCGGAATATTTACCCGTTAATATTCCCAATGCCAGAGGACTGTAAGCAATCAATTTTATCCCCAATTCATCACAAACTTCTTTGAGTCCTAATTGAGTAACCGGATAAGTCGATAACAGAGAATATTGAACTTGCAAAGTAGCAATCGGAATTCCTCTTTCACTAAACTTTCGATGTACTTGTTTGAGTCGTTTCGGGCCATAATTCGATAAACCTACTCCCTTCACCATTCCTCGTTCGTAAAGGTCAGCCAAACCATCCAAAAGCGCCCACTCCTGCCAAGGGGCATAATTGGCTGTAGACCAGTGCATTTGCACCAAATCGACATTTTTCCCCAAACGCTGGGCAGACGCCTTTCCAGCCGATACCATCGATTGTCTGGTCAATCGCCAAGGATAAGCCGCCAGTTTAGTAGCAATGCAAATATTTTCTTGGTTAATGCCTTGGTATTCTCTCGTAAATTGTCCCAAAAGTTGTTCGCTACGCCCGTTTAATTTGCCAGTTCCGTAAGAATCTCCCGTATCGAACAACGTAACGCCGTTGCTGACACAAAGGTTAAACACGGCTTGCAATTCGTCATCCATGCTTTCATCGTAACCCCACAGCAGGCGGTTGCCCCACGCCCAAGTACCGCACCCCATTGTTGGGAGAGAGAGTTTTTGGTTAGTTTGCATTTTTATTAAATGTAGATGTCTTTAATATATTTAGCTGAGATTTGGCAAAATTCTTAGTAGCGTGGCTTAATTTCCTAAAGAAAATTACTTATTTCTACCTCACCCATTTTGTTGTATAATTATAAACACATTAATCTGGCAATCGCGCTTCCTAAGCAAGTTCCAAATTATGACCACTGCTATTTTTTTATTAATTTTACACTATTAAGTATAAGTAGAGTTGTCTACAGTCCAATCTTCAAGGGTTAAATCAGGAACTTTGCCAAAATCTTGGTGATTTCGAGTCACAAGAATTGCTTGATTTGCCAAAGCGATCGCAGCAATTCTCAAATCTTGCGTGCCTATCCGAATTCTCCTTTGAAGCAACCCTTCGTAGCAAGTATATGCTGCATTATCAAAGTCCAGCAAATTTACACTACAAAAGTAAAGCAAAGTTCTTCGGAGGTTATCATAAGCAACTGGTAACTGCGCTGGTTTAATAGCAGCCCTGCTAATACTAGCCAATCGTCCTCGCAACTGCTCTTCGAGTGTAACAGTTGTAATAAATATGTTGGAATTGCCAACAGTTCTGGCACGTCTTGCAATATTTAGATGATTACGCTGGAAGAGAGTAACGTGATCCGTATCTAAAATATATCGGCTCACGCTGACTGATTCTCCTCTAAAGTGAGTTCATAGGCAGCAACTTCAGCATCTAATTCGCGCCGATAAGCAGCCATATCGTCTACAAATTCATCAAATAAAGGATCGTCTTTGAACATTCCAGCGAATTTAACCCACGGATCGGACTGTTCAACATCTTGTTGAAATATTGAAATTGGCAAACAACATAACCGTAATGTAAGCCACCATAAGTAAGACATGACAGGATTGAGAAAACCATCATCATTAATTAAACCATGAGCCATCCGGTTTCTAAGATTAGAGCCAGAATGCTCAACCAATAAACCCTGAAGATCGAAAAGGGTATCTTCATCAAAAATCGAGTTAATCTCTGGACACTTGCTGGGGTAGAGACTATAAGTCAAAAAGTGTGCATTTTGAATTCCTTTATCGTCTAATCCAGATGTTATTACACCTCTTTTTGATAATAAATAACGGACAGAGTTCTCGATTTGCGGAATGAGAATATGGGTGGATGTGATAAAATCTCCCGTTAGTCCAGCATAAAGCCCTTTTGCAAACAGATATTCTCGTTCTGGTGGCACAAATGGGCTGTCTGAAATTATATTCTGCAAATCCTTAATTCCTATAGAGTGTTCTAAATTAATTTGCTCTCTAGCTGGTTCAATATAGGCTTGAGCGTGGAGTTTTTGACACTCAACGGCTATGCAATACATTTCAAAACGAATTGCTGCCTCTCCTTGTTTAGGATCGCTAGGTTGACGTGCCACTATGTTACCCATTTCGTTAGTTTTTACTGTTGGTAATAATTGGGGCAAAACCGTTTTCTGCACGTTTTGCTGAAGATAAGAAACTTTGGGTGAATTACCTAGCAAAGCTAATGCAAATAGAGCATCTCGGAATTGTTTTCCTTTCACCTGTGTTCTGGCATTATCTGTGAGTTTACTAATATCAATCTGCTCAGTAAAATTAATGTATTCCATTCGAGATTTCTCCTGATACTCAATAAGGAGTTTGTGAACCTCTTCAGCCCTGAGTTTCGCATCCGCAGTTTCTTCTTTCTTACCTGGGATATTTCTGAAAGCTTCAATAGCTTTTTGCAAAAGACATGATGCTGTAGAATAGGGAGGTGGATTACATTTCCGGATATCTTCAGCTTCCTTGACATAAGTTTCAGCAGCAAGCATCAAAGCTGCGCGTTTTCTTTCACCATCTTTTGCAATATGATGCCATTGTGCCTTGATTTTCCAATAAGCCCTGGCTTTATCCCAGCAGGCAGGGGTAGATTCTGCAAGATTTGCAGCCTTTTCAGCAAGAGCAGCATAAGCAGCATATTTTATTTGATCGCCAATCGGATGTTCCTGTAAAAGCTTCATCAGCTTTTCCGATCGCCACGATCGATCTTCTCCGTTATAGCGATCGAGAACAGCTTCTATTTGGGTGACAACAGCATCGACTTGATATTTGATTTTGTGTGCTAGACGAAGCGCTCGCTCGATTTTAACCAAGAAAAAGTAACTACTATCATTATTTTCTAACTCTTTAGCAGATTCTATATAAGCATCAACTGCTAGTTTAGCCATCTCATAGTCGTGCCGTCTAGCCCAGAGAATATCTGTAACTCGTGCCTTAAGTTCATGGTCTGATATATCAAATACGATAGCAGCCAGAAAGTTTAGATGCTCATCTGTCAAGTTTTGCAAATTGTTAGCAAAGAATTCCTCAGTTGAGTCTGGGTCAATTGACACATTAGTTATAGTTTTCAGAATCTCAAAAACAGCCTGTTCTCTAACATTTCCTGCATCTTGTGCTTCTTGCGCCTTTTTACAAAAACCTTTGTAATAGGTGGAACAATCTTTGATTTCGCTGTTATTAACTACCTCTTCCCATCTAGAGTTAATGAAATCGTCTTTATTAAGAGGAGAGTTTAGTAATGCCATAGTGTGAAGCTACTTTTGTATATTCCTATTATGCCAAATCAGGAAAAAAATAGGGCTATGACATCCCTTAGCTTACCCGTTCTGCCAATTCCAGCCAGTGTTCGGTAGCGGTATCGATCGCATTAGTTTATTCTACTAATTTTAATTTTCTCTAAAACTGGTTGATGTTGGGTTTCGCTATCACAAAAACCTCCCCAATCCCCTATTCCCCATTTCTCATTCCCATTTCCCGATCCATCAACCAAATTTTCACGGTGCGATCTTCGCTACCACTAGCCAGAATTTGCGCGTCGGGACTGAAGGCAACTGTATCGACTGTATCTAAATGTCCGGTGAGATTTTCTAGCAATACACCAGTATTCGCGTCCCAAAGTTTGATGGTTGAATCACCGCTGCTGGCAATTTTTTGACCGTTGTTAGTAAATGCGATCGCGCTTACGCCATTATCATGTCCGTGCAAGATATTTTGCAATTTTCCGGTACTCAAATTCCACAATTCTATATTGCCTTCTCCAGTACCGCTAACGAGGAAAAGCCCATCAGGGCTAAAAGCTAGCGATCGCACTCGTAAAGATTGCCCTTCTAAGGTTGATTCTAACTTTCCAGTAATGGCATTCCATAATTTAATTTTACTATCAAAACTTCCACTGGCGATAGTTTTTCCATCCGGGCTATAAGCAACTGCAAATATCCAAGCATTATGACCTATAATACTTTGCTGCAATTCACCAGTATAAGCGTTCCAAACTTTAACAGTACCATCGTAGCTGCCACTGGCAATTGTTTCTCCATCAGGGCTAAAATTCACGGAAGAAACCCAAGCTGAATGACCGCTTAGAGTGTGTAATAGCTTGCCTGTTCTTACATCCCATAATTTTACAGTATTATCGGTATTTCCACTGGCAATAGTCATCCCATCGGGACTAAACGCGATCGCATTTACGCTACTGAAATTCTCCCACAAAGTACTCGGTTGTTCGCCCGTTCTTAAATTCCACAACTTGATCGTGCCATCTGCACTAGCGCTAGCCAGAATTTCTCCATCTGGACTAAATGCCACCTTATTTACTTTACCTAAATGGCCGTACAAAGTCTGATAAGAATCTGCTAAATATCTTGTCCGATCGCGATTTTCAAATTTTGGTTGTACAGATGATTGAATAATTCGTAAATTACTATTATTTGATGCGCTTTCCGGTATAATATATTTCGTGTCGCTTCGCGGTTGCCACTGAAAGTTTATCTGATTGACATAGATAGGTGAAAAATCATTAAATTGGCTAATAAACAATCCTACTAATGCAAAACCATTAATTACTAATAATTTTTGAGCTAAATTGGCAAGTTTTTTACTTTTTGTTCTTCTCGTTTTTTTTAAATGTATACTCAAATAAGCTTCTGGCATAATTGTTTGAGTTTTCACCCCGCTTTTTCTTACTCTAGTAGGGGTTTTTTTGCGAGATAGGCGACGACAACTATTCTCTAAGGTTATCTGACAGTTAATATCTTCTAAATATTGTAATATAACTTGAGTACTTTGGGGACGATTTCCTGGAAAAGGAGCCATCAAATAATTAATAAAGTCTGCTAATTGCTTTGATATTTGGGGAGCATTATCTTGCCATAATAACTCACCAGTATGAGCATCTTCTGGGAAATCATTGGGGCTTTTTCCGGTGAGTAAAAAAACGAAAGTGCGCCCCAAAGCAAAGAAATCGGATTGCGGTACTGCTTTACCGTTAACTTGTTCTAAAGGAGTATAACCTGTAGAAATAATTCCCGTTACGTTTTTTCCGCCTCCTACTTTTGCTAAGTAAGTTCCTGATATTTCCCTCGCAGTCCCAAAGTCAATTAATACTAGTTGCCCGTTGGGGCGTAGCATGATGTTAGATGGTTTAATATCTCGATGAAAATATTCTTGACGATGTACTAGGTCTAAAATATTAGTTATCTGTTTGAACCAATCAATTGCTTGCTGTTGAGAAATCGGTTGATGCTGGTTGGTTAAAAGCCACTCTTCTAAATTCCACCCCTCTATTTTTTCCATTACCAAACAGTGTAAGGAATGTTGAGTATTTTTCGGTGAAATAATAAAATAACCGTCAGCTTCTACTTTGGGAATGCCTGGGTGTTTTAAATAGCTTAAAACCCGTGCTTCTTGTTGAAATAGGGCTATTGCTTTGGGATTGTTGTCCACCAGTAATTTCAGGACTTTTGGCGTTTCCCGATCGAGAACTTCAAAAGTTTTGCTAAAACCGCCTTCTGCCAAACAACGCACTACCCGATAGCGTCCTTGCAATAAGATTTCCCAACCGCAATGGCGACAGATCCGGTTAGGAAGATTCAAGGGATCGGAAGGTTTAGGACACTCAGGGTTGAGACAATAACTCACAACAGTTAAATTTTGGTTGTTTTTAGACGATCGACCTATGACGATGGTAACAAAGTAGAATCTGCTACCGTCGCTGATAGCTAAGTTAAGCGATCGCAATTTTACATCCAACACTCTTACGGTGTATTTTAGGTCTTCCTCTGGATAAAATTGGTAAACCGTAAGATTTATTACTCTTCTGTTTCTATATCATAAGCCTGGTTGCTTTTAATTCCCCCATTAGCATGATAGGAATTAAGGAAAGGGTAATAGAAAAAGCGATCGCATTCGTGGACAGCTTTGCGATCGCTTAAATTTTAGGGGTGAATTACGGCTTCCGGTTTGGTTTTTGCGAGTTTTAATTAAAACGGATCTAACAAAAATCTCCTAAAGCACGCCAAGTATTGTTACCAACAATGCCATCTACTGTTAAACCGCGACTGTATTGGAAAGCTTTGACGGCATCTTCGGTGACTTGATTGAATTTGGCATCAAAATAATCGGAAGTCATGTAGCCGTAGCAAATGAGAATTTGTTGTAGAAAACGTACTGCTTCGCCAGAGGTATTGTGCTTGAGAACTGGCAGATTGATGGTGGTGGTTGAACTGCTAACTGTCATGGTTGATTTCCTTTGTTTTGTCTTTCAACAATTACAATCTAATTTGGTTTAGGGGTTTAATGCAGTACCCAAGTGGGGTGATTTAGTATTGTTAATTTGGCTAAAAAGGCCAAAGTAAAAAAAGCGATCGCAAATGCGATCGCTTTTTTTATAAAGTATGGGTGGCAGAGTATAAAATGGCTATTTACTTGTTATTACGGTAAATGCTGCAAGCATTACCCAAAGCACGCCAAGTATTGTTACCAACAACGCCATCTACAAGCAAACCATGATTGTATTGAAAAGCTTTTACGGCATCTTCGGTGACTTGATTGAATTTGGCATCAAAATAATCGGAAGTCATGTAGCCGTAGCAAATGAGAATTTGTTGTAGAAAACGTACTGCTTCGCCAGAGGTATTGTGCTTGAGAACTGGCAGATTGATGGTGGTGGTTGAACTGCTAACTGTCATGGTTGATTTCCTTTGTTTTGTCTTTCAACAATTACAATCTAATTCCGTATTGGGGGCGATCGCAGTACCCAAGCGGGGTGATTTAATTAATCCATCGGTATTTGACGGCAGGTTACCTAATGATGTTATATTTGAAAAAGTCGAACAAATTTAAATGTTAAGTTTTAATTTAACAGAAATAACATAAATTGAAAGAAAATCGAAATGTTTTATTTACGCTTAGAGCAACAATTCAACTATGAAAATTCAAGATTATTCAAAAGCTTTTCAAGCAGGACAAGTCCTTAATAGGGTTTTTTTTGGTAACAAGATATTGAAACCTCACAAAATCGGGGAACTTTGCTTAACTTCCGGAAAATTAGTGGTTTGCGATCCAATATGTTTTCTTTTAGGGACAGATCCTTTTGCTGCCAATTTTCATCCTGGTTATTATCCAGTTATTATCAGCGTTGCATATAACCAAAACAACGAAGAACCAATGCCTGCTTATGCAATGGTACGTCTTGATGAACAAACTCCGGTGCGCTGGGAAATGGCTACTAAATCTGGTGAGGATATAACTGAGTTAAAAGAAGGAGAGGCATTTGGCTACTATGTTGATTCTGGAATTAGTTGCTTTATGGATGATGATGCAGCGGAACTTCTTGTGAATAGTACTCTGGAGGCAGAAAACGAAGATGAAGATTTGGTTACCGAACTAGATAACTTATTGGACGAAAACACAAGCCTTGGTTTCATGTATGCTAATCTGTGCGTAAATGAAACTACTAAAGCAAATATTATTGCATTTTCAACTGGCATAGGTGACGGCTTTTTTGTTTCTTATTTCGGTTACGATACCAACAATAACATTGTTGGCGTTGTCACAGAGCTTTGGGGTGGAGAGCTAGTATAACTGAGCTTTGGAAATAAAAAAGCGATCGCAAATTGCGATCGCTAACATTTTCAGTCTAACTATAGGAGGGAATTCAGCGTAAAGAGAAAAGCTTTTTAATCGTGGAGTTGATAAAGCAAAGTACTCCAAGTTTGCGATCCGACAATGCCATCTACCGATAAGTTATAACTTCTTTGAAACTCTCGGACAGCAGCTTCAGTACGCGATCCGAAGATCCCATCAACTACTAAATGGTAACCAAAATGATTGAGTAAATCTTGCAGGTATCTCACATCATCGCCTCTGCTACCATTACGCAGAATAGGTAAAGTAAGAGTAGCTTGAGTTGGATTGGAAGCTTGCATGGCTGGTTAATTGAGAATTGTTTTTGTCCACAATTCCAAATTAATCTAGATTACTTGAGTACCGCAGTACCCAAGCAGGGTGATTCTATTAAGGGGAAGGGGTAAAGGGGAAAGGGTGATTATGCAATGGTATTATCTGTCCCTATTCCCTTTGCCAAAGCGTTCTAATAGAAAAAATAATGCTACAGATATCT
>CAZJJR010000011.1:33993-45965 GCA_964546365.1 uncultured bacterium | reverse complement strand
CTCCCCATCAGTTATCTGTAGCAAACATTTGGGTATTCGATATTAACCGATTCCTTCAATCACTGGATGGAAGTAGAAAGCTATGCCCAAAACCGTATAAGCAGCTAATAGCATCGTACCTTCCAGCCAATTAGATTGACCGTCAGAACTAATCGAATTAGCAATTAATACTGATACGGCAACTGCTACTAGTTCAAAGGGATTGAAATCTAAATCCATTGGTTTGTGCAGTACCCAACCAACTAGAACTAAAAAGGGGGCGACGAACAAAGCAATTTGCAAGCTGGAACCGACTGCTACCGAAACGGAAAGATCCATTTTATTTTTCATCGCGACGGTGACGGCGGTGGCGTGTTCGGCGGCGTTACCGATGATGGGAACTAAGATTACCCCAGTAAATAAAGCGGTTAATCCTAAACGGGATGTCGCTTCTTCTAAGGTTCCGACTAGCAGTTCCGATTCGATCGCAACCATGATCGTACAAGCTAAGAGAACTGCCGCCCACAACTTTACATTTACTTCGTGTTTTGGTGGGTCATTGGGGGCAAGATTTGCTTCTGCTAACTCTTCTGGATCTAATTCCGCCAAACCTACATCGTAGAGATAAGAGTGAGTTCTCATGGAGAATAGCAGGGTCAATCCGTAAATCACGATCAGTACGATCGCAACCCAATCGGAAAGATGTTGGATCGTCGTTTCATTCACTCCACTAGAAGTATAGTTGACGGCGGTGGGCATTAACATGGCAATTACAGCCAAGTTCATGGCGGAAGCGTTCGTGCGGGCGACCACCGGCTGAAATTCTTGCTCTTTGTAACGCAAACCGCCCAAAAACATGGAAAGTCCCATTACTAAGAGTAAGTTACCCATAATCGAACCGGTGATACTGGCTTTTACCACGTCCACTAATCCGGCATTCAGAGCAACTATACCGATAATAAGTTCGGTGGCGTTACCAAAAGTGGCGTTGAGCAGACCGCCTAACGATGGGCCAAGCACTACCGCAATTTCTTCGGTAGCGGTTCCCATCCAAGCCGCTAGGGGGATAATAGCCAACGCTGAGGTGATAAAAACTGTCAGCGATCCCCAATGTAGGAAGTGTCCCGCAATGGAAATCGGGATGAAGATTAATAAGGCTAAGAAGACGTTTTCTTTGGTCAGCATCAAATTAACACTGTATTTGACTTTGAGTTACGCCTGAGTAAAAAGCTAAAACTTAGTTAAGTTTTTGTAACAGATTTTTGCGAACCCAGACGTTACCTAAGATGATTCAGAATCTAGAATACTCGCTCCCTAAGTTTTCCGCATCGACAAAGTAAGAGGCAGGGGGCAGGGGGAAAGGGGAAAGGAAAATTTGTGACTCCTGAATTCTGATTCCTGAATTCTGACTTCATCCTTCACACTTCATCCTTTAGTTAAGGAATATATCTTTTATTGAATTTTTACTAGCAAATACTGTTGCGATCGCTCAACATCCGTTAAATTCAGTTAAAGAGTGTCCTAGTGATGGAGATTTTGCGGTTAAATCTAAAAAGAAGCTAAAAAATTCCTCGGTTATGGATACTTTTACCTTTACAAAAGAGGGATTGGCAGCAAGGATAACTCATCATCGCTACAGGACTCCATACTACTGATAGTTTTGATCTCTACCGATAACTAACCAAAATAGCTGGCAGGGAAATTTTCCTTAGCCAGTATGTAGAACCGCTTGTCAATAAACTGTTGAACTAATAAGTAAGTTGAATTATGACTGCATTTGCTGATATGCCAGCTTCCGCCAAAGACGTAGACTCTGGAATGATTGCGCCGTTAACACCCGTGCAACAACCAGAAAGCTCGATCCAACAGGCTACGGGAGTTTTCGTTACGGTTCACGGCCATTTTTATCAACCGCCACGCGAAAACCCTTATCTGGATGCGATCGAACGTCAGCCGAGTGCAGAACCTTTCCATGATTGGAACGAACGCATACATCACGAGTGCTATCGTCCCAATGCGTTTGCCAGGATTTTAAACGATCGCGGTGAATTGGTGGGGATCGTCAATAACTACGAGTACATGAGTTTTAATATCGGTCCGACTTTGATGTCGTGGCTGGAGCGTTATGACTTAGAAGTATATCAAAGGATTTTGGAAGCCGATCGCAAAAGTGCCGAAAGATTGAACGGTCACGGAAATGCGATCGCCCAAGTATACAATCACATCATCATGCCACTGGCAAACTTGCGCGACAAACACACGCAAATTCGCTGGGGTAAAGAAGATTTCCGATCCCGCTTCAATCGCGATCCCGAAGGAATGTGGTTGGCAGAAACCGCAGTAGACATTGCAACTCTGCAAACTTTGATTGCAGAGGGCATTAAATTTATTATCCTCGCACCTAGCCAAGCTTTGCGCTGCCGTCCCATGCCTAACCCTAGCGCCAATGGGGAAGCGCCGAAGGAAAATAGCTGGTTTGAAGTAGGTGGAGGACAAATCGATCCTACCCGTCCCTATCGCTGTTTCTTACCAGGGAAAGAAAAATATATCGATATCTTTTTCTACGATGGCCCGATTTCGGGAGAAATGGGTTTTGGTGAAGTGCTGACTAGTTCCGGTCACTTTGCGGGACGCCTCGGGATGGCAATTCAAGGGGATCACCGTCTGGCGCAGCTAATTTCCGTCGCAACTGATGGAGAAACTTTCGGACATCACAAACACGGCAAAGAAAAATGTCTCGCCTATGCTTTAACTAAAGAGTTTCCCCAACGCGGGTGGACGGTAACTAACTTCGCTCATTATCTGAGTTTGCATACACCAACTTGGGAAGTAGAATTAAAGCCAGTGACGGCTTGGAGTTGCTCCCACGGCGTCAATCGCTGGCAAGATGATTGCGGTTGCGGTGGTGGTGGCGGTTGGCATCAGAAATGGCGTCGTCCGTTGCGGAATGCGTTAGATTGGTTGCGCGATCGCTTAATTGAGGTTTATCAAGGTGTTGGATACAGATTTTTCCGCGATCCCTGGTTAGCTCGTGACGAGTATATCAAAGTAATTCGCGATCGTACTCCTCAGAATGTAGAACGTTTCCTCACTCATCATCGTTCCCACCAACTCAATCCAGCCGAACAAATCGATGCTTTGCGCTTGTTGGAAATGCAGCGTCACGCTTTGCTGATGTACACCAGTTGCGGTTGGTTCTTTGAAGAATTATCTCGTCCGGAAGGAGTGCAGATTCTCCGTTATGCGGCTCGCGCGATCGAACTAGCGGCAGAAGTAACGGGAGTACAATTAGAAAGAGATTTCGTCCAACTGCTTTCCCTCGCTCCCACCAACATCGATACTTATAAAAATGGAGCAGAAGTTTATCGGGAATTAGTAATGTCTGCCCAGGTAAGCTTTAAGCAAGTGGCAGCCCATTACGCGATTACTTCTCTGTTTAGTTCTTATTCCCAAGAACATCGCATTTATTGTTACACCGCCCAACAACTAGATTATCAGTTGCAGCGCATGGGTTCCCTTTCTTTGGCAGTGGGACAAGTGCGACTGGTATCGGAAATTACTTGGGAAAGCGTGAATTTAGTGTTTGCGGTTCTCCATTTAGGCGGTTGGGATTTCCATTGCTGCATTCAACCTTTCTCGAATCGTCGCGCTTACACTCAGGTGAAAGAACAGCTATTTGCAGCACTCGCCCAAGCCAGCGCCGCCCAAGTAATTATGGTAATGCTGCGATTGTTCGGGGATCAAACTTTCAGCTTGCAGAATTTGTTCCCGGAAGAACGCCATCGACTGACGATGCTGTTGAGTAAGGAAACTCTCAATAGCCTGGATCAGTTATATACACAGGTGTATCGGGATAATTACGGCGTGCTGATGGCATTCCACCGGGAAGAATTGCCCGTACCCCAAGAGTTACAGGTAGCCGCCGAGATTGCGTTGACTAATCGGGCGACGATTGCTTTGCGATCGTTAGAACATGAGTTGACGGATATCGCATCGGGAGATTCTCAACTCGGTGTAGCGCAAATAGTAGAATTGGAAGCGATCGCCACCGAAGCGAAAAATATGCGCTGTCAGTTGCATATTAAAAAAGGTAAGCAAACAATGGAGCGGTTGATCCTAGCACTGCTGTGGCACGTCCTCCACGATGCTAACCCGGCTACCTTGGAAATGGATATCCAACGGATCGAACGCGCGATCGATATTGGCAAACGCCTCAACACCGACTTATCCTTAGAACGAGCGCAAGAACTATTTTGCAATTACCTGCACAACCAAATTGTGCCAAACTGTATTGAAGTTGCTGCAACCGATGAGCCTGGGAACGAAACTGCTTGTCGCTGGGATTCCATGCAACTCCGCGTACTACTGCTACGTTTAGCGAAAAAACTAGCAGTTGATGTGGATGTTTTGACTAATCCAGTGGCATAGTTCGGTTGCTTGCGAAAGGGGTAGGTTTTTAGAGCCTACCCTTTTTAGTGCGTTTTTGTCTGTGGGAATCATGGGTTTATTTTTTTACCGCAGATGAAACACAGATAAACGCAGATGAACGCAGATGTAGGGTAGATAGATGATTTTAGATCGATGTTTAGAAAGTTCGTAGTAAGGACTTTAGTCCTTATATTATGGAGGACTGAAGTCCTCACTACAAACCTTAATTGCTGAAGCGGCGGCGAAAGCGGTTATCTAATTTATCTGTTTTCTTTTGATTGCAGGTACGACAAAGGGTATGTAAATTGCTGATATCGTTGGAACCGCCACGCGCTAGCGGCATAATATGATCGATGGTGAGTTCTGTTTCTAGTTTAGTTTTGCCACAGCTTTGGCATTGGTATTTATCGCGATCGAATACGTATTTTCTGACTTCTGGAGGAATGGGAATGCGAGGGGTTTTGCTCATTAATTTTATGGTTGATTTTCTTGATTGAGCATTTGCCTGAGATCGTCAAGTGGTGATTCTGGTTGTTTGATTTCTGATTCTTCATTCTCTACATAAAATTCTACGCTGATTTTGATCTTTACTTTTCCTTTTTTCCAGCTTTTAGAGCCAAGATTTAGTATCTCACAATCTATGCCTTGAGTAAACCAATTAGTGTGAGCAGAATTTACAACTATTCCTTTAGATTTTAATTCATTCGTTAAGCTAATTCCGAACCCAATGCCAAATGATTCATTAACCGTATTCCTAAATCTGCCTACTTTAAAAGTGTTATTTCCAAAACACAAAACATCATCGTTGCCGCAATCTTGTAAAGAGTAGTTATCTTCCATATCAATTCCTTGTTTGTAAACATACTATAAATTATTTTCATTCAATATTTGTCGAAGATCGTCAAGTGGCGATTCTGGTTGTTTGATTTCTGGTTCATCAGGCTCGAATTCTAGAGTTACTTTTATTTTCAATTTTCCTTTTTCCCAACCCTTTGCACCAATTCTTAGAATTTCACAATCTTTGCCTTCGCTAAACCAAATATGGTTAGTATCGTGATAGTCATATCTTTTACCATTTGAAATACATTCAACAATACGTATTCCTTTTATTTGAGATGATTCTAATGATTCGATCAGTACATCTGCAACTTTTCTTCCAAATGCCCTGTCTACTGCTTGTTTAAAAATTCCTAATTTACACATTTCATTACCAAATGATATCACATCATTATCGCCACACTTTTGCAAATAAGGATTTAATTCCATATCTATTTTGATTTCCAGTAATTTTACTAAAAAGTATTATTTCAGATTATGTTTATTTTGCCAACATTCTTGGCTAATACAGTTCGCAGCTACACAAACAGATTACGTATACGCAGAATAAGAAAATTTACACCAGATCGTAATCGTATATGATACACCCTCTATCTGCGTTCATCCGCGTTCATCTGTCTTCATCTGCGGTAAAAAATAAAGACTTTGAGCTTTACTAACAATTCACTAGAAAACCCGCATAAGCAGATTTTCCAGTGTACCCCAATTTCAATCGCCGAACCTATTCTTCTAAATCATCCGAATTTGAAATCACATCACCAATTAAAGGTAATTGATGTTCGTACAATTCCATCGCTTCCAAACAAATATTTATTCCTACAACAGCTTGATTATAAACATCCATTTTTTCCTCAACTTCTCTCAACAAACGACGATTGCGATCGAGCTTTTCTTCGGCTTCTTGCTGCAAGGTTTGTTCCAAATAACTACGTGCTTGATTGTATTGTTGTAAAATCTCATCAGCTTGCTTTTCCGCCATCGGTAACAAGTTGGTATTGATAGTTTGATTGATGGTTTGGCGGAACGTGCGGCGAATCGTTTCAGAGACTTTTGGCTCAAAATCTAACTTCAACAATTGGCGAATGGCTGGTTCTGCTTCTACCATACTTTCGCAGTCGTAACTTTGGGATGTTTGTTGCAAAGTTTGGCGGAATTGGTATATTGAAAAAGTGCCTTCATCGTAAAAACGGGGACTCTCGCGCACGAAGCGATCGCACTCCACTTTCGCCTGATTGATCAGCGCTTGATTAACCAAATTTTCTACCTGTTTTAACTTTGATTCAATTCCCCCATCATTACCCAACAATCTATATAGATGGCGATAATATTCGGACTTGCGAATTCGTTCCGTTAACCCTTTGAAAAAGTTAGTCACCAGTTCTTCGCAACACTCAACCAAAATGTCTTCTAATTCATTTGCTAAATAGTAAAGTGCTTCCACTAAAACCGCCAACAAAGGTGCAGTTGCATTGCGGGGATGACTGAGGGTAGCGCTTTGATAAGCTGCACGTACAGAAAAGCTATCTAGCAATTCATCTAAGCGGCGAATCATCCGAGACTGTAATTTTTGGAAATCAGCTTTAAACCCTTGACAGTTATCGGTAATTACTTGATTAACTTCTTGCGCGATATGTTGGTGAAAATCATTACCGATTTGTTGTAACTGCTGATTTAAAAGTCCTAACTCTTGCGCTTTCATTGCCTCAATTTCGCGAGGCTGGCTATCTAAATTGCGGTATACTGAGAGATAATGTTTCCGCAAAGTGATGCACAACGGTTGTAAGTCATCAGCTAAATTAGCAAAAAGTTGGGGACGTTTTTCTTGAGTTAGGTAACGAGTAATTGCATCTCGAAATTCTTCGATACCGCTATCTTCGATTAATTGCTTAATTAATGGTGTTCCCCATTCGGATAAGATGCGCGTATAGTTTTCATTTGGCGTTTCGTAACTGTTGACGGAAACGCGAAATTTATTGGGGGATAATTTACCGGAGTTGGCGCAATAACGATTAAATTCATTGACAAATTGGGGTGTTTCTTCTCTTCCATCCATCCCTTTGACGCTTTCAGCAAAAATCGAATCTAAGCCAAAGCGATCGCGTCCGCTAGTATTTTTCAGTTGACTGCCGTAAAATCCTAGTAAGGCGCTAGTTTTATAGATGCGGCTGGTGTCGCGAAAATCAAAATTTATCAAATTTTCTAAGCGTTGGCGCAACTGAGTGTTATACCAAGTTTCATCGATGCGGTTGAAAGCGAAAAAAACGCGATCGCGAATTCCGATATTACTTCGCATCTTCTCTAAAAGTTCCGTTTCTTCGGTTGTCATATCCCCCGCCGAGGCAGGTTTTAAAACGCAGACAACCGCTGAAGTTTCCGGATCTTCTATTTTGCGATAAGTTAATTCGGCATCTTTTTTAACTGGTGCATCAATTCCCGGCATATCGATTAAAATATTGCCATCCTGTAAGAGGGGATGATGACAGTAATACTCGATGCGCTTCAGTACTGCGCTATTACTACCGCGACGCGCATAACTAGCAGCTTCTTTAAGACTGGAAAAATTTAATTGTTCCATTGAATAGATGGCGTTGTCGTCGGTGTAAATACGATCGCGATTTGCCAAATATCCCTGCAACAACAAGATCAACGCCTTCCCTTGTTTGGCGCGTTCCGATTTACTTTCGCCACCCTCTTGTTGTACGATCGCATCACAACCCTGCAATAATAAGTTAATCACTTCCGGTTTGTAGATATCGAGAGGCGCAGCTAATCCCAAACGTTTGCACAAAGCAAGCGCCTGTTCTCCGATTTCTGCTTCACTTAAAAAAGTTAAAACTACTCGTTCTGCATCGGATTCGGCATATTCGATATAACATTCCGTTCCCGTCGCGTGTCCTTCCGCGCTGTAAAGCAATTCCCGTTCTAACAAAGCATTGATTAGCATTGATTTACCAGCACTAAACGCGCCAGCAAACACGATTTCAAATTTGGGGGAAATCGCTTTTCGCAGGGAAGCTTGTACGGAAGTCGTGTCATGAGAACGCAAAGACGGTTCTTGATGTAACAAATTTAGTAAAGTTTCAATTTGTTCTGGTAAATTTTGGCACGCAGGAAATAATTGGTTCATCGGGGCAGGATTCTTATTTTGGGAAATGAGGATATCAACTAAGATAAGACATACTTTTATCATTTTCTCAGATGAGTAAGTCAAAAGTAAAAAAAAGAATCTCCTTGAATAAGAATTCTCGCCCTTCAGAATCAATCAGTCGGGAATAAGAAACCCGCGACTGAATTGTTGCACTTCCGAATCATAGATTTGGAAGGGGTTTTAAACCCGTTTATTCATTCACCAGTCGCACAGATAAAAATTCTGAATTCTGACTGCTGACGGGCGAGAATTCTGTTTGATAAATAATTTATTGGCTCTCAAACCGTTTTTTCTTTTTCTTTATGAAAGCCTTTTAACTTTCCGAGCTTACAATTCATAGTTCAGTATGTAAAAGCATTCTCAATGCCAACTCTCTAAACTCTTTTATGGCTGGGGTGGCTTCAGATGAGAGAAATAGGTATTAAGTACATAGTTACTTTAGCTATACAACAGGGCAGAATAATAAATGTATGGTTGCCAACATTTTCTAAGGAAAATGGATGAGCAACCCCGCTTCCTATAAGAAAGCTGCCAAGCTCAAGTAAAACAGGAATTGAAGAGAGTAGTAGAATGATTCAAGAAGTAAGAACGACTAAATTTACAGAGGCAGAATTAGATCGATTGGCAGCAGAACTGAATCGAGATGGAATTTGCGTGATTCGCGAACTTTTCGATCGGCAGCTGATTGAAGAATGGGCACAAGCTTTTGATGCTTTATTTCAATTGCGCCAAAATCAACCAGGTGGGTTAGCTCCCCGCGAACAATCTCGATATTATTTAACATTCCCTTGGGAGCAGCCATTTGCTAATACAGATGTGTTTGCCAATCCGGTGATTCTGGGAATTCTCGATCGCGTATTTTTCCAAGAATATAAGATGGTGCAACTAGCGGCTGATATTCCCTGTGAAGGTTCGGATTATCAAGAAATTCATCGCGATTTCCGTCCGTTATTTTCTGACCAAATTGTGACGCCGCTTTACGCTTTAGCTGTTAATTTTCCATTGGTTGAAGTAACGGCAGATAATGGCCCGTTTCAGATGGCGCGAGGAACTCATGTCATGCCGCGTGAGGAGGCGTTGGTGAAGATTAGAGCGGGTGAGATTCCAATGGAATCTTTTTATATGCAGCCTGGTGACGTGACAATTCGATCGCCTTTAGCAATGCACCGAGGTTCACCTAATCGGACTCAAAAGCCAAGACCGATGGTAGTGATGGGCTATGTCATGCACTGGCTGCACACCCCAAAAGTAGATTTAATGCTGCCACGAGATTACTACGAGAGTCTGCCAGAGCATCTACAGCAAATGCTTCGATGCGAAGTTGTAGAGCAGTTGCCAGAAAATAAGGCCGAAACTTATGTGAATTTTAAGTATTAGCGATAATGAGAACTTACACCAATCCAGTTTACAACGGGTATTTTGCCGATCCATTTGTTTGGAAATACGAGGGCGCGTATTATGCGATCGGGACAGGGCCAGCGGAAGCAGAAGGGCAAGTTGACGAAATTGGCAAACGCCTAGTATTTCCCCTGCTGCGTTCCGACGATTTCGCGAATTGGCAGTTTGCCGGCAATGCGCTTTTGCGACCAGACCCCGCGCTGGGTGATAATTTCTGGGCACCGGAAGTCGCTTACTCTGATGGCACGTTCTATCTCTACTACTCCGTGGGACACGAAGATAAGAGGCATCAGTTGCGGGTGGCCACCAGTTCCGAACCGTTGGGCCCTTATGAAGATGTGGGAGAACCGTTATTAGACCCAGAGAGTTGTGCGTTTGCGATCGATCCGCACCCTTTTCGCGATGATGACGGACAGTGGTATCTGTTCTATGCACGGGATTTTCTGGATACTGAGAACGGCGTTCGCGCTGGCACGGCTCTGATGGTCGCTCGCCTGGAAAAAATGACAAAGCTGGCAGGTGAGGGCAAGGTCGTTTTACGCGCTCGTTCCGATTGGCAGCGATTCCTGGCCGATCGTCCGATGTACGGTGGCATATACGATTGGCATACTTTGGAAGGTGCCTGTGTCCGCAAGCACGAAGGACGCTACTACTGCTTCTATAGTGGCGGACGTTGGGAAAATGATACTTACGGTGTTGATTATGGAGTCGCGGATAGCGTAATGGGTGCCTACTCAGACGCGGGAAATGAAGCGGGCCCCCGCGTGCTGCGATCGGTTCCCGGTTATGTTTTGGGGCCCGGTCACAATTCGATCGCGTTAGGTTTAGACGATCGCACTGAATATATTGTCTACCATGCCTGGGATACGGATATGCAGGCGCGACGGATCTGCATTGACAAGCTGATCTGGACGCCCGAAGGCCCGCGTTGTCATGGCCCTACTTGGACGCCTCAAGAGTTAGCTTAGTTTGCTGCCAAGTAAAAAAGTTTTATATCATGTCCGGTTGATTTGTGTTGATTACCACATCGGTGCAAAAACCTGAAATTTGGCAACCTAAACGATCGCAATCCAACCGGACGTGATACAAACGAGTTTTAGACGATCGGGAAGGCGGTCGCAAGCAAGCACTTCGTTAGAAGTTAAAGCTAGTACGAACTAATCCCACCCATTGCGTATCGTTATTACTGTCATTCTCTGGATTAATAACCAACCAAAATGCGGGAGTGATGGAGATATAGTCATTAATTTGGAGGCGATAAAATGCTTCGACGTGATAGGAAGTATCGTTTTCTTCACGCACGTCACTGTTAGTTACGCGGGGTGGCAAACCTACTAAAATACCTGGTAGGTTGCCTTTCCCTCCCACATCTGGGAAACTTAAGCCGATCGCACCATAAAAAATATCTGCTCGATCGCCATTATTAACATTGAGCAAATCCGTACCGCCTCTGCCATTAGCAAGGTTGCTAATACCGGAACTTTCCGCATTAGCAAGCGTATAAACTCCCCAAGCATGAACTTGAAAGTTGGGAGAAAAACGATAAAACCCTTGGATGCCGATCGAATCGCTGGATGTGGCAATACTGTCGCCAAAAGGTTGTGCAGCCAGAAAACTACCCGTACTGGCAGTAAGATCGACGTTGCCGCCCGGTGCGTAAGAACGGGAATAAGCTACGCCGATCGCACCTCGATCGCCATAGTAAACCAGTTGCGCTAAAGCATGGTACAAACCGTTGAATAAACCGTATTTGGCTGATGGATTACTCGCATCACCTGCTAAATAACCGAGAGTAAGAAGTAGGTCTTTTCTGAGATTCCAGTTAATCGCCGCACCACCGCCACCGCGACGGTAAAGGGGACTGTATTGACCGAATCGAGAGGGAATTCCCAAACTGTCGCTGGCGATCGTCGGAGGGGTAACGGTATCTGTAATATCCGTGTAGCCAGCACCAACTGTACCGAGAGTCAGTGTAAGGCTGGAAGTAATTGGGGTGCGATACAGCAAGTGAGGAACGGTAACGTTGTTATTTTCGTTGCCATCAAAGGTCAATCGGGTCATGTTCGTACCCGTTTGTTCGGCAAGAGTGTTGCCAAAATTACCGAATTCCAAGCGAGTTCTCAGTAAATCCCGACCGTTGAAGCTGGTTTCAAAGTTTAATCGACCGCGATTGGCTAAAAAA
>CAZJJR010000011.1:3350-33975 GCA_964546365.1 uncultured bacterium | reverse complement strand
GTCGTGGTATCATCGCGATCGCCATTCACGCGATTGCCGAACGTATCGACTACTGCCGTGATAATTTCCGCATTCAACTTAGTAGTAGTGGAAAACTGAGTGGCTTCTAATCGCGTCGCGCGTGCTTCTAGAGTCTCGACTCGACCGCGCAACGTAGCTAATTCCGTAGCAAATTGTTCTTGCAATCTTTGTAATGCGAGTAAATCTTCCTGGGTAACCGTACTTGGATTATTAGGCGTTCCCGTTCCGATCAGTTCGACAATGCGATCGAGACAAGTATTCAATCCAGCTGCAAATTCATATCGCGTCATCGCACGGTTACCCCTGAAAGTTCGGTCGGGATAACCCTCGATACAGCCATAACGTTCTACCAAAGATTGTAGTGCTTGAAATGCCCAATCAGTGGGTTGCACATCCGAAAGTTGAGAGACAGAATTGACTTGCGCCAAAGGATCTTCCGCCATACTTTCTGACGACTCCGGCGCAACTGAATCATCAATTGGTATAGCCCAAGTTGGAGATAATGTCAGTAAAACTATAGCAGGTGATGCGAATAATAAAACACGAAATTTGTGAAGAAAAAATTTCAGTGACATAAAGCAATACTTGCCTTTTTTAATAAGTACTATTGAGTTGTGATTTTTCAGAGATATCAGCGATTAAAAGGAGTCAGAATTCGGGATTCATACCGAATCCGCTTGAAAAACTCCGGTCGTTCTTTAGTCCGCGTAGGCGGACTTTGTTTGTGTAGTAGCGATTTCAATCGCCCAATTCTGAATTCTGAATTCTGACTCCTGAATTCTGACTCCTGAATTCTTTTGAGACTTTTGCAAAAAAAACCAATACTAGATCAAGCAGCACTAGAACGAGTGCGAACTCTATCAATCGTTACGGCGATAATAATCACAAGTCCTTTCACAACCAACTGCCAAAAGAATGATATGTTCATCAGTGTTAAGCCGTTATTTAGGAGAGCAATAATTAAAGCACCGAGTAAAGTTCCCCAAATCGTACCGATGCCACCAGTGAAACTAGTTCCTCCCAAAATAACGGCTGCGATCGCGTCTAGTTCGTAACCTTGTCCCAACATCCCAGTTGCGCTGTAGAGGCGCGATGCGCTCATTACTCCGCCTAAACCTGCCAGTAAGCCACTTACGCCATAGACGAATAACAGTACTCGACTGACTTTAATTCCTGTTAATCTTGCAGCGCGTGCATTACCACCAACTGCATAAATATGCCTGCCTAAAACAGTCCTTCTTAACACAAACCAACTTACTGCAACTGTCAGGAAAGCGATAATAACTAACCAGGGAATTGGCCCTAAATAATTATTACCTATCCAAGCAAAATTCAAATTGCGATTGATTACGGTAGTACCGCTAGCTACTAAATAAGCCATACCTCGTAAAGCTGTATAGGAGCCAAGGGTTACGATGAAGGGAGGTAAACCTAAATAAGCAACTAGCGATCCGTTGATCAAACCCAGACCCAAACCTACTAAAAGGGCAACTGGGATCGCAAACCAACTCAAAACTGGAATTAAAGAAACCAGCACTGACACTACTGCGGTTACCCCTAAAATTGAACCGACAGAAAGGTCAATTCCTCCCGTTAAAATAACATAAGTTAATCCGGTTGCCAGCACGATATTAATCGATGCTTGGCGAATCACGTTGATCAGATTTCCCAGGGAAAGAAAGTTAGGCGTGACTAGGGAAAAAATGATGCAAATTACTAGCAAAATCGGTAGGATGCCAGCTACTTGGAAAAAGTTTCTCCAAGCTTGGCTTTTACTTGCTTTTTGGCGATCGCTAGTGCCATTTTTAGTTGGTGGTTTTGTTTCCGTTGGACTCCTCATGATTTTTCTACCTCTCTTGCTCCGGTTGCATAAGCCATAATGTTTTCTTGTGTAATTGCTTCCCCAGTCGATCCGCCTACTTCACCTACTAGGTGTCCCGCACGCATGACTAATACGCGATCGCTCATTCCGACCACTTCCGGCAGTTCGCTGGAAATCATTAAAATGGCGACGCCTTTGGCAGCTAAATCCGCCATAATTCGATAAATTTCGCTTTTTGCACCGATGTCTACTCCCCGCGTCGGTTCATCTAAAATCAGTACTTTGGGATTAATTGCCAACCAACGGGCTAGTAACAATTTCTGTTGATTTCCTCCCGATAAATCAATTGCTCTGATGCTCGGACTGGCTAAACGAATCCGCAAGTTGTTAATAGCATCATTGGTAATATTAAAAAGTCGATTTGAGTTGAGAACGCCAGCAGTTGCTTCTCTTCCCAAAACGTTCATCACGATGTTTTCATGAGAACTCATTTCCAAAAATAGTCCTAAATCTTTGCGGTCTTCTGGAACGTAGGCAATTCCCGCCGCGATCGCATCCTGTGGGTTAGAAATATTCAGGGGACGACCTTCTAGTAAAACTTCACCGCTCGTTTTTGCATCTGCACCAAAAATCAAACGGGCAATTTCAGTTCTTCCCGCACCAACTAAACCAGCTAAACCGACAATTTCGCCTGCATGAAGTTGAAAATTGGCTGATTTTACTTTGCGTCCGTCGCTTAAATTGCTGACTTGCAGAACAACCGCACCGGGCGTAGTTTGATGTTTGTGTTCGTACAAATCTTGTAACGGACGACCGACCATCATTTCTACTAAACGAGGTGCGGAAATGTCTTGTTTTTCCAAAGAGCCAATGTACCCGCCATCTCGCAATACGCTGACGCGATCGGCAAGTGCATAGATCTCTTCCATGCGATGGCTGATGTAAATAATTGCGATACCTTCTTCTCGCAAGCGGCGAACGATCGCAAATAGATTTTCGGTTTCGCGATCGGAAAGTGCTGCTGTCGGTTCATCCATCACGAGAATGCGGCTTTTGTCTTTCAGCGCCCTCGCTATTTCAACTTGTTGTTGTTCGGCAATTGAAAGCGTTGAAACAAAATCGCTCGGAGCGAAACTTGCATTGAGGTTTGCCAATATCTCAGCAGCCCGATGTCGCATTCCGCTTTGGTCGATCGTACTATTTTTAGTAAGTTCTCGACCCATGAAAATGTTTTCCGCAACTGTTAGATTGGGAGCGAGATGAATCTCTTGATAAATAATCGCAATTCCCAAATCTCTAGCTTGACCGGGGTTTGTCATTCTAATCGGTTGACCGTCAATTCTGATTTCACCTGCATCAGCGGTATAAACTCCGGCCAGAATTTTCATCAAGGTACTTTTTCCCGCTCCATTTTCACCCATCAGAGCGTGAACTTCCCCTGGATAAATCGTGAGATTTACATCATGCAAAGCTCGAAAACCATGAAAGGTTTTCGTAATACCTTGCATTTCAAGGATGGGTTTAGTTTTGATAGAAGATTCAGTGATACTTGTCATCGTAAATGTCGGCTTTTATTAAATGATGATTACACTGGAAGAAAGAATTCAGGAGTCAGAAGTTAGAGTTAATAAATTTCCCCTTTCCCCCTGCTCCCCTGCTCCCTGCCCCCTTCCTACTCTCCTTCATTCACTCGTCCAACCTTTATGTTGGTTCACATTTTCACGAGTAATTAGAGTGACTGGAATGAGGATATTTGGATTAGCTGGCTTATTTCCTTTAAGAATGTTGTTACCAACTTCAACTGCCTTAGCTGCCATGCTAAATGGGTCTTGAGCCGCCGTTGCTACAACTAAGCTATTGTTTTGTCTGAGGGCGTCGAGAGCTTCCGGTGCGCCATCAACTCCTACAATAAAAAACTCGCTTCTTTTTGCTTGTTTTGCAGCTAATTCTGCACCGATCGCCGTAGGGTCATTAATCGCAAAAACGGCATCGATTTTGCGGAAAGATGTGAGCAAATCGCTCATTACTCTCAATCCACCGTCGCGACTACCTTCAGCATTTTGATCTTTGGAAAGAATCTTGATATTGGGATATTTGGCAAATACGCTCAAGCACCCGTTAATTCGCTCAACTACTGAATTAACGGGAGGGCCATTAATAATTACAACTTCGCCTTTACCTTTCAAGCGATCGGCTATATATTTGCAACTCACCTCACCCGCTTGCACGTTATTGGAAGTAACGGTAGCATCAACACCTCCCTCAGCGGCGGTGTCAACTGCAACGATGGGAATTCCTGCTGCTTTAGCTTTTTCTACTCCAGCAAAAATGCCCTTACTGTCAGCAGCATTAAGTATAATCAAGCTAACATCTGAGGCAATAAAGTTTTCGATTTGATTGAATTGTTGATTTAGATCGTCTCCACTGGAAACGATCGTTGTTCTTACGTTACTGCCACCAATTTTCTTTGCTGACGCCTGAGCACCTTTGCCAATTTGAACGAAAAATGGGTTGCCAAGGTCGCGGACTGCTACGGCAACCGATGAAAGTTGTGCGCTACGATCGTTGTTGTTTCCTGCTCTTAGAGGAGTAGATACGCAACTTGTCAAAGCGCTGCCGATCAAACTTAAAAAACTAACTGCGATCGCTACTTTTTTCACCTCAAACTCCAATGAATAGATCATTTGGAGAGAGTTTGTTTTAAACATCCCGTTGCCACGCCAACAGCAGTCCTGGTTATCATTAAAATTTGATATTAAACATTTGAAACAATTTCCTTCTTAACATCTAGGACTGCGCGATACCTTTTACCTTTTTGCTAGTAAAATATTCCAGATTTGCTCCCTAGAATGCTTACTTCAAGACAAAAAACTTCGCTTTCGCCTCCTAACAATAGTTATTTCGTTGATATATTTAGTTTTGTGTCAGCATTCCTAGTTTTTCAAACCTGAAGAAAACTTTCGGCAAAAACCGCCAAAGGTTTTGCTTAAAGGCTTGCAAAGTTATATTTAACTTAACTCTCCTACTGTATATGCTGATACTGACAGGCTAGGCTGGCATCTATCTTAAGATGAATGCTCGTGACTGTAAATTTGAAGTATTGTTGCTGCATTTAACCATTATTCGGTGATTATGACAAGAGAGCGTCTGTAAAAATATACTTCTTTTATTTTGAGAAATTCCTGTGGTATAACATTTTACAAGGGTATCTACCTTATTTTCTGAGATAGGCCGGGTTAATCTATCAAATAGCACAATTTCATGAAATCAATTTGCGATCGCGCAACACCAACTAATTTCATTTGGCAGCCAATACTCCCCTTTATCCTTGGCAGTTTAGTGGTAACAACGCCCCAAGTCAATTTGGCACGGGAAACTAATTTTCAGCAATTATTAACTCATTTGCCATCGACTTCGCCAACTTCAGAAAGCCAAGTATTTGATTTATCAATCAAAGAACAAGAAGATAGATTGCATAGAATTACACCCAATCCAGAATTACTAAAATTAATTGAAGATAATTTATTCATCCCTTATACTATTTCCTTTTTACCTTTTCAAGAACCAGGTAATCCACCTAGCTTGCAAACAGAACCTTCTACCCCAACAGAAAATCTTTTTCAACCCCAAAATTTGCCACTGCTACCCGAACCAGAAGAGGAATATCAGTTAGCTCCTAATATTACCATTATTTCACCTTCAGCTTATGGAAAATCTTGGGGTAATTTGAGTGCAGGTTTTGGATTTCAAGAAAGAACGCGCTTCACTCAACAAGCAGATGGAGTATTTGGAATTGGTATCGGTTTGGGTGATGCGCGAAACGCAGTTGGTTTGGATATTGGTATCACAATTACCGATTTAGATACGGCTGAAGATGGTACGATTAGTTTTAAACTGCATCGACAATTACCGAATGATTTTGCTGTTGCAGTGGGAGTACTAAATGCGGTTGATTGGGGTTTAACTGATAGTGGCAGAAGTTTTTACGGTGTAGTCACGAAAAGATTTAGCTTGCAAGATAGCCCAGAAAAACTCTTGAGTCAACTTTATATTTCTGCTGGTGTGGGTAGCGGACAATTTCGGTTTGAATCAAATATTTACGAAGATGTCGATTCTGTAAATATTTTTGGTAGCGTAGCGGTGCGAGTGGCAGAACCAGTGAGTGCGATCGTAGAATGGTCTGGTCAAGATTTAACAGTTGGATTTTCCGTGATCCCATTCCGCAATATTCCTTTAGCGATTACACCTGGGGTAACTGATATTACTGGAAATGCTGGTGATGGTGCTAGGTTTATCTTAGGAGTTGGTTATTTATTTTCTTTTTGATCATCTATAATATTTTTACCAAAATGAAGTTAGTTAAATTATTTATTATTTTCTTTCTCACTTTGAGTTTAGTTTTGGTTTTAGCCAAACCTGGACTAAATCAATCGGGAACCCAGTCAAATACTACTCTTCCCAACCCAATAGAAATTAATCCGGAAACCGTTCCTCGCAAACGCGATTCCAACCGGGAGATTAGGATCGATCGCAAAGCTGTCGAGCAAATTATTCAACAAGCACCTCCTCAACAAGCAATTCAAACATTTGAAGAACTACAAGCAGTAGAATTTGCCAGACAACTTGGTATTAACTTTTATGGTAGCACTACTTCTGCCGAACAAATCGCCCAAGAACTTTGCAATTTAGCAGAAGCCACAGGTAAAAAAACAGCCCTGATCTATGTAATATCTTTAGAACAAGAATTGCAATTATTTTTAGTCCTCCCTTCCCCTGAGCCTTGTAACGATACAATAACTAAACAAAACGAGAATAAACTTTTAATTATTCGCCGAATAGTTCCCGAAGCAAATCGCCAAAGCTTACAAAAAATTGCCACAGAATTTCGGGGTGGTGTTACAGATATCATCCGCATAAATCGATACAAAGAACCGAGCAAAAAGCTTTATCAATGGCTCATCGAACCTTTTAAAGAGAAGCTTTTAGCTAATCAAATAGATACTCTGGTATTTTGTATGGATTCTGGTTTGCGTTCCCTACCAATTGCTGCTTTATACAACGGACAGCAGTTTTTGATCGAAGAATACAGTGTAGGTTTAATTCCTAGTTTTAGCCTCACTGATACCCGCTACTTTCCAATTATAAAAACTCCCATATTAGCAATGGGAGTATCTAAGAGTACGGAAAATCAATCTCCTTTACCAGCCGTGGCAGTAGAAGTGCCGACTTTGGCAAACATTCTTTGGCAAGGTAAAGCCTTTTTGAATGAAGAATCAACTATAGATAAACTGGAATTCCTCAACCGTCAAGAACGTTTTAGAATTATTCATATCGCTACTCACGCCGAATTTAAACCGGGAAAATTAACTGAATCTTATATTCAATTTTGGAACTCTAAACTTAGGCTAGACCGATTAAGATTACTTTCCCGTCAATTGGGATGGAATGAATCTCCAAAAGTAGAAATGTTGGTATTAAGTGCTTGTCGCACTGCAGTAGGAAGCGAACAAGCAGAATTGGGATTTGCAGGTTTAGCCGTGCAAGCAGGTGTAAAAACGGCAGTAGGAAGTCTTTGGTATGCTAGTGATGAAGGTTCGCTGGCATTGATGACGGAATTTTATAATAAGTTGAAAAATGGCCCAATTAAAACAGAAGGTTTGAGAGAAGCACAATTAGCAATGTTAAAAGCACAAGTTCGCGTAGAAAAAGGAGAATTAGTATTATCTGACAACCTCAGACTTCCGCTTCCACCAGAATTAGCTAATAGCAGCGAAACAAGTTTTTCTCATCCCTATTATTGGTCTGGATATACCATTATTGGTAATTGGAATTAATCGGTCATCGGTCATATCATGTCCGGTAGCATCGGTAGCAAACACAAATCTTATCTGCGTACCCTAAGGGAAGGCTATCGCCTATATCTGCGTTAATCTGTTTACATCTGCGATAAAAATTAAATCCCTGATTCCCACAGATAATTTTTACCATATAAGCATTTTTTTCTCATTCCCAGGTTGAACCTGGGAACGAGATTTGTGAGGTTTTACCTCTGAGCGCCTTTTGGGCGCGATTACACGCCCACAATAAATGAAAGAAACACTATTAGCTGAAATTGAACAACCATAAGGGTTTTAGAATGTGTTTCTTAGGAGTTAACTTACAAGTTTATGAATAGGTTAAATGCAGTTTTTCCATACCAGCCATATCTAAGATTTGGGGAATCAAATCTTCTCTTTTGACTGCCATCATGTGAACGCCTTGGCAAAGTTGTTTCGCCATTTGCACTTGTTCGGCGGCAATTTTCATGCCTTCTTCTAATGGATCTTTAGCACTTGCTAAGCGATCGATAATGTGTTGGGGAATATTTACTCCCGGTACGCAACGATTGATAAATTCCGCATTTTTAGCGGATTTAAGCAGAAAAATTCCGGCTAAAATCGGTTTATTGCAACCAGAGGCTATTTGATCCATGAATTTTTCCAGTCTTTCAAAGTCAGAAATTAATTGACTTTGGAAAAATTGCGCCCCTGCTTCTAATTTACGCTCGAATCGTTTTTGCAAGCCAGACCAACTGGAGGATTGGGGGTCAACCGCCGCACCGACAAATAAATCTGTTGCACCATCGGTCAGCGGTTTTTCGTTCCAATCGAAACCGCGATTCATTTTGTCGATGACTTGCAATAAACGGACTGATTCGAGATCGAAGACGCCTTTGCAGTCGGGATGGTCTCCTGCTTTCACCGGGTCGCCGGTCAGGGCTAAAATATTGTGGATGCCGAGAGCGTGGGCACCCATGAGGTCTGCTTGCAATCCGATGCGATTGCGATCGCGACAAGCCATCTGGCAAATTGGCTCGATTCCATGTTGCATCAAAATTACCGATGCCGCTAGTGGTGACATCCGCAACACCGCTCTACTACCATCGGTAATGTTGATGGCATGAACTCGCCCTTTCAGGAGTTGCGCCATTTTTAGCATATGCGTGGGGTCGCCTCCCTTGGGTGGCGCAACTTCTGCGGTGATTAAAAACTCACCCGCATTCACCGCAGTGCGGAAAGAGTTTAACGGTGTTTGGTACTGGGTATTAAACATGAGTTCGATTTGCCAAAGACGATCTGTGAAGAATAAATTTTAGCCCTGATATTTTATACTTCATTCTTCATACTTCAAGGTAGAGTAGCAGTAGCTGCCATCTTAGGCATTGGCGTTAGTTTCGGCTTAAGCCTGTTGGGATTATCCGATTTTGCATTAGGATTAGGTGCAATAGCAGGCGTTACCGACTTAATCCCCTTCTTTGGGCCAGTTTTAGGGGCGATTCCCGCTTTAATCGTCGCCCTTTCACAAGGAGGCTGGACTTTTTCGTGGGTATTGTTATTATTTATAATTGTCCAAAATTTGGAAACCTACTTACTAGACCCTTATTAGTGGGTTCTTCTGTCAAAATACATCCCCTGTATCAACTCTTAGCAGTACTGGGAGTAACCCAAGTTTTAGGCATCATTGGCGCTTTAATAGTTCCCCCTTAGGTTGCAGGAGTCTCCGTTTTAGTAGACAATCTTTATTTGCAACCAAAACTGATGGCAAAACAACCACCAAAAACTCTATCTACCCAAGAAGATGCTATTAATACCGAATCGCCCCTCAATACATTATCCGTAAATTCATCTACTTTGAAAAGTTAAAAAAATGCCTTATTTTTGAAACATAAAAACCCCAAAAATAAAAGCCCCGGAGGAAATCCTCCAGGGCTTAACCAGGGTGCATCTACCATACATTTCTTCTTCTTTTATTACTACAATCCGGAATAATTAATAAAGGATGAAGGATGAAGTGTGAAGGATGAAGTATGAAGTATAAAAATATATTCCATCTATCTCTCCATCCCCCCATCTCCTCAACTATGTCTCAATCTGCCACACTCACCCCATCTTCTCCCCTTTCTCCCGCAGTATACATTGTAGGAGCAGGGCCAGGAGATCCCGATTTACTAACTCTCAAAGCACAGAAAATTTTAGCCCAAGCAGACGTCATCTTATTTGCCGACTCATTAGTGCCTAAGCAAATTTTGCAAGGAGTGCGAGAAGATGCAGAAATAATCCGCACAGCCAACAAAACCTTAGAAGACATTCTGCCCATCATGATAGAACGGGTAAATCAGGGTAAATCCGTTGTTCGCCTCCACTCTGGCGACCCCAGCCTCTACGGTGCAGTACACGAACAAATGCAAGAGTTAGCAGAAGCAGATATACCTTTTGAAATAATACCCGGAATTAGTGCTTTCCAAGCTGCTGCCGCTAAACTAAAAGTTGAATTAACCGTACCCGAACTAGTCCAAACTATCATCCTTACCCGGATTAGTGGAAACGCTTCCGCCGTTCCAGAACGAGAAGAATTAGCTTCTTTAGCAGCACATCAAGCCAGTTTATGCCTTTACCTAAGTGCGCGTCATATTAAAGAAGCACAAACAAAACTGATGGCACATTATCCATCCGATACACCAGTAGCAATTTGTTTTCGTTTAGGTTGGCAAGATGAAAAAATTATAGTCGTTCCCCTAGATCAGATGGCCGAAACTACACAAAAAGAAAACCTAATCCGCACCACTCTCTATTTAATTAGTCCAGCACTAGGAGAAGTAGCAAAAGTGCGTTCCAAACTTTACCATCCCGAACATACCCACATATTTAGATCAAAATCAGCCACAGTTTAAGAGAGGATGGGGGGATGGGGAGGTGGGGAGATGGGGAGATAGGGAGATGAGTTAATTGTCTGAATTGGAGAATTTTAACTCCTAACTTCATCCTTTTCCCTTTCCTCTTCCCCTAGTCCCTAGTCCCTAGTCCCTAAACTATAAATTGTTGAAAAAAGCCAAATGAAAAACATCACTCGTCGTCAATTCATCATCGTTAGCACCCTCACAGCAGGCTTCGCCCTAGCAGTTCATCCCATTTCTGCCCAAGTTATCAACACGGATACTAACGGCTTAATAGCTGGTGAAGTAAAAATTCCTGTTGAAGATGGAGAAATACCAGCTTATCGCGCCATGCCTGCCACTGGGCAAGATTTTCCAGTAATTTTAGTAGTGCAAGAAATCTTTGGAGTTCACGAACACATCCAAGATATTTGTCGTCGCTTTGCCAAATTAGGTTATTTAGCGATTGCCCCTGAAATGTTTGCCCGTCAAGGAGATGTTTCCCAACTCAACGATATTCAAGAAATCATCTCCAAAGTTGTTTCTAAAGTTCCCGATAGCCAAGTAATGTCTGACTTAGATGCCACCGTGAATTGGGCAGAAAAATCCAGTAAAGGAGATATCAACAAATTAGGAATTACTGGTTTTTGTTGGGGTGGCAGAGTTGTTTGGATGTATGCCGCACATAACCCCAAACTAAAAGCTGGCGTTGCTTGGTACGGGCGTTTAGTGAGTGAATCTAGCCCTCTAACTCCTAAACATCCGATTGATATTGCTCCTTATTTGAAAGCGCCAGTATTAGGACTTTATGGCGGTAATGATAGCGGCATCCCAAATGATACGGTAGCGCAAATGCGGGAAGCTCTTAAAGGTGGTGATACCAATTCAGAAATTATCCTTTATCCCGATACTCCGCATGGTTTCTTTGCTGACTATCGTCCATCTTATCGAAAAGAACAAGCTGAGGATGCTTGGGAAAAGATGTTAGGTTGGTTTAAAAAGTATGGTGTGGCTTAAAAAGCCCTCATACTCCGCGATTTTCCCGGTTTTGCGAATCCTACTTAAGCAAGGCGTTAATGTGCGAGAGATTGGTAAACTTACCGATGTAGGTATTTTGAGGCAGGTAGAACATTGTTAGACGAACAAGCTAAAAAGACAATTTTGCGAAAGATTCCCCACGGAATTTACGTCTGCGGCGTTAAAGATGGGGAAGATGTCAACGGCTTTACTGCTAGCTGGGTGATGCAAGCCTCTTTTCAACCGCCGTTAGTGGTGAATTGCGTGAAAAAAGATTCTCAATCTCATGCGATGCTGAAAGCTAGCGGCGTTTTTGCCCTGAGTTTTCTGGAAGCGGGACAAAAAGAGGTAGCCCAGAAATTTTTTCAGCCACGACGCCGCATCGGTAATAAGTTTGAGGATGTGGAGTTCTACTTAGGGGAAGAAACTGGCTGTCCCATTATCTCCGATTCGCTGGGTTATGTTGAGTGCAGAGTAGTCGGTGCGGTGGAACATGGGGATCATACTGTGTTTGTCGGTGAAGTAGTTGGCGCTGGCGTTCACCGGGAAGGGGAACCGCTTTTGCTAGAGAGTACTGGCTGGAATTACGGCGGTTAGTTAAGGGAAAGGGAAGAGGGAAAGGGAAAGGGGAAGAATCAATTATGCTGTAGGGAGACGGCATCATCGACATCATGCCTAGTTGTGAAGATTTCAATTATGCCGTGTCCCTACAAGAAATATTTGCGATCGCCATCAGCCTTATAATTACAAAAAACCTTTTATCATCATTTAGCAGTTAGTAATTACCATTTGAATTATGCCTCTGATCAAGGTTCAAACTTCTGCAACAGCACCGGAAAAATCACAGGTTGAAGCTCTGCTAAAAAGCTTGTCGTCTAAGTTATCTAAGCATTTGGGTAAACCGGAATCTTACGTAATGACGGCTTTTGAACCAAATGTAGCGATGACTTTTGCTGGCACTACCGATCCGGTTTGTTATATTGAAATCAAGAGTATTGGTAGCATGAATCCGAATCAAACTAAAGCTATGAGTCAGGATTTTTGCCAGGAAATTAATCAAAGTTTAGGTGTGGCTCCCAATCGCATTTATATTGAGTTTGCTGATGCCAAAGGTGCGATGTGGGGTTGGAATGGGTCAACTTTTTAGGGGCTAGGGGGCAGGGGAGCAGGAGGCAGGGGAGATAAATACAATTAATCTTCATCCTTCACCCTTCATCCTTCACCCTTCATCCTTCACACTTCATACTTCATCCTTCACACTTCATCCTTTATAATCGCGTCAGTGATTTTCACACTTGTGATCTGTGATTGCAATCTATCCTGGCAGCTTCGATCCGATAACTTTGGGACACCTCGACGTAATCGAGCGGGGGTGTAAACTATTTGAGCGAGTTGTGGTAGCCGTGCTACGCAATCCGAACAAAACGCCGATGTTTACCGTCCAAGAGCGGATCGAGCAGATTCGCCAATCCACGCAGCACATACCGAATATTGAGGTAGACAGTTTTGATGGTTTAACCGTCAATTATGCTCAGATGAAACAAGCTTCTGCGATTATCCGAGGTTTGCGGGTGCTGTCTGACTTTGAAAAAGAGTTGCAGATGGCTCACACGAATAAGACTCTTTCGGATCGGGTAGAGACTGTTTTTCTGGCTACGTCTACCGAATACGGTTTTTGAAGTAGTAGCGGGGTGAAAGAGATAGCAAGATTCGGCGGTTGTGTCGATCATCTTGTCCCCAAACACGTTGCCCTGGAAATTTACCAAAAATGTTAGGCCAAGACACCCCAAGAGTCAGCCCCGACGGTGGCGAACTAAATACTCAAGATGAATTGTCCCAACGTGGCTCGGCAGGCGTAGATATTCAGCGAGAACTCAACCGTTTAGAGGAAATGATTCTCGATAGTCCGCGCATTCCACTGACAGGACGCACGATGGTAGATGAGGAACAGTTGCTAGAACAACTGGATCTGATTCGATTGAATTTACCGAATGCTTTTGAGGAAGCTGAGGCAATTATCCGCGAGAAGGAGGAACTGCTGCTGGCGGCGGAACAGTATGCTCATCAAATTATCGAGAAGGCTGAGCAAAGAGCGGCTCAACTTTTAGATGAAACGGGTATTGTTCGGCAGGCTAAGCAGGAGGCGCAACAACTGTGGCAAATGGTGCAACAGGAGTGCGAAGCTGCTCAGGAGCAGACTTTGGCGGAGATTGAACGGACGCACCGGGAAGCTCAACAGGAGTTGGAGGAGATCCGGGCGAAAGCTATTGCAGAGGCAGAAGCGATTCAAAAGGGTGCTGATGAGTACGCGGAAAGGACTCTGACTAATATCGAGCAGCAAATGAACGAGATGCTGCGGATCGTTCGCAACGGACGCCAGCAACTTCAATTGGGTGATTCTTCTTCTCAAACTCGTTCTTCCCCGATTCCGCCTAAGAAGGTTTGAGGGAGAGTGGAGAGAAGTCAAAAGTCAAGCATGAAATTCTTTTAATTTTTTACTTCAGACTTCATCCTTCAGACTTTATCCTTCTCAATGCCCTGTTTATTCATTAGCAGTTATCGTCAGCCATTAAAATGAAGTTACTTTGTTTGAGCAACGGTCATGGGGAAGATGCGATCGCAATTCGCATTTTGCAGAAATTACAGCAGCATCCCAATGCCCCTAAGTTAGCTGCCCTGCCGATCGTCGGTGAGGGTCAAGCTTATACTGAGATGGGTATCCCGATCGTTGCGCCGACGCGGAAAATGCCTTCCGGTGGCTTTATTTATATGGACGGGCGTCATTTATGGCGCGATTTGCGAAGTGGCTTGCTGCAACTGCTGTGGTGGCAGTTTAAAGCGGTGCAGGGTTGGAAACAGCAGGGAGGGGCGATTTTAGCGGTTGGGGATATCGTGCCATTGTTGTTAGCTTGGTTGAGTGGCGCTCCCTATGCTTTTGTCGGCACTGCTAAGTCGGAGTACTACCTGCGTGATGAAGCGGGAATGCTACCTAGAAAGTCCCGCATTCAGCGTTCGGAAGGTTGGTCGGGATCGGTTTATCTGCCTTGGGAACGTTGGCTGATGAGTCACAAACGTTGTAAGGCGGTGTTTCCGAGAGATAGCCTGACGACGGAAACTTTGCTGAAATGGTCTATCCCGGCTTTCGATTTGGGAAATCCGATGATGGATGATTTGGAGGGGAAAATTGCCAAGTCAGCTTTTTATAATTTAGATGCGGATAAGGAAGAACAAGCGCGATCGCTTCACGTTACTCTTCTTCCAGGTTCTAGACCGCCAGAAGCTTATCGAAATTGGGAAGAAATTTTGTTGGCGGTAAATGGAATTAGGGAAAGTTTTCGTCAGCGAGGAGCGGTATTTTTAGGGGCGATCGCACCCACGCTAAGTTTAGACCCTTTGCGGGAAGCTTTGGAAAATCAAGGTTGGCAGTTGCAAACTCAAGTATCGGAAGCTTCTGAATTACCGATTAATGACGCCAGCGCATCAGTATTTCATCAGGGAAAATCTACATTAATTTTGAGCCAGCGAGCTTTTAGCGATTGTTTACAGCAAGGTGATTTTGCGATCGCGATGGCGGGAACGGCTACCGAGCAATTTGTTGGTTTGGGAAAACCCGCGATCGCGATCCCCGGCAAAGGCCCACAATTTACCCCTGCCTTTGCAGAAGCTCAATCTCGCTTGCTGGGGCCATCCTTAATTTTAGTCGAACAACCCACAGAAGTTGCCGCTACCATTCAATCTTTATTACGCGATCCAGACCGTTTGCAATTAATCGCGGAAAATGGTGTTCGTCGAATGGGAAAACCCGGATCTGCTCAACGAATTGCTGACTGTTTAATTGAAAAATTGGTCATTGGTCATTAGTCATTGGTCATTAGGAAAAGTTTCTACAAATATTTTCCCCATCCTCCCATCTCATTACCTACTTAACTGCATAGATGTCATACTCGACTTCTGAACGCTCTAAAAAAGCTTGACCAATTCCGATACAAAACAAGCGATTGAGCCATTTGTAATCTGGGTGAGCGGTATGATAGCGAGGAGCGATCCGTAATGGAAATTGCAGTGGTATTTCTTGGTTCAAAAACTTTTGGTAGCCATCTTCTCCCAGATCGTAAATTCCCAAGTAAGTTGTGTAGATTAATGCTCCATCATCGGTTTCAAAAGTAGTTCTTACATCGATTAAACCCACACCATCAGGGCGAATAGTTACCCAGTCTCCGCCTACGGGAAGAACTTTTCCATTCATTTTTGGGCCTTTCACAAATCCACCTGCAAAGTAAGCATTAGCTCGAATTCCTTCTGGGAGAGGAGTAATAACTTCAAAGGGATTTTTCAGAGTTATGGTGTAAGAGAAAAGATGTTCTAAGCTGTAATCAAACATATTTCGATCCTCGTTGTAGATTTGCTTTTCGATTATTCAGAATCAGATGTAGAAACGGATATTTCTAAATCGTAACTACAAAAAGCTGGCTTTTCTCTTTCTATCACGTCTCTTACCAATCGTTCATCAATAGATTGACCTGCCTCTTGACGCAGGCGCACAATAAAGTGAAAAGGATGACCGCCTCCTAACATAGCATCTTCACCGAGCATTGCTTTTCCCATCACAAAACCAAGGCTAAAAACTTCTTCGATCGCGATATGTTTTTCAGCTTCCGGTAAATCTTCATCTAAAGGCAATCCCGTATAAAGATGGAGGTAATAACGCAATCCTCGGCGCGTTCCATGCCAGCGATAAAGAGTGACGGCGTTGCGAATCAGACGGCGTTGTTGTTGGGAATCCCAACGAGGATCGATCGGCCAAGCTACCCATTGTGCGATAAAAGGTAGCATTGCTTCCGGTGCTGTCAAAGGGTCTAAATATGCCCAAAGCACGTCTATTGTTTGAACGCTGGGGTCGAAAGCTTGCTCGAAAATGGAGATAAATCTCTCCATAAAATCGATTTCTCGATAAATAGCTGGCAAAAAATTCAGGTAAGAACTACCTGGACGAATGCAAAGGTTAAAAACTCGATATCCAATTAACTGTTGTTGGGTTCCTTCTTCCAGGTAAACGTTAACTTGAGCTTCGTAATTGATTTGCAAGCGAGTGCGATCGTCTCTCAAGGCTAACCGATCTTCAAAGAAATTTTCTGGTACTTGAAAAATGAGAGATTTTTCAAGTTTGCCATTTGCATTTATTTCTTCTGCTTCTTCTTGATGCCAACTACACCAACTTTTAGCAAAATCTCCTTCAATTTCCAACTTCCAGCGCAAGGGACGAGCGCTCAAGTTTTCCAATTGTACCAACATTTCACCTGGTTCTCCCGGACGAAGAAGCAAGTTATTGGCAACAGGTTGTTCTTTGCTGTTAGCAGAAAAACTTGCTAATGCGGAAGCTTCACTTGCTTCCGGTGGCTGCATGGAGGCAAGTTTTAAGGCGATGGAGGGGCGGTAATTGGATTGAGTCATTAATTGATTTTAGATTAATTAATTTTTTTTAATTACCGATATGCTACAATTCATTTATTCATAAAATTCTATGACGTGACTAGAGTTTAATTGACTGTCTTCTTCAGTTTCCCAAGAGCAAATTAATCCTAAAGAACCTGGATTAATCATCGATTGCGGTTCTTCGTTACGAAACCATTCCGCTCCGTATTTTTGCAACTCAAAAATCTCTACTATTCCTAAATAGCGCACGCCGGGTATTTTCTGGCATAAAGCAACGATATCAGAAGGATAAACCGGACTGCCTAAATGCCAACCGTTGCCTTCTATTCCGCCAGTGAGGGGATTTAAAAAGCTGTATAAGGCAATCAGTAATTTAGAGCGGATATCTTGTTGAGCGCGGGGGTTATTGTATTTGGGATCGATGATGACTTCGGTTCGGACGCTTACTCCAAAATATTCGGGTTCTTGTAATTTTACTTGCACTCCTAAAGGTTTGCGTTCCGCGATGTAATTGAAAATTTCGGTTGACAGTTGAGGGTCAAGATTAAAATATCGATCGGGATTCATTCCTTTGCGAAAATCGATCGTTTCCGTATCGACTTTCGGAACGATTAGTAATGTAACTACGCCTGGGGTGGTAATATTCGGATCGGTGATGCAATGAGCGCGTGCTACAGTTCTGGTCGATTTTTTGGCGACGTTCTCGAAGTCTTCTGGAGTGACGGCACATTCGCGGGTGCGTAATAATTGCGGCACTCTAATTACGGCTTCATCTAATGATTCGGCATCCATTCCACCGCGAGCGGGTTGGTAATTGATCGTGCTTTTAACGTAAGGAATTGCTTGTTTGATGACGGTGAGTTTGTGCGCTTCTACGTTACCCCGACTACCTCCACCAGTCCGATAGGCAACTATGTAAATTTCTGCACCGGGAGGGGGTACTTTTCCATATTGTCGTTCTAATATTTCGCTACCTCCGGAGAGCGGTTGGATATTGGCTAAATTGCGAGATTCTCTACTATCTCTACTATCTCGCCTGATGATTCTACCGACTGGTTGAATTTGCGATCGATCTTGAGTTTTATACTTGAGTTGCGTCGGTTCGCGAATCAGTGGCCCAAATTGGACTAGACCGGTTTGGGAATCGATCGTATAATGTCGATCGTCCGGGCCAGAGTCAGCAAAATCTTTCACTTCTAGCCAATTTTCTAATTCGCCATTAATCGGTTTTACCTGAATATATTCCCCTTCTTTTCGTTCTAAAACTGGTTTTCCTTGCAATTCAAATACTTGACCGGGTTTACCATCACTCACACCCAATAATTCGTTCTCTATCCGAATACATTCGCTAGCATTGATTGCGCCACCGATCGAACGCGCAGCAACTCCAACTATGCTAGGTGAACTGCTATAACTTGGTTGTAATTCTTTGGGATATGTGTAAACGCAACGTATCCAACGACCGCTATAACCATTAAAGTCTACGTGCGGCCAATTTTGAGGTAAATGTAAGATTACATCTGCTCCATTTTCGGAGGAATTACTACCTTGTTGTCCTAGTTCGCTGAAACTAAAACCTTTAGTTTTATCGTCTTCTTTTTGGCGTAAAATTGTTGATTGCCACTCTCTACCGTTCCAAGCTTCCCATCTGAGAGGGGGGTCATCAGGGTTAATCCCCGTAGTTCTAGCAGCTTCGCCTCGGAATGTAAGCGCGATGACATTTCCCTCGATCGGACTGGTCGAATCTCGTTCTGTTAAAACTATGTAAAAGCAGTTTCCCGGACTAGAAGTATCGAATAGCTGCGTTTCTTCGATATTCCAAAATTGTTCGTTTTGAACCAAGCGTTCTCGTAAATTTTGCGGTCTTTCTTCTTCGATTAATCCTGTCAGCAAATGTCGGATTTTCGGATTACCAATTATCAGTTCTCGATCGGTACTAAAAATAATCGCTGGTTGCGTTTCCGTCCGCACCGTTGCTACTTCGGTGGAGTAAGGAATGACGATCGGTTCGTTCTGTGCTTTGGTTAAATAAAAAGTTAATTCGCACCAAGCAGGTGCGGGAGGTAATAGCCGAATTCCCAATAATTCTAAAAAAGCTACATAATTACGACGGGGAACTTGATTGAACCGCATTAACATTTGGTCGGTCAACCAAGCAAATAATTCGATTAAAGTAATCCCCGGATCGCCTGGGTTGTGATTCGTCCATTCCGGACAGTAGCGGGGAATGCGAAGAATACATTCTTGCACTAAGTCGTTAAAAGTGCGATCGTCAAGATTGGATTTGGGTAGTTTGGGTAAAAATTCAAAGTCCATATTACGATAACGTATAGTTGGCTCGTCTTTAATTTGCTATATTTTTAATCAACCAAATCGAAATTAATTTTTACCTTTCCCCTGATGGCGATAAATAAAATGGATAAACCAAACTGCGAGTGTCGGGGCTATTTTTGGGTTGATAAACGATCTCAATATCAACTCTACCTCTAATCGGATCGGGATCGGCACGTACTTCTTTTAAAATTATCCTTGGTTCCCACATTTTTAAAGCTTCTTCTACGTAAAGACGGATCAGCATCAAGGTTTGAACGTTCAGCGGTTCAAAGACTAACTCGGAGAGGCGAGAACCGAAGTTCGGTCTGTAAACTCTTTCCCCTAAATCCGTCCGCAGGATGATAATTATAGATTCTTCAAGATTTTGCGTACTCGAACTAGTTTGTACTCCTCCCTGTACGCTGATTTGCAGGGGGAATGCCAAACCCGAACCGATGTAATCGCTTTGCCGATCGTCATTTTCGTCAGGCATAGGATGTAATTTTTCCCTACGATATATTTTATCATTGAGTTAGCTAAAAAAGTAATTTTCCGGCTGTTATTTAGGTTATTCTAATTGGTTTGGTAAAAGAGTTTAATTAATTGAATGAAAAATTGATTATTTGCGGGAAAGGAAGTTGAAATCTTTTCTCGCTTTCTCGATCGCATCTGCTTTATCCAGGTCTGGGTGATTTTTTTGATAGTATATGAAAGCCACATCTTCAAAAAGTGGTGCAAAACTGCTCTGCTCGAATTCTTTAAGAAAATGACCAGTTTTATAACGAAGTTTTTGATAATATTCAGTAACTTCATCTTGGCTGCATTCTTGAAGAGCTTTCAGTAAATCTTTATGTTCTTGATAGTTCCCCACAAATGGCGCTGGCTCTTGAAAAAACTTATCTAATATTTGTTTTCGCTTTTTAGATTTTGCTGACTCAGCTTCGGCTTTGGCTTGCAAAGTAAAAAGTTGATATAAAACAAAGGTGGCAGTGGTAATCAGGACAAGCGTTAGCAAAGAAGACATTTGATTAATTTGCTGATGACTAACTTGTAACAACTTGATATTAAAAGCATTGCGAGTTTATTGGTTAGCAAAAAAAAATCGCCTACTTAGGGTCTAATACAAAATACCCTGCTATTACCCCCGTTATGTTTGGGGGAAAGGGGAAACGGGAAAAAGGGGGTGGTGTACTCGGATTTGGTATAAATTAAGTATGTAATTAAACAATGCCTTTTAAGTTATATTTTATACGTACTTCTTTTATTTAGTTATAAAGTTAACTAAATTTTTAATAATAAGTATAAAGAAGCTAGGTTTCTATTTTTGCGATCGCATCCTTCGGTTCCACATCTGCTTCAATCACGGATAAGATCCCAGGTAGGTATTCATCCATCATCGTGACGTTGGTGTAAACCAATTGTTTAATTAGAGGAAAAGTCAAGTTAGACTCTTCAACATCAATACTGGTTTTATAGCGAACTTCGCCGTCTGCGTAGTCGAGTTCAAAATTGCCAATAATCGTACCGTAATTGGCTCTAGTGATGAATTCTGCTATTTGCGATCGCTTATTTTCTGGTGCGTTGACCGGGCAAATAGAATAAAATACAAATTGGTCTTCTTCTTCCCTAGCTTTAGCGTAGCAATTCCATCTACCATTTTGACCTTGAAAAGTTATTTGTAAGACTGACTCACCTTGAGTTTTACTAAAAGGCCAATCGTCTTCGGTAAAGAAATTAATGACTTCTTCAAGCATATTTCTGTTATAATCTGACTGGGAAACTACTTCATTAGCAACCTCAGCAAACTCTTCAAAAGCATTAGTGATTTCTGCCATTATTTCAGAAATAGCATCTTGAGTTTCTTCTAAATTAGTATCAGCTAATTCCGAGAAGGTTTTGGTCATTTCGTTAATACTTTCAGCCATGACATCTTGGTTCATTTCCGATAGATTGGTATTAGCCCAATCTTTAAAGAAATTAACCATTGCTTCCGAAATTTCTTCTTGGGAAATGTTCTCTTGATTAATGACAGAGGGAGGAAGATAAGCCCAAAAAGTGCGATAACCTGTTTCGCCTGATTCCCGTTGCTGTTTGACGTGCAGCACAAACCAATTTTCTGTTGATAGTAGCGGACGATCGTGATTGAGGTTTTGGAGATAAGCTGCTGTCTGTTCTGAGTTTGTAATGTTTTCAGTTAAACTTGACAGTAATTCAGGTTGTAAAGTAGCTTCAATTTCGATATTTGCTTCTGGATGAAAGTCTCCATTGGAGAGGGAACCGCGCAATTCAGGTTTGAGGTTGAATAATGCTTCGGTGTCGATGCGGTAGTAGATTTCCCAGTTTACTTGGAAGGTAAGACGGCATTCGGTGAGGGTGTTATCTTTTTTGGTTAGGGTCAGATTTATGGCGCGGATGGGTAAGGGGGAATGAGTGCGATCGCCTAGTATTAACTCGCTGTTTAGGTAAGAATGTAAGGTGGTTGTGGTCATATTGGTGACACCGTAGAAGAGGTAGCTAGTTTAGTTCAATGAGGTTAAGCGATCGCCCTCTTAACTACATCAATAATTTTTCAAATATAGGTCAAATCCACTTCACCAGCAAAATCATCGTGACGTTGCTGCATCCATTGTACGCTGGTGGCAAGCCGCTGCTGAAACGGGGCAAGATCGGTATCGTTTATGTCAAGCTCGTTTTGGATGGAATCAGTTATGCAAAGGGTGACTTGCAATGGCACATCGGGATCGGCCAAAGCACTACGGAGATCGCCATTAGATAACTCATCTTCCAAGGAGTTAGGCATATTACCCGCGAGCATTTGTTCAAGAGTTTGCGCGATTTCTAAAAGTGGCTGTAGGAGGGGGGCTGGATTGTGTAAATACCCTCCATGACCGGAAATCCATAGGTAGGCATTTAGAGCGTCCTCTGAAAGTGACCAAGTGAGATCCTCAAAGTCAGCTCTTGGTGGGCCGTCTACATCAGCTGGCCAGTAGTCATCATCGATTCGACGACAACCCTCGCTGAGTAAGCTTGCCAATGGTTGACCAAGGGTGCTGGCTTGAGTATTTAGAGCTGCGATAGCATTTGCAACACTTTCACTGAAAAGAGAAACATTCCGCTCCCCGACTAAAGCAATCATGTCCAGTGTTGTTATAGCTCTAGAACCAAGCAAAAGTTCAACATCAGTTATGGCATCAGTTGGAGCATAATGCTGCCTTGTCCTGCACCAATGGGCAAACTCCTCCTCGTTTTCTCGTGCCTGTGCTAGACCTAATGCTGCTGATGAAACAATTCTGCGTTGGGTATCATCGCTGGTATCTGTCCATGCAATATCTAGTGCATTCCAGCCCTCATTGACTATAGTCTCTACAGGTTGATTGAGAAGCCAACCAGCCCCAGCGCGGAGCAGGTAAACCTGGGGAACGATTAAGGTACTGCGATCTGGTGGAGGAGCATCACGGTGAGCTTCATAAATCTCTAACCATCTATCGAGATTACGGCCTAGCAATGAATCGATTAATAATCCTTGCAGAAGACCGGATAATGACTGACGAGCAAATTCAGATCCTCCCTTTCGCTCAAAACGATGGTAGCTACGCTCCAGATAGGACTTGTAAGGCTCACCCATCGGCATATCATTTACCTCGATTTAACGACGTTACCTTCATTATCAATCTCTTGTATTGCGTGACTGATGGCAGTTTTTTGCTCGCCTTGGTTATTGTGAAACTTACGCTTGCCAGCTTCAAGCAAACGGTTGACAACCTCAATTTGATCCTCTGAAGCTTTTGCACCTGGTTCAAGGGCTACAATCAGCTGAAGCTTGCCACTAGCACCACTGATGATGTCATTCAAAATATCAATAGCCTCTTCGATATTAGCCAGGACTGCTTTGAGCTTGTTTTTCACCTTTTGATCTGAGGTTGTACCCATCTCACCTGTGAGTTTAACCCTGTCGGCTTTTAACTTTTCGAGAGTAGCTTTGAGGTTAATTTCGAGGTTTTCGCTAATAGAGGAAACCTTATTTTCAAAGATTCGTTTCTCACCATCTTCTCGTTCTTTCTCAAGTACACCACCGGAAACAAGTTCATCAGCACGGCGGTCTTTGCCCTGTGGAGTGGATGGCTTATCCAGATGTCTGAGTGCCTCATTTCCACTGCCTTCCTTGGAGTCAAGGGGTACAGGCGTTTTTGTTTTTGGCACAGCAGATCTTCCAGTTACGTCTAAGCCCTTTAGTCCACCCTTCTTGATTTCTAGTGCTTCTACCCTTCGCTCATCAAGGTAGATGAGCGTTGTATCGTGACCAGATCCCCTACCACCAGGCAAATGTACGACGCGGCTTGAGGGATCGGCATACTGCTTGGCAAGATTCTCGTTGATGATATCCTGTCGCTCGGTGTACCCAAGAACAGATCCGCTACCAACTGCCCGATCTTTGATTTTGCCTTCGTTAACGAGTTGCTCTATGTAAGCTGTGCTGCCGCCAGCTGCATCGACATCCTTCTGCCATTCCTCCCTAGCTTGCCTTGGAGTCAGACCTTTGACATTCCTTAAATTTCTAATTGCACTAGCGATGACCTCAGCAGCATTTTTAGAGCTTTTGTTGAGATCGTGAAGCAGACTCTTGATTGCCTGTAGGTCTTCCCCTTTAAAAAATCTATCGATTTCTGGGTTGACTTTGAGTTTCAATTTCCAGCCTTTGCCAGAATGGGTAAGGTTAGCTTGAACCTTGTTAGCACCAGCAATCCGGTCAATGGCTGTACGAGCTTCCTTCTCTGGCTTGCCTTTAGCCAAAGCACGGTCGATCTCTTTCGCTGCCTTACGCAGTCGCTTCTTAGCTTGTTTCTTTTTGTCCTCGTCTTCGCCTTCTTTTCCTTTCCCTTTATCTCCCTTGTTGCCTTTCTTCCCAAAATACTTATCCTTGAGTTTGCCGAACTTCCGCCCTAATTTCTTAGTAGCTGCCTTTAATTTCCTGCCAATCTTCTGGGCAATTTCCTTAATCTTCGCCGCAACTTTACTCGCCGCACCGCGCACGCGCTTGAGCAGCCAATTAGACACGAAATCGATCAGCACTACGCCTGCTGCTGCCAAAGCTGCGCCGAACTGTGGCCCAGATCGACCTGTCTTGACGGCTTTCAAGAATGCCATGAAGCGATCGAACGCTTGAATTACCCGGCTAACAGTTCCCCAAGCCGCTTGCAAACCTTCAATAATTGCCAGCACAGCACCCGCAGCAGGCACGATCATGGAAATGACTTTTTCAATCAAAATCTGAATTAAGGCAGGAGGAATAGCCGATTTAATGCCCTCCCAAGCCATTTTGCCCACTTCAGCTGTCTTGATTCCGCCTTGGCTGAGGACTTTCCACACCGTCATCCCCAAACCGAGAACTTCTTCTACTTTCTGGTTAAACCACTCTTTCACTGCCGTTTGGAAGGCTCCCCATAAGTGGTTGCGGACACCATCTTTGGCTCCCGCACCCAAGTTGCTCAACCATTGTCCGGGGCCAGATGCGATATCTTTGGCAAGGACGGCAAAAGCTCCCAGCGCTTCGACGGCAGCTTTGGCAGTTTGGATGGCTCCCTGTACGGCAATGCTTGCAATATCCACTGCTGCCATTAAGCCTTTTTCCATCAATCCCAAGGCAAAATCTAAACCTTTACCTAATAGATTGAGGGCAGTTTGGACGCCTTTTTTCAGATTATTGGCGATCGCATTCACGGCATTTTCGGCAGTGCGAACGATCGCTTTCATGGCGTTGCGATAGCGCTCTCTCATTTCTGGGAAAGCTGCCAACATCACGTCGCCAATGGCAATCAAAGCTTCTCCTGCCAACTTGATAATACCGACAATGGCTTGACGCGCCGTTTCAATCACAGCCGTTGCCAGTTTTTGCGCTCCTTCAATTGCTGCTTTCACCGCAGCACGGGCAGCATCTAAAGCCGCATGAATTGCTTGTTTAATGCCATCAAAGAAAGCTTTCGCTTTATCAGCTAGCCAACCAAAGATACCGCCAGACTCTTGTTCTCCTTTCTTGCGTTCGGCTTCGGCTTTTTCCTCACCCTTGCGTCGTTCCTCAGCCGCTTTTTCTTCTCCTGCTTTAATATGCTCGGCTGCTTTAGACTCAGCTTTGGTTTGCTCTTGGCTGACTTCTTTCCCGACTTTGGAAATAGCCGCATCTGCGTCTTGACGAGATTTGGTAATTAAATTATCTTGCTCTTTTTGCCACTGACTGCGCTGTTGTCCGATATCTGTTTGCGCTTTTGCCCGTTCCGCTTCCTGCTCGACGGCGTTATCTTGTTGTAATTTGGCAATATCTTTATTAGATTTAGCTTTCTCTTCTGCAACTTGGGCAGTATGTTCTTGGCGCTTGGCTGTCATTTGCGCCTGTGCTTGGGCGACTGCTGACTGAATTTGTTGACCTTGCTCTTGTTGGGCAATGATGGAGATGGCTTCATCCCCTGCCATACCGCCAGCAGCACCACCGCCAACTGTAACAGCACCACCTGCACCACCACCCCCTATCCCTTCAGCGCGTAAAGTTTCTTTTGGCACTTTCGGGGAAATTTGATTTTCACCCATTGGCTGGGCTAAATCTTGTTTTCCTTGGTTATGGGCTTCAGTTAAACCTTTTTCCAGCTTGGCTTTTTGTTCTTGAGCGCGTTGCGGGTCGGCATTGCCTTGGAGTTCCACCTGTGGCGGCGCACCAGCACTGACGTTTTGCAAACTGCGATCGCGAGTTGGAATACTACTGAGAGATGCCTGTAAATTTCTAACATCGCCTTCCGAAAGTTTGCCCTGTTCATCCCCTTTTACTTGGGGTTGACGAACTGCTGCCGTGGGAGGCGGGGGAAGCGGTATCGGTTTGGGTTGCGGAATTGGTTTTGTTTGACCTTCCGGTGTTTTTTCAACAGCTTTGGGTGTTTTGCCAGCAGGTAAGTCTTTGTCAGCAGCCGACTTTTCACCAGTGTTTGGCGAAGCAGACGGACTCTCCATTTGAGGTGGGTTAGCGGCGAGTTCGGCGCGTTCTTTCCCAACCGTATTACCTACCGCAGTACCCACGCTTCCCAGTCCTGTCAAAAGTTGAGCGGGAGGCAAATTGCTCACTGATGCTAAAGCAGCAGAGGGGTCAGCCCCAGAAACGTCTGGGACGGGAGGTGCGGGTTTTTCGGTAATGGCTGCACCGCCACCACCGCCACCTGTAGGTGCTTCTCCTCCGCCACCTTCAGCCAGGTTAGCCATTGCCGCATCAGTTTCAGAAGGATCTAACTCTACTTTTTCATTAGAGGCGGCGGCTGCTTCAATGTCTGGGTCGGTTTCGCTTTGTCCCCCTTCCATCTCGCCGCCAGCGTCACCAGCACCACCGCCTGAGTCCATTGCTGGGGCGGCTTCAGCACCAGGCGCTGGTGGGGTGGTTCCTGGGGCAGCAGCTTGATTATTTTGTTTATTGGGATTGGGTTCTAAGGCTTTTTCTGCGGCTGCTTCTGGTGTTTTTCCGTTTGGAGGTTGCTTTTGAGGAGTAGGAGGAACTTGTTGTGCGACTGCTTCCGTTCCTGATTTGGGGGTGTTTTCAGCTTCAGTTGGCTTGGGTTTTCCTTCCGCCGCATCTTTGGCATTTAGAGGTTGATTTTGAGGAGTAGGGATACCCTGATGAGGAGGTTGTTGTGCTAATGCTTCCGTACTTGGTTTGGGGCTGTTTTCAGCTTCTGTTGGCTTGGGTTTAGTTTCAGTCGCATCTTTGGCATCTGTTATTTTTGGTGCGGTTTCAGTAACAGTAGATTGCGTCTTTTGGGGTGTAGTTTCAACGGTGGTTTCAGATGATTTTGGGGAATTGGGGGTTTGTTTGCGATCGCTATCCTTATTTATATCTGTAAATTGTTTTGCTTCCAGAGGTTTTTGTTCGGTTTTTTCTGGCAGAGTATCTGAATGGTGCTGTTTATTTTCAGTTATTTCAGAAGTTTGAGGGGTAAATTCTTTCGCTTCAATAGTTTTTGTTTCTGGCTCTTGATTTACCTTCAGACGTAGTTCTTTATTTAAGCTTAATTGATTTGTCTTATTGGTGATTTCCTTTGCCTGAACTGCTTCTTTTTCCTCTTGCTCTAACTGTGGTTTCCGCCACACTTCCTTATTTAGGCGAACTGCACCACCCTGCTGTACGGTATGCGTCAACTCATGCGCCGTCAACTCATTTTTACCAGGCGATTTCCCAGCACCATAGTAAATATCGCTACCATGAGCAAACGCTTGCGCTCCCAAATCCTTATTCATTTGGACGGCAGTGGAGTCGGTATGCACTCTTACTGAGCTAAAATCAGCACCAAAGCGGGGTTCCATGAACGATCGCACTTCATCCGGTAACGGGCTACCTCCACCCTTGCTATTGGACAAGCGGCTTTCTATGCTGGGGGAAGCTTGGGAACTGCCATTTTGCGATCGTTGCAGTCCCGGCTTCATTTGCAATTCTTCTGAATTTTCTGCTGTCTGACGCTGCACCAACCGAGAGATAGAATTAGCCAGAGGTGAAGTCCGAACTTCCTCTTTTTGTTCATCAGTTTGGCTATCAGTTTGTCGCTGGATGGCTGAGTCTGACATAGACATCACTTTCGCCGCCATACTGTCAGCTTCTTGTTCGTATTTGTCCCCAGGTTTGCCAACAGTTAGTTTAGGTTGAATCGATTGACATTGGGAATTCTGTTGTATTTTTTCCTCCATTTCAGGAGGCTCAATTGTGCTATCTGACTTGAGCCGAAGGTCGGATTTTTGTCCTAGTTGTGTGTCATCTTTTTTTTCTACATCTTCTAACTGACGTTGAAGTTTTTTGCTATCTTCCCCAGTAGGAATATCCTGGTATATCCGTCCGGCTGTCCCAGCAGCACTGGGAAGTTGCATCGTACCTTGTGCCCATTCTGGCGTGCGATTCCAAAAACGGCTGAGGGGATTGGGCAAGGGGTTGGTGTTTTTCCATACTTCTGGCATGAATTGATAGCGCTCCGGATCGGCTAGGGCATGATCCTTGCCCCACATCCGCTTCAGATTCCACTCTCGGTTTTTGAACCGATTGGGTACTTTTTCTCCCCATCCCTTGTGAGGAATCAACCAGTGGGATAGTTCTTGGTATTCTTTACCCATCGGAAAGTTTTCGTTTGCTCTCCAGGGAGCTTTGCCGGAACCACCGTTAAGTTTCTCGCGAACCTTATTCCACGCATAGGGATCTTTATTCGCCTTTTTCAAGCTTTTCGGGATTTTTTTGACCTTATTGGTGGTTTTAGCGGCTTCACTAGCTTTAGTAGCTTTACCACCTTTAGCTAAGTTGGTTGCGAGCTTGCTTCCCTTTGCTAGTTTATCTAGCCCTTTGCCTCCCAAAATTATTGATAGGGCTTCAAATGTGCCCCGACCGAACGCTTCCCCAGGACGCCCCTCTTGCCATGCTTTTACATAAGGTTCTTTAATGCCTTCCCAGACTACTCCTGGGTTTTCTACTACTGTTTCGGTTATCGATTTGAAGTTATCCCAAGTAGATTTAGCTTCTTCTGGATTCGTTGCCCAACCGCCTGTTAGATTCCATGCACCTTTTGCCATTGAACCCAAACCAGTCACGGTGTCTTTACCGCCTTCATACAAGCCCGTACCGAAATCACCAACGTGCCCCAGTAAAGATTTTGACTCCTCCTTCATCTGCAACGCTTCTGTTGCCTGTGGTGCAATTTCCTGCTCTTGCTCATGTTCGTATTTATTACCAGATTTATCAATATTCAGTTTAGTTTGAACCGACTTTAACTCAATGTCTTCTGGTGGAGATTGTTGTGGGGAAGCGTCGTTTGATTCGGCTTTTAATTGAACATTTTGTTCGTTACCTTCTTCGCCTTCCTCTGAGGAAGCCCGATCTAATTGTGCTTTTAACTGAATATCTTGAGTTTTCTCTTCTTTTCCTTCTGCTGGGTAAACAGCATCAGATTCTTCTTTTAACTGAATGTCTTGATTATTCTCATCTTCTCCTTCGCCTGATGCCGAAGCAGAATCCATATTTTCTGTCAATTGAAGATTTTCTTGTTTTTCCTCTTCTTCCTGACGCTGAATTCCGGTGTGGTCGATATTTGCTGCTGGCGTAGGAGCAAATATCGACATATTCATTAAATTAAAACTAGGGCGGGCAATGTTTGGGGGTGAATCTGCCAAGATAGTTGTTTTACTGGTGGTTGGCTGATATCTCTCATCAGTAAAAGGTCGCTCTTGAAATTGGGGTGACGGAGCCATTTGAGATGGCGCGGATGCGTTTTTTTGAACTTGTAATTTTTCGTTCATGGCTGATATTCTCCCGGCTCCGCTTAGATCAATTGATTACCTATTTACCTAATGTCTTCAACCCTTTTTCATTCAATTAAATTTTTCCAGTTATAGATAATTTAATCTTATCTATTTTTGTTAAAAAATCTTGCACTTTTTAATCCATTATATAACTTACGCTCCCAACCCGTTTTTTTTACGTAAGTCCTAAATTATTAAAACATTGTTTCATCCTTGACTATTTTTTAAATCCGTAGTTAAAGAAATTTTGTAATTTAAAAAGGCACTACTTTAGTAGGCGTAACAATCGTCACGCTACCCGCACTGAGGGTGATGGCGCTAGCGGTAATAGTGATGGCACCGCCGGCAGTGATATTAATGGTAGCGCCGGCAGTGAAAGTAACTGCGCCGCCAGCAGTGAGGCTAGCGGTACCACCCGCTGTCAAACCGAGGTTGGCGGTGGCGGTGGTATTGATGGATGGAGCTTTAGAGTTGATAGATGTGGTGGCGGTGGTATCGATTAATGGAGCTTTGGAGTTGATAGATGCGATCGCATTTTGATCGATTTTACCCGTCGAACTTAGGCTAATACTACCATCGCGATCGTCCAAGCGTATTTTGTGACCGCCTGCTGTTTCAATTTCTACCATTTTTTCGCTGTCATTTATCCGTAATTGATGACCTTTAGAAGTTTCGATATAAGCACCTGCTTTGCTACTACCTTTGTCTTCTTCTACGAACTGAATTTTATGCCCAGTTCTCGTTTTAAATGTCCGCAATCGTACTTTCCCATCTTGCACGTTATCTTCGACGGTATTGGGCGGTGCATCTTTGCCGTTCCAGACAATTCCGATGATATAAGGACGATGGATATCGCCATGTTCAAATGCTACTAAAACTTCGTCATTGATTTCTGGCAAACAATCAAATCCCCGTTGATTTCCCGCACCAATAGTTACTACTCTCGCCCAATTGCTAGCGTGTTCTTCTGTCAGGGTGGGAAACTTTACTTTCACTCTTCCCATTCCTTTAGGGTCTTCATTATC
>CAZJJR010000011.1:0-3340 GCA_964546365.1 uncultured bacterium | reverse complement strand
AACAATTCCTACTAATAAAGTTTGACCTGGTTGGAGGTTTTTTTGAGGAGAAAGGGTAGTTAAAATGTCGCCTCCCCGCAACCCGCGCACGCTGAATTCGGTAGTATAAACTCTTTCTTGATATGAGTGACGAGTTTCGGTAACATAGTATTTTCCGCTATGCTGTCCCATATCTTCGAGTTTGACCACTCTTCCTACTCTAATTTGGGTATTTCCCTCCGCTTTGGCATCGGCATAGATAAATTGTCCGCCCAATTCGTCACATAAAGCTTGCGCCATTATATCGGCTTCTTTAGGAGTAAAAACGGGTTTATCTACTAAAATCATTTTCGGTGTAGGTGGCTTGCCATTAAATTTGTTGCTGGTAGCGCTGCCTTTGCCGTTTTGAGTTTCCGTAATTACTTTTTCTTGGTTTTTAGTAGATAAAATCGGCCTTTTTTCGGTATAATCCCAACCTCTAACTTCCACTTCTTTTACTTGTTCGGCGCTGCTAACTCGCACGCGGAAACTATGCAAATCCTTTAACCATTTCAAAGTTAAATCTTGGTCGGCTTTCGGTTTGCGAAAATTCAGTTTACCATCTTGAATAAATAGCTCAAATCCTATCCGGGCTGCCCGTTGCCGGAAGAATTCCATATTAGTTTGATTTTCTGGAAAAACGCAGTCGTGAGCAACTCCACTGGCATCAATCGTACCGAGTTTTATCCCTACTTCATTAGCAATTTTTTTGATGATATCGCTATCGGTCATATTTTGAAAAGAACGGTTGTAGCGTCCGCGATGCAAGCGATGACCGACATCGTAACCCCTGACTATCACTGGTGCTTGGGATTTTTCGCTAAAAAAAGTTTCGATGGCGGTAATTTCAGCTTCAATAATTTGATTTTCATTTTTTTGTCCGTAATCTTGAGATTCGGTGGTACTGCCAGAAAACCCAATTTTCACTGGTTTGCCAATTTGTAATAAATCTTGGTATCGCCACTTCTTATCTTCCGCACGACCGGGAAAATAATCATTTTGAATTACCAGGGTAAACATGGCTGGTAAATGGAGACTTTCTTCAACAAAAATTTGAATAATATCCTCCATTAAATTAGAAGGTGCTGGTTGACCATCTATTTCTAAAAGCGGTAGTGCGCGGTAATGGACTGCATTCATATTTACCTATGACGAGCAAATTAATGTTTTTCAATTTAGGTACGATTTCTGGTTGCCGCTCTGCGATTGGCAAAACTATCTCTTCCTTGACGTTGTTGTGTTTGGGGACTTTGAGCACCTACAGAACTATTAGGTTCTGGTTCGTCTGCTTCTTTCAGAGTAAGGCTATCTATGATGGCGCGTACTGGCATCCCGTTGGGTAAAAACATGGTGAGTTTGTAGTTGAGTTTTTCGATAAAGCAACGTCGCAAATAGATTCGGCTACCCCAACTAAATCTATAGATAGGAGGACGTTCTTTTCCCGATACGAATTCGACGGCTTTGCGGAATGGTTCGATGTATTTGCTAACAACATCTGTTCCTTCTTCGTAAGTGTCGAATAAAATTTTAGTGATGGTAATTTTATAAGCTTTGGTATGGGAAAAGCTGACTTTTGGCTGTCCTCTATTTTGGGTACGCGCTCCCGGACTTTCGGCTGTTTCTACTACTCCCTCGAAAGTTAATTCGGTGGGGTTGAACATGAATTCGATTGGTGGGACGCCATCTTCCGAGGTCAATCTTGCTTTGACGAGATTGCCTGATTTATCGGTGATTGGTGCATTTTTAGAGATTGGCATATTTCCTCGTTGCTTGTATTTGAACTTACGAATTTAATCGACCTAAATAGTAATTTCCCTGTCGTTCTCGGTCTATTTCTAATCGCTGTCTGATTAAATGATAAATTTCTTGGCTGAGTATAATTAATTTCGGTTCGATGGGGGAAATTTCCCCGGTATCATCCGGTGAACGCTGTCCGATGGTTTGTCTTTGGGGTGATGATTTTACTTGGGCGGAAGTTCCTTGTCGGGATGTAATATTACTTAACCAGATTGGATAACCTACGCAGTTTTTTCCTTGTCTTTCCAAGTCTACTTCTAATCGTTGTCTGATTAAAGTGTAAACTTTTTGAGCGAGAATTTCTAATTGTTCTTCTTTGATGGCGGATAATTTACTAGAACTATTTACGGTTAGTTGTTGGGATGTTTCTTCGCTATCTGTGGTGGGAGGTATGGCGGATGATTCGGCAGAATTTGGTTGAGAAATATGAGGAGAGGTGAGAGAGTAGGAATCAGCAGGCGCAACCAGGGATAATGGCGCAAAATCGTCTTCTTCTGGTAGGGTGCTGTCTGGTGCGGTGGTGTGATTTTCTCCTAATAATTCTTCAATGCTAGACCAGAAATTTGGGGTATTTGCATCGAAATCATCGGAAGTTGATTGATTTGTGTTAGCTGGTTCGTCAAATCCGATCGATTTGGGGTTTTCTTCATTATTTGCCGATGTTAAATCTAGACTTGGTAAGATAAATTTGCTATTATTTAAGGGTTGGGAAAAACCGATGGGGTTGAGTGGTGGTAAATTTGCGATCGCATCTTCATCATTACTAGAATTTTCACTACTTGCTTCAGAATTATTTGGCAAATTAGCGGGTATATTACTAACTGTATTTGAATTTAGGTCAGTAGATTCTATAAAACGAGAAATATCGGGGAAGTTTTCATTTGGAAAGCTTGATATTTCCGGCAAATAATTATCGTTAGATAATTCTGATTTTGTTGAATCGGCTGATGCCTTATCTGCGAAGTCAGCGATAATTTGAGAATTAACAAAATTAGATTCCTCCGCTAAAGGTTTGGGTAAACCCAAAGGTTTATGCAAAGGTAATTCAGTATTTTCTGCGCGAGGTTGGACTGTATCTGGCGGTAAGGTGGCGTTTGTTTCTTGGGGAATATTTTCTAAGCTTGGTTGAACAGTATCTGATATCGGAGATGCAATATCACTGCTAGAAGTAGTGGGTGTGGTAAATTGGGAAGCAAGATTTTCACTGACAGGAAGAGAACTTGTTGATGATGGCGATATGGTTTCTTGGGTAGGTAAAAAATTAGGTGTTTCTAAACTAGTTTGAACGATATTGGATATGGGAGTTTCAACCGCCTCAGCGGAAGTTGTTGTTATGGAAGATGGCGATATAGTTTCTTCAGTTGTGGGAAGAGTTGGTGTTGCGGAACTTGCTTGAACGATATTTGATATGGGAGAGTCAACCGCATCAGCAGGAGTTGTTGTTATGGAAGATGGCGATGTTGTTTCGTCAGTTGTGGGAAGAGTTGGTGTTGCGGAACTTGCTTGAACGATATTGGATGTGGGA
>CAZJJR010000010.1:50985-55357 GCA_964546365.1 uncultured bacterium | reverse complement strand
ACTACACCCAACGAAAGTGCCGGAGTAGAGGTGGCAATAGGGCAGTAGAAAACTTTTATGTCGTTATTGGCTAATACTTTAGCTACAGTTTCTGAAAATAGTTCTACTTCAACTAATCACCGCTTAAATATTGGTAGCATTAAAATCAATAAAGAGCGAACTAATATCAGCGATGAGCAGATATTATACGATCATCTAATTTACTGCGTACAAAACGAATCTCCCAGTCAATTAATCGAAAGATTTCACTGTTTATTTATTGATGGTGTCGGTTACCCCGATCCGGATATCGAAGCAGCTTTATATAGATTTATTGCGGTTTTACCAGGCGAACAAGAGTTTATCAATATGCTGTGTCGCTGCTGTTATATTTTGATTAATCGCTGGCAAATGCTTTCTCATAATCAAAACGCGATCGCGGATTTGGTAGCTTTATTTAAAAATGCTTCACCCCGCTTTCAATCAGTAGCTTCTCATTCTCGCATCGTCAAGCGCTTGCAACAATTAGTATGCAAATTTATCGAAAGCGAACCCTTTGTATTTATGCAGCGCTTGGTACAGGTGGTCGAACCAATTACCGAGATTACTAAAAAAGAAGAAAATCCCGTATTGAGTCGATTAATTAATCGTTATCCTTATTTATATACGCATCGGTTACTCGCTCAAAATAGCTCTTTTGAACATCAGCAAACTATTAGAGATATTCAAGCTCAAAAACAACGACAATTTGAAGTACTTTTCTCACAATATATACCTTATTTAATCAGGAGACAAGAAGTTAAATTTAATAACGATCCAAACGCCACTTTGATTCAAGCAGTACCGAACCCAACTTTACTCAACGAACGGGAATTATATCTAGCTCTTAATCAATTTGCTGGCAAAGTAGAAGGGTCTCATACCTATCAAGAAGTGGCGAATGTTTTTCTCACTCATTCAAGTCGAATCAAATCTTACCGAGATTTCAAAGCTGAATTATATGATTATCTCATTACTTGTATTGAGCCGGAATACGGAAAGAAACAGTTTAATCAACATTTGTCTAAGCAGCTAAAAAGCATTTTTTCGGAGAATGATTCGCAAAAATTAACCGAATTTTTACTGGTGCGTACTTGTAGTCAATTATTCAATTTTCTCATAGTGGAAAGTCCACAACAACCCAACCACTATGTTTTTATCGATTTGATTTCTAATATCGGTCATACCCGTACTATTAGCTTGTTTCTGAAAATTTTACTGCTTTGTCGAAAAGTCAAACCGGATCTGGAAAAACGATTCTCTATTTTGTTTAATCATTATGAATCTCTGTCGGTGAACGATATTAAGTGGTTTGTCAAATCATTGGAAAATTTAAATGTCGCGTTAGTTCTAAATTTTGGTAATGTTGATATATCTTTACGGTGACCACAGTATAGCAATCCTAAATGAATTGCGAACAACTAGACCCCTCCCAACCCTCCCCTTGGTAAGGGGAGGGCTAGGGTGGGGTTCATTACTCAAATAGGACGGCTATATTTTGATGAGGGAATGAAGGGATAGGGGGATGGGGAAAAATTTTTATCTTATCCTTCATACTTCATCCTTCACACTTCATCCTTCCCCAATCTAAAATGTATATGGGAGCATATTTTAAGAGTTATGCCTTGAGTGCAGAAGATCAACCAGCCTATCAATATCAAGTGGGTGGGAGTCTTCCCATAGATGCTCCAACTTACGTGAGACGACAGGCGGATCGAGAATTATATGATGCCCTAAAAGCCGGAGAATTTTGTTACGTGTTGAATTCCCGACAGATGGGTAAATCTAGCTTGCGGGTGCAAACGATGAATAGGTTGCAAGCAGAAGGGTTTGCTTGTGCTGCGATCGATCTTACCAAAGTTGGCAGTCAACACATTACGCCAGATCAGTGGTATGCAGGTATTGTTCGCAACCTAATAGCTAGTTTTCATCTCAGCGACAAAATCAACTTAAGAACTTGGTGGAGAGATGAAGATTTTTTATCTCCGGTACAGCGTTTGAGTCAATTTATTGAAGAAATATTATTACCGGAGATCGCGGGAAAAATAGTAATTTTTATCGATGAAATCGATAGCATTCTCAGTTTAAGTTTTTCTATTGATGATTTTTTTGTTTTTATTCGGGATTGCTATAATCAACGGGCTGATGAAATAGAGTATAAGCGGCTTACGTTTGCTTTGTTGGGAGTGGCAACTCCTTCCGATTTAATTCAGGACAAGCATCGCACGCCTTTTAATATCGGTAAAGCGATCGAGTTAAAAGGTTTTCAATTAAATGAAATTGAACCGTTAGCGAAAGGTTTAGAAAGCAAAAGTAGCGATCCGCAAAGAGTGCTGCAAGAAGTTTTAGCGTGGACGGGCGGACAACCATTTCTCACTCAAAAGTTGTGCAAATTAATTCTTACTTCGGAAGAACGGATCGGACGAGGTGTGGAAACAGAGTGGGTAGAAAACCTAGTTAAAAACCAAGTGATCGAACATTGGGAATCTCAAGACGAGCCAGAGCATTTGCGGACGATTCGCGATCGCGTATTGAGTAACGGACAGCGGACGGCTAGACTGCTCGGAATATACCAGCAAATTTTACACAAAGGGCAACTAAAAGCCGATGACAGTTGCGAACAAATGGAATTACGGCTTTTAGGATTAGTTGTAGAGCAGAAGGGAAAATTAAAAGTTTACAACCGGATTTACGAAGCGGTTTTTAATCAAACTTGGGTAGAAAGAGAATTTGCAGCGCTGCGTCCTTACGCAGAAGTATTAACGGCTTGGATCGCTTCCAACTGTCAGGATCAGTCCTGGTTGTTGTACGGACAGGCGTTAAAGGATGCCCTGGCTTGGGCGGCAGATAAAAGTTTGAGCGATCGCGATTATCAATTTTTAGCAGCCTGCCAACAATTAGACAAGCAACAAGTCCAAACTGCATTAGACGCTCAGACAGCAGCTAATCGAATTCTCGCCGCAGCGCAAAAGAAAGCTAGGCGGACAATTCGCAAAGGATTTGCTGGGCTGGCGGGAATTTTCATTTTAGCGATCGTCGTCGTAGTGTGGGCCAGTACAGCCGTCAAGCAAGCCCAGCAAGCCGTCAAGCTAGAGCAAGCGGGAACGAGCGCTCTTCGACAGTTTGAATGGGGAGAATTAGAAGCATTATTATCAGCCGTACAAGCTGGCAAAAGATTACAGGAAATCGTCAAAAGCGATCGTACTTTAGAAAAATACCCAGCCATCAGTCCACTCTGGGCCTTACATACCATCCTCAACAACATTCACGAACAAAACCTATTTAAAGGTCATCAAGACCGAGTTCGCAGCGTCAGTTTTAGCCCCGATGGAAAATTAATTGCTAGCGCCGCCGAAGACGGCACCGCCAGACTTTGGAACTTATCGGGAAAACAAGTAGCTAGATTAAAAACTCCTCAAACTAAATTCAACAGTATCGCTTTTAGCCCCAACGGACAGCAGCTAGCCACCGCCGCAGAGGATGGCAGCCTCACCCTATGGAACTTAGCTGGCAAGCAAATACGGCAATTCAAAGCCCATTCAACCAAAGTCAACTATGTTACTTTCAGCCCGAACGGAGAATATCTCGCTACAGCAGCCGACGATGGGACGGCCAAACTTTGGCGTTTATCAGGACAGCAAATAGCTGAATTGAAAGGTCACCAAGACGCCGTATTAAGTATCGGTTTCAGTCCGGATGGCAAGCACTTAGCCACCGCCAGCGAGGATCGCACCGCCCGACTTTGGGACTTATCCGGCAAACAAGTAGCTTTATTTAAAGGACATCAAGACACCGTTTACAGTCTCAGTTTTAGCCCGGATGGAAAGCGCCTAGCTACTACTGGATTAGACACCACCGTTCGAGTTTGGAACTTATCCGGACAACAGTTAGCGCAATGGAAGAGTAGCCGGGATTGGGTTTTCAGCGTGGCGTTCAGCCCCGATGGACAAACTATCGCCACCGGCAGCGCAGATGGCAAAGCCCGACTTTGGGACATCTCCGGACAGCAGCTAGTTCAACTCAACGGTCATCAAAATTGGGTATACGATCTCAGTTTCAGCCCCGATGGAAAATATCTGGTTACCGCCGGGGCAGACCGTACCGTGCGGCTTTGGAATCTATCCCAGCCAGTAGGCTTGTCCCGACAGTTAAAATCTCAATGGCGCGGTAATTCCGGTGAGTCTTGGAGTGTTGGCTTTAGTCCAAACGGACAAATCTTGGCTACGGCTGGCGAAGATGACACCGTTCGGCTTTGGAACTTATCAGGTGAAAAAATCGGCCAATTGAAAGGTCATCGGGGTAGCGTCAACAGCGTCGCTTTCAGCCCGAACGGACGGCAAATAGCTACAGCAGG
>CAZJJR010000010.1:5918-50929 GCA_964546365.1 uncultured bacterium | reverse complement strand
CGATTACTTCCTCATCCAAACCGCGTTTATACTCTCAGCTTTAGTCCGGACGGCAAATATATAGCTACGGCTGGAAAAGATGGGATTGCTAGAGTTTGGGAAATTTCTGGAAAGCAACCTGTTTTGTTAACTCTATTGAAAGGTCATCGGGCATCAATTAATTGCATTTCTTTTAGTCCCGATGGCAAATATATAGCTACGGCTGGAAAGGATGGAACGATTAGGCTTTGGGATTTATCCGGTAAACAAATCTCGCGATTCGATGGTTATGAAGGAGAAGTATTCATCATCAGCTTTCGTCCTGACGGACAGCGTTTAGTTAGTGCGGGAATAGACACGGTTTGGAATTTATCCGGTCAAGAAGTAGCTAAATTTAATACCGGTCAGGGGGGCGTTTTGAGTGTCAGTTTTACGCCGGACGGACAGCTTTTAGCTACTGCGGGGCAAGATGGCACGGTACAGTTACAACTTCCTTCTGGTAAGCAAATTGCCCAATTTAGCGGTCATCGAGGCAGAATTTATAGCGCTAGTTTTCGATCGGACGGGCGCTATCTGGCTACCGTAGGAAAGGATGGCATGGTGCGGTTGTGGCGAATTGAAAAGTTGGATGAATTGTTGAACCGAAGTTGCTTGTGGTTAAAAGATTACCTTGCTAACCGTTCGGAAGCATTCAAGGTTTGTGGCTGATACAGCAGATTCCAGTTAAGTGAAGTATGGGATAGAAACCCGGTTTCTTGAAGAAACCGGGTTTCTGTTAGCAGTTATGCGTACTTCATTTCTAAGTCTGGTGCAAGATGTGAGGAAAGGGATGTGTAAAACTTTATCGTTAAATATATAAAAATTGCTAAGCTAGCATAATTAAGACAAGCAAACCATTTTATATGGTTAACGGCTTAGCCTGTTAATAGAATGAGAAATTCCAGATTAAAGCTTTGGGTGCAGTATTCGATATCCCTTCAGACTGGATATTTGAAATATCTAATTTAGTGGTGCTACAAGAGGAAGAGAAGGGAAAATCGGGTTGAGGGTGCGATCGGTAATTGGATGTGTAGTCGATCGATAGGGAAAACCTCTCTTTTCAAGAACCTAGCAAAATGCTATCTTTGCCAACGCTGTTTTCGCTCGGGCAGTAAATTTATAAAGTTGTCCGGAACCCAGCTATATTTCTTGAGAAAGTAGAGATTATTCTGTTTTTCCTACTTTGGATATCAATCGAAATCTTCATCAAATCTACACGAAACTAGAGGTAATGTGAGGAACTTATTAAATAAGCTTTTCATCTCAACCGTTAAACGCAATCAGGAGAAAGATATGCAAAAAGTTTTACTAGTTATGGCAGTAATTTTACTGAGCGGTTCTCATGCGATCGCTAGTAATCTGAAACCTGATGACGCCAGCGAATCGGATCTGGCTGGCTGTCATCTCATAAGGGGAGAAACTAGCTCGGTTAACATTATCCTTAGTCAAGAGGATCTGGCGAACAGCGATTTGTCTCAAAATTGTAAAAAAACCGTGGTTGCTGATGCTGCGCCTCCAGATAGGGGTTCTCCAGATACCAGAGGAGGGGATTCGTCGGACAAGAAGTAAATAAGTGCTGATGAGATAGATAAGTATACATAAAGTAGAGTTAATATTCAAGCTGAATCGGAACGAAACTTCCAGTTTTGAGAGAGGAAATTAGTATTTGTTTACAATATTTTGCTTTAGTTAATGATTAAGAGTATTAGTTAATATTTAAACTTTTAAATGCGATCGCATTTCTCGTTTTCATCAGAATAACAGTATGGTTGAGCTTTGCATTTTCTAAAAGGTCAATCCTCTTTTACCAATTCACTTTAACAACGTCAATAAATTTCCCTCTAATCCGTGGCTTCCTACCAAAATAGTAAATGTGGCGCGTTTTTAGTGAAATTATACTTGGTAGCTTCCCGCGCCCAACCAATCAAGAGTTCGGTTCGCGAGTATACCAGTCAATCTGATTATAGGCAGTGATGCTAATCTCACCTTTATGTTGACGCAAATCAATGTCACCTCTGCCTTGACTCATTGCGTTAAAAGTATTTTAGCGTCATTCTGTTAATTATTACACTTGCAGATACCAACACTGAAACCTCGTTTATGGTGCATTGGTAAGGATTGGGCAAATCAGTTCTGAGAAACACTTCAGGAGTACAATGGTTGGCTATATGTCTCAGGGATTAACAGAGGAATTACTGAGAATGGATGATACCAGATGGCAAGGCGATCGCCAGGAAGCTTCCATTTTATTTGCAGGTATTCGCCGTTTCTCTACTTTGATTGAAAGTATGGAACCAGTAGAGGTAGTTAGCCTGCTGAATAGATATTTTGAAGCAATGTCGGAGGTAGTAATTAAATACAACGGTACTTTAGATAAATATATTGGCGATTCGATCATGGTAACTTTTGGGGCGATTGCTCCATTAGAAAATCATCCTTGGATGTCAGTACAAACTGCCTTAGCTATGCGCCATCAATTAGCAGAATTTAATAAATCTCTCATAGCCATCCAAAAACCAATTATTCAGATGGGTGTGGGGATTAATTCCGATCCGGTAATTACTGGAAAGTTTGGATCTAGCCGACTCAACCAGTTTACGATCATCGGTAAAGGAGTGAAAATCGCTACTTATTTAGAAGACATGAGCAAACAGTATGGCTGCGATATCGTAATCGGCCAAAATACGTATCAAGTTTGCTCGCAGCAGATCAAAGCTAGGGAATTGGATTACATTTCAGTTAAGGAAAAAGACGAACCAATAGTTATTTATGAAGTAGTTGGATTAATTTCCGACCAAATTTCCGAGCAGCAACATCAGATATTTGAACATTACAATAAGGGACGAGAACATTATCTAGACCGTAAATTTAGGAAGGCAATGAATGAATTTGCAACTATTGTAGAAGACCTGAATTATCCAGATAAACCTTCCAAAATTTATCTCAAACGGTGTCAGTATTTTCTGCAACATCCACCATCAGAAGATTGGAATGGAGTTTGGCCACTAGCTTGAGATTTTTTGTGATTGATTACGTATAATTAGGGCTGAAAGGGAGAAGGTGAAAAAGTTATAAATTCAGCGATCCCTTTGTACCTGTTGCCTAAGTCCTATTTAGTAATAGGGTTTTGCTCCAATGAACCCATCACGAACCTTAGTATGGTAAGGGCGGGTTTTGTTATGAAGTTATTTGTTGGAGTCAAAAATTGTTGTCTAAACCCGCCCCTACAATCAGATTGCCTAAATCAAAACAAAAAGTACCGTTGCGCCATTGGTAAAATTGTGGCAGGTTCGCAGATTAATAATTCACCATCTGCTCTTACTTCATAAGTTTCTGGATCGACTTCTATGCGAGGTAAAAGGTCGTTTAATTTCATGTCTCGCTTGCTGATTTGTCGCGTTCCCGATACTGATACTGCTGGTTTTTGTAATTTTAATTGATTGGGAATTTCGGCATCGATTGCTGCTTGGGAAACGAAGGTTAGGGATGTAGCGGCGATCGCACCTCCAAAACTACCAAACATCGGGCGCATATGCACTGGTTGCGGGGTGGGAATGCTGGCGTTGGCGTCTCCCATTTGAGCATACGCGATCGCACCTCCCTTAATTACGATTTCCGGTTTGACACCGAAAAATGCTGGTCGCCAAAGGCACAAATCCGCTAGTTTTCCTTCTTCCACAGAACCGACATATTGAGAGATGCCATGCGCGATCGCGGGATTGATCGTATATTTTGCAACATAGCGTTTTGCCCGAAAATTATCTGCTAAACTCTCCCCTTGTTGTGCTGCCAGTATTCCTCGCTGCACCTTCATTTTGTGTGCGGTTTGCCAAGTGCGAATAATCACCTCACCTACCCGTCCCATCGCTTGCGAGTCAGAGGAAATGATGCTAAATGCGCCCGAGTCGTGCAGGATATCTTCGGCTGCGATCGTTTCTCTTCGTATCCGCGATTCCGCAAAAGCTACATCTTCTGGTATAGATGGCGACAAGTGATGGCACACCATCAACATATCCAGGTGTTCGTCTAAAGTGTTGAGGGTGTAGGGGCGCGTGGGATTGGTGGAAGAGGGCAGCACGTTCGCTTCACCGCAGACTTTGATGATATCCGGTGCGTGTCCGCCTCCCGCGCCTTCCGTGTGGTAGGTGTGGATGGTGCGACCTTTGAAAGCTGCGATCGTCGCTTCCACAAAACCCGCTTCGTTGAGAGTGTCGGTATGAATTGCTACTTGTACGTCATAGCGATCGGCAACGGTGAGGCAAGTATCGATCGCGGCTGGGGTAGTTCCCCAGTCTTCGTGCAACTTCAAGCCTATTGCACCCGCTAACACTTGTTCTTCCAAGGCTTGCGGTTGACTGCTGTTACCTTTACCGAGAAATCCCAGGTTGATGGGAAAGGCATCGGCGGCTTGCAACATTCGGTAAATATTCCAAGGCCCAGGCGTACAGGTGGTAGCATTTGTACCAGTAGCGGGGCCAGTACCGCCGCCGATCATCGTGGTGATACCGGATGCGATCGCGGTTTCGATTTGTTGGGGGCAAATAAAGTGAATATGGGTATCTATCCCGCCAGCAGTCAGGATCGTTCCTTCGCCAGCAATTGCTTCCGTGCCGGGGCCGATAATAATATCTACATTATCTTGAATATAAGGATTTCCCGCTTTCCCAATTTTAAATATTTTGCCATCTTTAATACCGATATCTGCTTTAACAATACCCCACCAATCGAGGATTAAAGCATTAGTAATTACCAAATCCACAGCACCATCATTGTTGGAAATCGGTGATTGCCCCATGCCATCGCGGATGACTTTTCCGCCGCCAAATTTCACTTCATCGCCGTAAGTAGTTAAATCTCGTTCGACTTCTATAAATAATTCCGTATCGGCTAGGCGGATGCGATCGCCTACAGTAGGGCCGTAAGTCTGAGCATAAGCACGCCGATCCATTCTATAACTCATATAATCACCTAATGACTAGGCTTAATTGTCTCATATTGAATCAATTCTCGCGCCAAATTACCGTAGACAAGTTGGTATATTAAATGGCAGAATAGCTTGATAATGGCAATATATAAATTTACAAATCTTAAACTTAATTAGATGGTTTTGGAAAATTATGAAAAGACCGCGTTTTAATATCAAACAAGTTTCGATTAAGCAGCACTTACAAAAAATGACATCCGGTAAAAAAGAAATAGATATAAAAAAAGTTACTCAAAATCACGATAATGTACGAGAAGACGCGCAAAACAACGAGCCTGAAAGTACGTCAGCAGAAAAGCCGGAATTATCGGAATTAGAAAGTGTTTTGCAGCAGTTAGATAACAGCTTTAGTAGCGTGGCTGCTATAGAAGATTCGGTCAAGCGAGAATATCGGTTGCTTCAAGAAGCCAGACGTTTAGATATGCCAGCCGAAAGCTATCGGCGAATGTTTGAAAATTATTACTTGGAAAGATTACCAAAAAAAGAAGATTATTCCTGGCTGAAACCGGTCAAGTTTTTAGACCAGCGATTGGGTGATTTTGTTAAATGGTGCGAAAATGTTTCTCTGTATAGTTTGGCGACGGTGATCGGTCAGTTTACTCTGTTGGCAGCAATGGGAGCCTACTTTTGGGAAGCACCTCAGCGACGGCAAGAATCGATCGATAACGCACGACGAGAAATCAGAGACCAAAAAGAAGTTGTATATTCTGAATCGAGAAAAGAGGCAATCGAACTACTGAACAAAAACTGTGAAGGAATGTTGGGAGAGCAAGCAGCCAAGGCTAATCTAGAAGAAATTAAACTCAATCAATGTTATAAATTTCAATTAGGTTTAGCAACTTTTTCCCAATGGCCACCTCAATTTTTCAAATATGAAGGATTCAACCTTTCTCAGATGAATCTGGCGGGCGCGAATTTAAAAGGCGCGAACTTAGAAGGCGCGAATTTAGAAGGAACAAACTTAGAGGGAGCTAACCTAGAAAGAGCAAATTTGAAAGGCGCAAATTTAAAAGGCGCTAACCTAAAAGGAGCAATTCTTCGGGCTGCTTATCTGGAAAAAGCGAATTTAGAGGAAGCTAACTTAGATGGCACTCGGATGAGCCGGGTTTATTTACGGGATGCTAATTTAACAAAAACTTCTCTCATTAATTCCCGCTTGCTTTGGGCAGATTTACAAGGAGCTAATCTGAAAGAAGCTAATTTTCAGATCTCCAATCTTGGTCGTACTAATCTCAAGGGAGCAGACCTATACAAAGCTAATTTTAAGGGTGCTTCCTTACGCTATGCGGATTTACGAGATGGAACGATTACGATCGCTGCTGAATTCGATCGCGCAAACCTGAGACGAGCCAAGTTTTGGTCAGAAGATCAATTAAAACGTGGCTATAACTTAGATAAAGCTTCCAAAGACAAGGACTGGGGAGCAAAAATTGCCAAGCAAGAGGCTGATACTTATAAAGTGGGATTCATCGTTCCGAATGATAATTTAACTTATAAGTTGTATCAACAAGGCTTAGAAAGACTAGCTAAAGAAAATAAACAAATTGAAATTTTTCCTATTAAAACTGGAGAAAGCGTTGAGGAAGAAGCACAAGGAATCAAACAACTACTTGCCCAAGATGTAGATGTGATTTTAGTAAGACCTTTAGACCCGGAAAAATCCGTACCTGCAATTCTAGAGGCTTTTGTTGCTGGTGTAGTAGTGGTTAATATCGGTGATTGTTTGCCGACAGAAGCCCAAAAAGTCGTGTTTGCTTGTTATGAAAGCGATTCTCTCCGCATGGGGTACGACTTGGGCAAGTATATGGGAGTTTGGGCTAAACCAAAGAATCAGAGGCAAATTAAACCGCTGAATATAGGTTTAGTGGATGGGGCTGATTCCAGTCAGCTTTATCCTTATTTGCAAGGTTTGAAGTTAGGGTTGAAAGATTCTGGTGCTACTTGGAAGGAAATAGGAACGACCGATGCAAAAACTCCTCAAGAAGTCGATAAAGTAAAGGAAATGCTCAAGAAGCACCCCGATATAAACGTTTTGTGGGGTGCTTCTGAAATGACTACAGAAATTGCTCTCAAAGCAGTTAAAGATTTGGGTTTAGAGAAAAAAGTCAGCGTGTTCGGCGTTGTACCTTTAACTCGCAGATTGGCAAATATGTTACTCGATCCCAATCAACCTTTGCTATCAATTGTAGATGAAGCACCCAGCTATGCGGCTCATGAGTTAGTTAAACAAGCGATCGATGTAATAGAGGGTAAGGTTTCTAGAGAGTATAAATATGTAGTATTTCAGCATCGTTTGCTTGGTCAATACGATCGCAAACGGGTTAACGAGTTAATTGGCGATGCTTTTGATTTGGAGAAAACTGCTCTCAAAAAACCGATGCCCCTAAAATCTAGAGTTGAAACTTTGCCTTCGGAACTGCCGTCTAGTTTGGATTCTTCTAAGGCAATGCCCTTACCAGCGATTACCGATGAGAAGAAGATTCAGGAGTTACAAGACGATTTGCAAGAATTAATGGTGCAGAATTGGCAGATTTCGAGCCATAAAGAAGCTGAGCAAGGTGCGGCAAGTTTCGATCGCGACTTAGTATACCGAGTGTTAATAAATACCAAAGGCGAACTGGTTTCTTACGAACCATTGGATAAATTAGCGATCGATCTTCTAACCACTACTCCTTTACCCAAATTGTTAGTAAAACCAGGCAACGAAGCATCTAGCGACGAGCAACCTGTTTTAATTCCGAATCACGTTGTTACCGATACTCCCGTCGCTGAATTTAAAGTCGCGTTTATGCCTAGTGGAAAAGTGGAAGTGAAATGGGGAGAAAGTTTCTTGCCAGATGAATAAATAGACTATAGTTCGGAATTCAGAAGTGAGAAGTTAGCATTTCAAATCCAGGAGTTAGGAGCTAAAACCCAGAATCTAAAATTGAGAATTTTTACATTTTGATTTATAACTCTTGAATTTTATTCTAACTTCTGACTCCTCGTTCCTAATTAATTAAGGAATATAAACTAGTGTAGGCTCTGACTCCTCGTTCCTAATTAATTAAGGAATATAAACTAGTGTAGGCTCAACTCCTAACTCTGTTCTCCATTCTGATAGGGGCTTATGCCAATTTTCTTCCCATTTTTGTGCTAAAAAGGGTTTTGCTTTCGCTCCCATTCTATAACCAACAGCCAACCGATCTAACAAATTATCTAATTGTTCTGGAGCAGAAAACAAAGTTTTCAGTAATCCTCCGGCAATCAGTACTGCTGCCATTGTTCTACGGGTTTGAGCTAATTCAAATGCTTTTAATCCTAGTTCGCCCGTTACATCGGTTTTAAACCCAGTAACTAAATGCCAAATATCATGAGTTTGCCGAATTCGTAATAACAAATAGCTGGTGTCGTCTTTAACTTTAATTTGGCGATAAAAATTTGGATCGAAACCCGATTCTTTGATGAACGATGCGTAAACATATCCTAAAGAATCTTCCGGATATTTCAGTAATTTTTCTATATCTGGAGGTGGTGCAGTGTAACGTTCTTGGATGATTTCCACAACACTTGGTTGAGATTTAACGTATTCTACTGCTAAGTGAGTTGCTTTGGTGTGAATCAGTCCTTCTTCAATATCGTAAACCGAGTCAGTCTGACCGGGGTCTTTTAATAAACAAACAACTCCTTTGAGAGTAGTTAAAAAATCAATGTTTAGCTGTTTTAAATTGGAAATTAACATAGAGAAATTACTGGCAGTAATAATGGTAATGGTTATTTTTCAAGTATTGAAGTTACCTGCTTTCTCCAAGTTAATTTCCCTTCAGCTATTCAACCTCATACATTTGGGTGATGCAATTGGGTGATTATAAAGCGCCGTTAATTTTGCCGTTGAAGCCGTAAACTTGCCGACTACCTACATAGGGTACTAACACTACTTCTTTTTCGTCTCCCGGCTCAAAGCGAACGGCGGTTCCGGCTGGGATATCTAAACGCATTCCTCTGGCTTGTTCTCGGTCAAATTCAAGGGATTCGTTAACTTCATAAAAATGAAAATGCGAACCAACTTGAATTGGACGATCGCCTTTATTTGCTACTTGTAATCTAACTGTCGGACGACCTGCATTTAGTTCGATTTCGCCTTCTGGTGTAATAATTTCGCCGGGAATCATCGTAAATTTACCTCGCTTTTACTATCTGCTTAATTCAAAAAATTAACGAATTGGATTATGTACTGTCACTAGTTTAGTACCATCGGGGAAAGTTGCTTCCACTTGTACTTCATGAATCATTTCCGGTACTCCTTCCATCACATCTTCCCGCTTGAGCAAAGTCGTGCCATAACTCATTAACTCTGCTACCGTGCGACCATCTCTAGCCCCTTCTAAAATAGCAGCAGAAATATAAGCAACCGCTTCCGGATAGTTCAGCTTTAAACCTCTATCTTTGCGTCGTTCTGCTACTAGAGCAGCGGTGAAAATCAGGAGTTTGTCTTTTTCTTGGGGAGTCAGTTGCATAGTTAAATAGGGTGATAATTAATACCTTTTAAACTTTATCAGACAGAGCGATCGTTCCAGAAAAATTTTTATAAAATCGCTATATTTGTGATTGTTGATATATGCCGATATTTGAGATGGACTTTTTTACCCATATATTGCACGTTTTGGGGTCTGGTGCTACGGCTTACGTCACTAGCCGAAATATGCGCGATCGCCAGACTCTTCCTAATATGTTAGCTGGTTTGCAATTATCTGAGTCTGGTGCAGTTCCTTTTTTGGAAAATCTCAGCCAAAGGGCTGCCACAGAGGGAGATAATTGGTTAGCAGAAAAACTCGCCCACCATGCTGCTGACGAACGCCGCCACGGTCAAATATTCGCTCGCGCCCTCAAACAGCTTAACAAACAAGTAATTGATTTCAAGAGTTTGCCCAAAAGCGATAAAAACAAGCGCAGTCCTTTTTTTGAAGCTTATTTTCATGGATATTCTTCAGAAGAATTGAAACCCGAAAAAATTGGCTGGACGGTATTCATGGCTAGCACTTATATTCTGGAATTGGATGCTAGCAGAGATTTCGTTTTGATGGCAAATGCTTTGCCCGACGATGCGATTAGTGCCAATATTAAAAAGGGAATGTTGAGCGTGGCAAAAGATGAAACCGGTCATGCTGCTTATCTTTACGAAGCATTAGAACGTCGTTTGTCACCTTTACAAATTCCTCAAGTTGTAGGCGAATGGCGTAAGCGAAAAGTCAATGCTCTGTTTGCAATGGTAGGCAACTTAGTAGAGAAAGGCGGTAAAATAAACAATTTAGTAAGAGATGGCGTTCCTTCAGAAATGGAGAATGAAGTAGAGTTAGCTCAAATTGCGAGTTAGATTAACTCACATCTTGCACCAAAGTTAGAAACCGCGTTTCCTGCAACTGTCTTCATTTGAAAGGCTAGATTTTTCATTGAGAAAGGTGCAAGACCTGAGTTCAGTAAGGTGCTTCAGAAAAATCAAATTAGTATTACAATGCTTTTCAGGTAAATGTGGTATATAGAAACCGGGTTTCTATCCTGTACTTCAGGTAACTGGAATCTGTGGTAATTTTACAAATTATCGATCTGACCTACTCTACAAACTAAGGCCAAACTCTAGGGTAACAACTAGGTCTTCCCAAATAAGATAAACGTAATAAATTCCATACATTTTTAAACCAATTTCTCACTTCAGTTGTGGAAGAACCGCGATAACGACATAATAATCCTTGAGTTAATCTAGTAACTCCCGCTTCTGCTTTAGTTGAATGAAGGTCGTCTTCTGAATTTAGAGAGAGTTGATTTTCCCAAAGCATTCTCACTTTTTCTACTAATTCAGGCGATACTGTTTGCCCTATATAAGCGAGACTAGCTACAATTGGTTGCCCAGCTAACCCATGCGAACTATTAATAATTTCTTCTTTCGCAGGTAGCCATTGTCGATCGATCCACAAAGGGTTTCCTGCTTGCCAAATTTCTGTATGACTCCGCCATTCTCCCTGCAAAAACTTTTCACCTCTAGCAGTGCGTCCGAAGCGAGTAATTTCCCAACCCAACCAAGTAGCTTCCGGGGCTAATTCAACTCGCAAATTTTGCCGATAAATTGCACCGTTAAAAATAATTGTTTCTTGAGGAAACCATTCCAAACAAGCACCTGGTTCGACTTTTATTTGAATATTTTGTTTTGCTTCTAATCCGTTGCTGCGATAAATTTTACTAGCAGCGGCGGTGGTGATTAAAGCTTTGGCATTTGGTTGCAGTTGCAAATCGAGGGAAAGTTTATCTCCTCCGACGACTCCGCCCGCAGTATGCAGAATCACGCTGTGGCAAACTTCTGAGCCTTCTGGATAAAAGGGGCGCTGGATTTTGAGGGGAGCGGTTGCTTGATTGTGGATTAGTTGGGTTTGGTTGCGATCGCCACTAAAAATCAATTGTAAACTGCCGTGCCAAGTGGTAGATACCATTTTTTTACATTGCAAACTTGGTCTACTCACATCTTGCACCATTCTCAACAAGACCGAAAAAACCGGGGTTTTTAAGGAAAAATACAGGCTTTCAAGTTTAGCTATTTGCCAGAAACTTTGTTTCTATGCTAGGTGCAAGATCTGATTATAAGTAGTTTACCAACATTTTGAGATTTGTATAGCAGTTTAAGAATTTGGTATTTTTTTGTAAAATTAAAATCAAATTTGATACTTATTTTTCGTGAATGTTGCAAAAATATTTTATTCTCAAATAATCTTAAAATAATAATTAGCATACCGAATAAAAATAAAATAAATAGTTACTGTAGATCGGAAATTTTGTATTAAAAAATACAGTTTAATCGCACGTACAAAACTAATCTCAATTCAGTCAGAGTAAAAGCCTTACTAATTCTGAATTAAGGAGACAAAATACAGAATTTTCGTGTTTGATAAAGGTTGATATTACTGCTTCTGACTCCTGATTCCTGAATGCTCACTTCAAATTATTCGATCGGGGTACTAATATGCCGGAAGTCCTGTTTAAAGTAGACTTGAACAAACCGTTTACCGAACAAGCATTAGTAGGTCATAATCGCTGGCATCCCGATATTCCAGCAGTCGCTTCTGTTAATCCCGGTGCTGTATTTCGCATAGAATGCAAAGATTGGACTGATGGACAAATTGGTAATAATGACAGTCCTAATGATGTGCGGGATGTCGATTTAACAGTTGTTCACGTATTGAGCGGCCCTATTTACGTGAATGGCGCTCAACCGGGAGATATTCTGGTTGTTGATATTTTAGATGTAGGAACTTTGTCAGATTATGAATGGGGTTTTACTGGGATTTTTGCAAGGGAAAATGGGGGCGGTTTTTTAACGGAGCATTTTCCGGTTGCTCAAAAAGCGATTTGGGATATTCAAGGAATATATACTAAATCTCGCCATATTCCTAATGTAAAATTTGCGGGAATTCCTCACCCTGGGTTAATTGGTTGTGCGCCTTCTCACGATTTACTTGCTACTTGGAATAAGCGGGAAGCAGATTTGGTAGCAACAAATCCGGAAAGAGTACCGCCTTTGGCAGCTTTACCGAATCCTAGAAATGCGATTCTCGGTTCTTTGAAGGGTGCAGAATACGATCGCATTGCCGAAGAAGCAGCTAGAACCGTTCCTCCCCGCGAACATGGCGGCAATTGCGATATCAAAAATTTGTCGAAAGGTTCGCGCATTTATTTCCCGGTTTACGTGGAAGGTGCAAAACTTTCAATGGGTGATATTCATTTTTCTCAAGGAGATGGAGAAATTTCTTTCTGCGGTGCAATTGAAATGGCAGGTTACTTGGATTTGCACGTAGATTTGATTAAGGGTGGCGTGGAAAAATACGGACTCACTAATCCTATTTTCAAACCTGGGCCAGTGGAACCTCGCTATTCAGAATTTTTAGTGTTTGAAGGTATTTCTGTTGATGAATTTACTGGTCAACAATATTATTTGGATGCTCATGTGGCTTATCGGCGGGCTTGTTTGAATGCGATCGCATATTTCAAAAAGTTTGGATATACGGGAGAACAGATTTATTTACTCTTAGGTTCTGCACCTGTAGAAGGGCGAATTAGTGGCATTGTAGATATTCCGAATGCTTGTTGCACGTTGGCAGTTCCAACGGCAATTTTTGAGAAGAATGTTTTGCCTTCTTAATAAGCTAATTGAGGCGGAGCCTCATGAAATCTGCTCCCAGGTTCAACCTGGAAGAGAGAAAAGCGGGAAAAAAATCCAAAATCTAAAATCTAAAATTGCTTATGCCTTTTTACGAATTTCGGTGTGAAAATTGCGGCACTTTTGAGCAGAGGCTTAATATGAGCGAAACTAGCAAATCAATGGTTTGCCCAACTTGTCAAGCTAATGCTAAAAGAATTTATTCAGTAGCTGGTTTAATTACTACGCCTTATGCACTAAGCAGTCGAATTGAACGAAGTGCAGAACCTCGCGTAGTGAATAAATCAGAAATTAAAAAATCAGAACATCACAAACATAACCACGATCGCCATCATGAGCGACCTTGGATGATCGGACATTGATGAAGGATAAAGGATAAAGGATGAAGTTTGAATGAGAAAACTTTTATCCTTTATTTTTTATTTTTAAGCGATCGGGCTACTTTCATATCAGCTTATTTGTTTGCTAAAATTATGTAATCATCAAGTGCGTAGTTTAAATCGTAGTTTAATTTAAAGTATTGACGTAAAAGGGGACTCATAAACTTTTGGCTAGCTAAGTTTTCTCTGGCAAATTTTCCAAAATCTTTTGTCGGCTCTCTTCTATCTCTTGATGTAAGATATTTGTACCAAACTAGGTTTAACCCTAGTTCATCAACGAATTTTTGCACAACGCTTCTTTCCTGAAGGTGATTTTCGCTTTGCCGAATTCCGTATGGCATAAACAGTTTTTTTTCTTGAATAATTAACAGAACGTAACCATTATCTTTTAGGCAATTACTAAAAATTTCTTTATAGATAACTAGAGACTCAGAGCGTTTTTCTGTTTCGTTAAAGAAGCAGTGAGAAATTACGATAAAATTAAAGAAGGCATGAGGGATTTTAAAGAACTCATTATCGTAATTAAAAATATTAGAAGTATCGAAACGAAAATAAGCGTTAGTTGCTGTTTCTTTTGGTTCTATATATCTACGCCAAAATAGCAATCCCCGGTATTGGAAAGATTTTTGTTGTTCCAAAGAGTAGTAGGAAACGTGCATTGGTGGCAAAGAAAAATAGCTGCTACTACTTTGTAATAACAAAGCTAGTCCGTAAGCAACTGTACCTGGGCCAGCAGCGATGTCTAAAATATTGATTTTCGCTGGTAATAGCCCCGCTTTGTAAATTAAAAACCAAGCTACATAAGCACAGTAAACATTGTCTAAAAAATATCTCATTAAGTAGATATGGGGGCTTAATTCAAATCTATATGAAGGGTCATCTCCACTTTTTAATCTATTCAAATCTTCTATAGCGTCATCTAGTAACAAGTGAAAGTTTTTGTTACCACTACGTTGACTGAATTCTTCTTTAATAAAATTAGCTAAACTTTCCTCGAAATCATTAAAAACATTGCTATCAATTCCAGTACACTGGATCATATTTTCATCATGCTCTATCAGCTTAAACTTGTTAGCTACAAATTTAAGGAATTCTGGATCGGGTGCGATTAATTCCGAGGAAAATTGACCAACCTCTAAATCAGAGGGTAAAGTTTCTAACTGTTGACGAAGTTGGCTAAGTTGCCGATATTGTGCAGAAATCTGTTGCCGATAATCCCGTGAGATTTTTTCAGCTTGTAACTTATCTTTAAATAATTTCTCCAGTAATGATAGCTTTGCGCCTGATTTTTGAATTTCCTGCAATAGTTGCTCGGCAAGGCGAATGTTACCTTTGGCAAGAGCATTGCGAAATTGAAAAGAACGCCACCAATTAGCAATTAAATTATTCGTAGCCAAATCCTTCTTTACCTTCTTTAATTTCAACGCTAGGCAGCAAGTCAACTAACTTCTGCTTAAACTCAAAATAGTTTTCTTGTTCGTTATCATACCACCAAGCGTACTTCTGCTTAAGAGCGATCGCTTCTTCTCGCGTTCCCGCTACATGAGAACGAGTTTGGCTGGTGTGGAATTCTTGAATGACTACGCGATCGACAATTTCTAGTTTTTTGATGAAAGGTATCCGATCCTCTGGCAATATTGGTAGCAGTGGCGTAACCGTTACGGAAAATTTTATATGATGAGTATCATCAGAAATAATGTGATGGATTAGTTTTCCGATCGCATTTAGTCTAGCTTTAATACTTGGCGATCGCGGTTCAAAATCTTTTCTTACTGATTCGCTACCAGTTGGAATACTTAGATTAATTCTCAACCTCTTAAACTGCCGCAAAATATCAATATCTCTAGTAATCATCGGACTACGAGTTTGAATTACCAAGGTTGGCTGATACTTTAGCATTACCTCTAATAAGCTTCGGCTTAGCTTTTCTGCCGATTCTATTGGTTGATAAGGATCGGTTACGCTACTCATGTAAATGCTAGGATGTTTATCTGGATTCTTTTTGTACCATTTTGCTAATTCTTTATCCAATATTTCGGTAGCATTTTGTTTAATAATTACCCATTCACCCCATGTTTGTCGCATTTTTGGGCTAGGACTAAATGCAGCAGCATAACAATAGCTACATCCATATTGGCATCCTCTATAAGGATTGAGGGTAAAATCATAATAATTGATAAAACCCGTTGCTTTGTTTAGAAGTGATTTCGCCGTACTTTCATAAACATTAAAACTATTTGATTTTTCTCTAACTGACATCTTCGATTTGGTTTCCCAGTATTCTTTAAAACATTGAGAATTCGCTACCATATTAATTTACCTCGTTTGGTTTTTAAAAGCTACTTTTAATCGGTAGGTTAATCAAAAATTCTGCTCCCTTTCCTAATTCGGAAATTACATCGATACTGCCTCCATGTTTTTGCACGATTTGATAGCAAATAGAAAGCCCTAAACCAGTACCTTTCCCCACAGGTTTAGTTGTGAAAAACGGATCGAATATTTTATCTTTGATTTCTGGTTTAATGCCAGGGCCGTTATCTCTAATTTGAATAGAAATTTGATTTATTGAAATAAGTTTAGTTTTAATTGTAATTTGTTTAATTGATTGATTGTCTAATTTTTCTAATTCATCTATTGCATTACTAATAATATTCATCATTACCTGATTGATTTGTCTGGGGTAACACTCGATCGGTGGTAATTTACCATAATCTTTGATTACCTCGATCCCAGAAAGTTCATTATCCTCTTTCCAGTCTGTTTGCGATTGCAAACGACTACCCAAAATTAACAAAGTACTATCAATTCCTTCATGAATATCTACTAATTTAACATCTGATTCATCAAGTCGCGAGAAGTTTCGCAGTGATAAAACAATCTGACTAATGCGGTTAGCACCTATTTGCATAGAAGAGATAATTTTTGGCAAGTCAATCTTTAAAAATTCTAATTCAATTTGTTCAACATCTTGCTCAATTTCCAAATCTGAATAACGTTCTTGATAACGAGCGATCAAAGTAAGCAAATCTTGGCTGTAAGTACTTACATAGGCAAGATTTGCATAAATAAAGTTAATCGGATTATTTATTTCATGAGCAATCCCAGCAACTAACTGCCCTAAACTAGACATTTTTTCTGTTTGCACTAGTTGAGTTTGCGTCTTTTTGAGAGTGGTTAGTGCTTGTGAAAGTTGTTCTGCCTTGATGGATAATTCAGAATTAAGTTGTTGTAATTTGTCGTGAGTTTGTTGTAATTGATAATTTTTTTGAGACAATTCTTCTGTCCTTTGTTGTACTCTCTCTTCCAAGTTTTGCCTTGCTATTTCTAATTCTTGAGTTCGTTCTATTACTCGGTTTTCTAAATTATTAATCAGCGCTTTTAACGCTTGCGCCATTTCTTGGTAAGCTTTGGCTAATTGACCAATTTCGCCGCCATAATTAATGCCGGGGATAGGGTCGTCTAAGTTTCCATTCGCTAGAGTTTTGCTACGTTTGGCTAATTGTTTGATCGGTTGTCCGATTTGATCGGCTAGTAGGCGAGCAACTGTAATAGAAATTAAAATTGATAAACCCAAACCTACCCAAATTACACTATTGAGTACTAAAGATGCTTCTTGAAAATATTGAGAAGAAATCTGAATTTTGACGAGCGCAACAGGTTTACCCTTAGAAAGGATAGGAGCATATATTATATTATGGCCTGACTCTGGTTCGATGCGATACAGTGGTTCTTTTTTTGTTATACGTTCTAAAATAGATGTGCGAAAGTTATGACTATCCCACATATCCAGATGATTTTTTTGTTCGCTGGCAAACATTAAATTGCCAGTTATAGAAATAACTTCTACCTTAGTTGTAGGCTGGGAAAAAGTTAAAAATTTTTGTAACCAAATATGATTTAAGGTTTGCCCTACAACTAAACTACCGGGTGATTTACCGCTACCGTCAGTTTGGAAAACAGGAGCGCTGACTAAAATTAATAATTTGCGATCGCCCAACGGTATCAAATCTTTATCTTGCTTTCCTTGTTCGAGGAAAGCAGCAATTTTTTGCTGTACTACTGGTTGATTTAAAGCTTCTCCTGTTTGTGCCAAAGTTTTTCCTTGAGTGTTAATAACTGTGGCATGATCTGCATTAGTTGAAAAAACCATTTGTTCGGTTACTTCTTTGGCAATCCAAGGTATATTTTGTTTTTGAATAGCCTCATACAAATCCGTCCAAATTGCATAGCCATTGACTAAATCTTGCAATCCATTAGTAGTGGCTTCCACGTATCCTCTAAAAGCCAAAAATTGGTCGTCAAGTCTAGTTTTTTCCAATTTAACCAGGGGTTGGTATATTAATTTCCACGCTACGCCATAAACCAATAAGATTGGCATTAATGATGCCCCAAACGTAAAAAATAAAATTCTAATTTGCAGCTTTTGCAAATGATTAAATATTCGCAATTGAATCTTTTTTAATTTCATTTTTATGAGTTTATTAACTAAGGGTAAATTACTTTCCCCAAGGAAAGTAGAGGTAAAAAAATTATTATTTATAACCAGATAAGTTAACTTACACCAATTTTCCAAAATATTGCAAGTTCTTGTAAGTTGGCCAACAGCCTAGTACCGGACAAAAAAGCTATTTATGATTCAGAATATACAATCCACTTTAGCGCAACTGTCTCGGTACAATAACCAGAAAAACGATGATTTTTTCTGTTATCGATCGGGTAAGTGCTAAAAAATTTTACAGAATTTACTATTTCTTAACTAAAATACAATATCTACCAAAAATTACATTTTTGGTAGATAAATTAAGGCAAGTTATGATATAGTTTATAAAATTTATAACTAAACTGCCAAAAACTTTTGAATTACATCTTGGCTGAGTTCACTAGTGGGGCCAGCAGCTACAATACCACCTTTTTGCATTGCATAATAGCGATCGGCCTGCCGCACGAAATGCAAGTGTTGCTCGACTAACAGCACGGAAATACCTGTAGTTCTGACAATGCGGCGAACGGCAGCTTCTATTTCCAGAATGATGGAAGGCTGAATTCCTTCTGTCGGTTCATCCAACATCAGCAAGCGGGGGCGTCCCATCAAAGCACGCGCGATCGCTAATTGTTGCTGTTGTCCGCCGCTTAAGTCCCCACCCATACGAGATAACATGGTTTTTAATACGGGAAATAAAGCAAAAATTTCCTCTGGAATTTCTTCATTTTTACCGCGTTCTGCCCTCGCTTCTAACCCTAACAATAAATTTTCTTTCACAGTTAAACGAGGGATAATTTCTCGTCCTTGAGGCACGTAGCCAATACCCATTTTTGCTCTCTTGTCGGGAGATTCTCCTAAGATCGATTCACCTGCCAAATTAATCGTACCCGTGCGAGGTTTGAGCAAACCCATAATAGTTTTTAATAAAGTAGTTTTGCCCACTCCGTTGCGTCCGATCAGGCAAACCATTTGCCCAGCCGGAACGCTCAAATCTACATCCCTAAGAATGTGGCTTTCGCCATAATAAACATTTAAACCAGTTACTTGTAACATCAACTGGGTAAGCGATTCGTTGTATTCGCTAGCGATTGCTGAATTTGTAGACATCAGTGCTGATTTGAAGTTAAATTTTCATTTGTAATTTACCATCTTAAATTTAAAATAGATATTAAATCTGTATAAATAAACCCTTTTTCATTAATCGGTTGTTTTAGGAAAGTAATTGGCAAATTGGCGAACTATTCGATTCTTGACTTCTTAGAGAAGCCAAAAATCTTATATTTTAATTTTTTTTCAATCAAATCTGATTGCTATAATTATTTTTTGCTACCTCCGGACTAGTGAAGTTTTTAATTTTAATTTTGCCTAAATGATAGATACTTAACTGCCCGTGCTATTTGACCGAATTATTACTTGAATTGACCAAATCTCACAGCTTTTTGTAAAGTAAAAGTTTTGCGATCGCAAAACTCTATCTAAGTTTTTCTCTGTGTGAATCCAAGTTATTTTTAAAAAATTGACTAATCTTTTTAAAGCCAATCTATCTTAGGTAACTTGACTGGAATAGTTAAATATGATAAAAACCGATTATTTAATAAAGACAGGCCATAAATTACGCCGATAGAAAGATTTTTAAAACTTGCCAAGTATATATAATCGGAACCATTTACGTTGATTGCTTAATACTTCTATTTTTCCTCAATTAACGGCTAAAAATCTTCTACTTTAGGTGGATTCGACGAAAATAATATGATGTGAAAATCTACCACACTAACTATCTTAATCATATCAACTTTGTAGCAGCAAGGCTGATAGTCGATCGCGAACTATAAATGCACATTTCGATGAAAGGATATTAACCGTGAAAATCGGGTCTGATTATTTGGGTAACGGTCGTTGTCAATTTACTGTTTGGGCACCATCTCACGAAGATGTTGCTGTTCAAATTGTCTCTCCCGAATCGCGTCTCATCCCCATGCAAAAAGATCAATGGGGCTACTTTAAAGTATTAGCTGAAGGCATCGAACCGGGAACGCTTTATTATTACAAAATAGCCGGGGAAACCGATCGGCCAGACCCCGCTTCTCAGTATCAACCAAAAGACGTGCATGGCCCTTCTCAAGTAGTAGACCATAGCGCGATTAAGTGGACTGACCCTAACTGGTCTGGCGTTCCTTTAGAGGAAATGATTATTTATGAATTGCACGTCGGTACATTTACCCCAGAAGGTACCTTCGAGGCAATTATTCCCAAATTAAAAGAATTGCAAGAATTGGGAGTAAATGCCATTGAAATTATGCCAGTTGCTCAATTCCCAGGCGATCGCAACTGGGGTTACGATGGTGTTTATCCCTTTGCCGTGCAAGCTTCCTACGGTGGGCCCGAAGGATTGAAAAAATTAGTTGATGCCGCTCACCAAGAGGGAATATCGATCGTCCTCGACGTAGTTTACAATCATTTCGGCCCAGAAGGAAACTACACCAGTCAATACGGCCCTTACTTTACCGAAATGTACAAAACGCCTTGGGGTATGGCGTTAAATTTTGACGATATTTACAGTTACGGCGTGCGAAATTACTTTATTGAAAACGCCCTTTACTGGTTTGAAAATTTTCACATTGACGCCCTGCGATTAGATGCCGTTCATGCCATTTTCGACTTTGGCGCAAAACACTTTTTACAAGAACTCGCTGAAGAAGTTAATGCTTTATCTAAACGGGTGGGAAGGAAGTTTTATCTAATTGCCGAAAGCGATTTAAACGACGTGCGAGTAATTCGCGATCGCGAATCTGGCGGACATGGCATAGATGCCCAATGGAGCGATGATTTTCATCACATATTGCACGTACTTTTAACAGGAGAACAAAAAGGATATTACAAAGATTTTGGCAGTTGCCAACAAATGGCAAAAGTCTTAAAAGAAGGGTTTGTTTATACCTGGGATTACTCCCCGCATCGACGCCGATATCATGGCAGCGACCCCAGCGATCGACCAGCCCATCAATTTGTCGTTTGCACTCAAAATCACGACCAAGTTGGTAATAGAATGATGGGAGAAAGATTAACCCATCTAGTCTCATTTGAAGCTCTCAAACTAGCCGCTGGTGTAATGCTACTTTCTCCTTATATTCCCATGTTATTTATGGGAGAAGAGTACGGTGAAGAAGCACCTTTCCTATACTTTGTCAGCCATACCGATCCGGATTTAGTAGAAGCAGTAAAACAAGGGAGAAAAAGAGAATTTACCGAGTTTCATGCCGAAGAAGAAGGAGAATTTATCGATCCCTTCAGCACCGACGCTTTCCAAAAATCCAAATTACAGTGGGAAAAACGGAAAGAAGGTAAACATAAAGCGCTGTTAGAACTGCATCAGCATCTCCTTCACCTACGCCGTACCATGCCAGTGTTGAAAAATCTGGATAAAGATAATTTAGAAGCAACTGCCCTGGAAGAAGAAAAAATAGTTTTCCTGCGTCGCAGTGATAGTACGGGTAATCAGATTTTCTGTATCATGAACTTCAATCAAAACGAAGTAAATTGTCCTGCATCGCCGGGAGGGATTTGGCGAAAAATACTCGATTCTGCCGATTCTAAATGGATGGGGCAGGGTTCTCAAATGCCTGAAAAACTGCTGCACGAACAAACAGTAACGATTTCCCCTCATAGTTTTGCCCTTTACGAATTAGAAACCTTAGCACAGTAATTAGTCAGGGTGGGTAATGCTCACCCTGATTACCATTTAACCCAGCAAAATTTTTAGGAGTAATAACTTAAAATGCGGATTCCCAACTCTACATACCGGATTCAATTTCAATCAGAATTTCCCTTTGAGTCAGCACAGAAAATTATTGATTATCTTCATAATTTAGGAATTACCGATCTGTATGCTTCTCCCATATTCAAAGCTAGGACAGGCAGCACCCACGGTTACGATGTCGTCGATCCAAATCAAATTAATCCAGAATTAGGTACACCAGAGCAGTTTGACGCTTTAGCCGACGAAATTAAACGCCGCGATATGGGATGGATACAAGATATCGTTCCCAACCACATGGCTTATGATAGCCAAAATCTGCTCTTAATGGATGTATTAGAAAACGGCCCTGATTCTGATTATTTCGATTACTTTGACATCGAATGGGATCAAGCTTATGAGAATATTAAAGGACGCATACTTGCTCCGATGTTGGGAAATTTCTACGGTCAATGTTTGGATAATGGCGAAATTCAACTCAGTTATGACGAGCAAGGATTAAGCGTTAATTACTACAGTCTGAAACTGCCTGTAAGAATCGAATCTTATGCACCGTTTATTATTCATAATTTAGGGCATTTAGCACGAGCTTTAGGCGGAAGAAACCATCCAGATTTCGTGAAATTATTGGGGATTCTTTACTTACTTAAAAACGCACCGACGGAAGTCAAAGGTAAGGAAAGATATGACCAGATTGCCTTTGTGAAAGGACTTTTGTGGGAACTCTATACCCAGAATGAACAAGTCAAAGAATTCATTGATGGGAATGTCAAATATTTTAACGGAGAAAAGGGTAATCCAGAAAGTTTCGATCCGCTGGATAAGTTACTGCAAGATCAATTTTACCGCTTATCTTTCTGGAAAGTCGGAGCAGAAGAAATTAACTATCGTCGATTCTTCACTGTTAATGAACTGATTTCTGTCAAAGTCCAAGAAATCAAAGTTTTCCACAAAACTCATTCGCTAATATCGAAGCTGGTTGAAGAAGGAAAAGTAACGGGATTAAGAATTGACCACATCGATGGACTTTACGACCCAACAGAGTATCTGAAGCGGCTGCGCCAAAAAGTAGGCGACATTTACATTTCAGTAGAAAAGATTTTAGAACTAAAAGAAAAAATGCCCGATTGTTGGCCGATCGAAGGCACGAGTGGGTATGATTTCTTAAACTACGTAAATGGCATTTTCTGCTGTAGCGATAGCGAGCCGCTTTTTAACGACCTCTACATTAAGTTGACTGGTATTGAAACTCCATATGAGGAGTTGTTTGTTGAGAAAAAGCATCTGATTGTTGAAAAGAATTTGGCAGGAGATGTAGATAATCTGGCTCAAATTCTCAGAAAAATGGCAGGTCATTCCAGGCGTGCTAGCGACTTTACTATGAACGGTTTAAAAAGAGCGCTGGCGGAAGTGTTACGGGTTTTCCCCGTGTATCGTACTTACGTAAATGGGGACGGATTTAGCGATTCGGATCGTCAATATATAGCGGAAGCGATCGAACAAGCAAGAGGAAGAATACCGCTACTTTTAAACGAACTCAATTTCATTGAAGAAGTGCTTTTGCGAGAGTTCGAGGAACCTTTTACCGAAGAAGAATATCATCGCCTGCACTTCATCATGCGGATGCAACAGTTAAGTGGCCCTCTGATGGCAAAAGGGATTGAAGACACTTTATTTTACGTATATAACCGATTGCTATCTTTGAATGAAGTGGGGGGAAATCCCGGTAAATTTGGTTTGACAACTGAGGAATTTCACGAATTCAATCAAAACCAAATAAATGAGTGGCCGCATAAAATGAACGCTACTGCTACTCACGATACTAAACGAGGGGAAGATGCCCGTGCCAGATTGAATGTATTATCAGAAATACCGGAAGAATGGGCAAAGCAGGTTAAAAACTGGGTTGAAATTAATCGCCAGAAAAAGAGTATCGTGCGGGGAAAACCCGTCCCGGTTGGTAATGATGAATATTTCTTGTATCAAACTTTATTGGGGTCTTATCCTTTTAGTGAAAGCGAGAATGAATCTTTTATGCAACGGGTGAAAGATTATATGCTGAAATCCGTTCGAGAAGCTAAGCTGCACACGGCTTGGTTGCGTCCTGATAGCGAATATGAAGAGGGATTTCTCGCTTTTGTGGAACGAGTGTTAGAGTCTTCGGAAGAGAATGAATTTTTGAAGGAGTTTCTGCCTTTCCAAAAATGGGTGGCTGGCTATGGGATTTATAATTCTCTTTCTCAAACTTTGCTGAAATATACAACTCCTGGTGTTCCCGATACTTATCAAGGAACGGAATTGTGGGATTTGAGCATGGTAGATCCGGATAACCGCCGTCCGGTTGATTACGAACTGCGAATGTCGTTTTTAAAAGAGGTGAAAGAAAAAGAAAATCAAGATATCTTAAAGTTAATTGATGAGCTACTTGCTGATCGGGAAAATGGCAAGATTAAGCTATTTTTAATTCACAAAGTTTTGCAAGCGAGGAAAGAAAATTTGGCAGTTTTCCAAAAAGGAGATTATCAACCTTTGGAAGCGACCGGTCAATTGCAGAATCACGTGGTGGCTTTTGGCAGAAGCTTTGGCGATGCAATGGCGATCGCGATCGCACCCCGCTTTTATACCAAATTGGTGAAATCAGGAGAATATCCCTTGGGCGAACGAGTTTGGGCAGATACTCAGTTAAAATTGCCCGCCGGATCGCAATTTACTTGGCGCAACGCCATCACTAATCAAACTGTGTCCGGGGATGGCGCGATCGCGATCGGCAATATCCTACAACATTTCCCCGTCGCACTGCTGATCGGTCAAGGGCAATAACCTTTTCGTTTGATAGGGTGCGTTGAACGCACCCTTAAACTTTTAAATTAATAAATTTAACTAATTTGTATCTAAAGTAACAGAACGTTTTAACTAATGTTACACTCCGGATAGAATCGCATCTAAGAATTAATGCTTATTTTGTAATCAGTTCAGCTGAAAAGTATTTGGAAAAGAGCGATTTACCGAGCGCTCCCATAAAATATCATGTCCAATTCAATTCAATTTCAACTATTAGCACCTTATAACAAAGCAGTCGCATTAATTGGGGATTTTTCCGATTGGCAAGCAATTCCAATGGAAAAGGACGATCGAGGATATTTTCGCACTCAAGTTGACTTAAAAGACGGCATTTATCAATATAAATTTAGAGTGCAATCTATCAGTTGGCATCGCGATCGAGATGAATGGGTAGAAATCAACGATCCTTACGTTACGGAAATTGATGGGCCAACAAATAATGGCCTAGTACGAATCAAAGATGGTCAAAGAATCATCGACGATTATGTTTGGCAGCATGACGATAAATTCTTACCTCCTGATGATAAATTGGTCATTTACGAATTGCTAGTTTCTGATTTTGCTCATAATGAAAACGAACCTAACAGGCGAGGACAATATCAGGATGTCATCGCTAAATTAGATTATTTATCGGAATTAGGAATTAACGCCATTGAGTTAATGCCACTAAACGAAACTCCAGGGGAGTATAGTTGGGGATATAATCCTAGTTACTTCTTTGCTCCTCAGCCTAATTATGGCTCGACTAAAGATTTAAAGCGACTAATTGATGAATGTCATACTAGGGGAATTCGAGTTATTTTAGATCAACTTTATAACCACTCTTCAGAAGAAAGCCCACTGTTAGAAATCGATCGAGACTATTGGTATTATCACGACCATCATCACCCGGAAGACCCATATTATTGGGGGCCAGAATTTAATTACGAACATTATGATGAGAATCGGCAGACTTTTCCCGCCAGAGATTTTATGGGGGATGTAGTGAGATTTTGGATTCAAGAATATCACGTTGATGGCATTCGATTCGACGCCTTAAAACAACTGGATAACTGGAATTTACTTTACTGGATTACCGAAGAAGCGAAACGTACTGCTGGGTCAAAACCTTTTTATAATGTTGGCGAACACGTTCCTGAAAAACCTGAAATTATCAGTCCTTCTGGCCCGATGGATGGCTGTTGGCATGATAGTTTTTACCATCATATGGAATCTCTGATTTGCGATGATAATTTCGATGTAAATAAGTTGATGGAAGCTTTGGATGCCAAACGGCAAGGATATCCAGAAGGCGCTAATAAAGTGGTTAATTACATTAGCAATCACGACCAGAAACGCTTGTTAGAAAGCTTAGGCAATCGCAATATTTTTGGAGAAGCTGCATTTAAGCGAGTCAAGCTGGCAGTAACAATTTTAATGACTGCGGTCGGGATTCCCATGATATGGATGGGAGAAGAATTTGGTGAATCTAAACCAACCACTCCCGATCGAAGAGAACCACTGCAATGGTCTTTGTTAGAAAATGACGATAATCAAGATTTGCTGAAGCATTACAAAAGCGTAATTGCACTACGAAAAAATCATCCGGCACTGCAAACCGATCGCATAGATGTTTTCCACACCGATCGCGATAACCAAGTAATTGGATATGTTCGTTCTAACGATGAGGGTGCAGCAGTTGTCGTAGTTGCCAATTGTTCTAATCAAGTTCTCAAAAATTATCAGATTCCTCACTTTCCGGGAAACCTTACTTTCCATGATTGCCAGGACAACTCTCAGGTAAAAATTACCGATAATCAGCTAACTATTGATTTCCTAGAACACGAAGCAAAAATTTTCGCAACTTAAAGCAGCACCAAATTGCAGCGTTTTTCAGGTAAATGAGGTAAAAAGAAACCCGGTTTCTTGAAGAAACCGGGTTTCTTTAGTCTTATTCAACTTATCCTAAACGACGTAATACTACTAGCGATCGTGCTGCCACCGGGATCGCGTCACCGTTGGTGTAAATCTTCTCCTCTTGGACGAAGCGCGGTTCCTTAGTGTCGATCGTAACTTCCCACTGCTTATCATCAATGCCCAGCACGGATGGTAAGCTAAACTCGATCGTTTCATAGTGAGCGTTAAAGAACAGCATAAAACTATCATCGCTGATCCGCTGACCTTGAGGGCCAGGGCTGGGAATTTGGTTACCATCTAAAAACACCGCGATCGCTTTAGTGTAACCTGCATTCCACTGATCGTCTGTCATTTCGCCGCCATCAGGATTAAACCACGCAATGTCGCTGATATTTTTTCCGTGAATGGCTTGACCTTGGAACCATTTGCGCCGCCGGAACACCGGATGCTGACGGCGGAAATAAATTAGTTCGCGGGTGAAATTGATTAAATCTTCGTTGTCTTGTGGTAACTCCCAATGGAACCAAGAAATTTCATTATCTTGGCAGTAGGCATTATTATTGCCCATTTGCGATCGTCCCATTTCATCTCCCCCTAGCAACATGGGGATACCTTGGGACAGCATGAGAGTTGCCAGGAAGTTTCGCCGCTGTCTTTCCCGCAACTGCACCACTTCCGGGTCATCGGTTGGCCCTTCAACGCCACAATTCCAAGAACGGTTATGGCTTTCACCGTCCATGCTGTTTTCACAGTTCTCTTCGTTGTGTTTTTCGTTGTAGCTAACTAAATCGTTGAGGGGAAAGCCATCGTGAGCGGTAATAAAGTTGATACTAGCGTTGGGTCGCCGTCCGTTGGTGTGGAAATATAGATCGGGGCTACCAGTGAACCGATAAGCAAAGTCTCCTAATGTAGTACCTTCACCGCGCCAGTAGTCCCGCACCGTATCCCTGTATTTACCGTTCCACTCCGACCACCGCACGGGGAAGTTACCCACTTGATAGCCGCCTTCTCCAATGTCCCAAGGTTCGGCGATTAATTTCACGTCAGCCAGCACCGGGTCTTGGTGAATGATATCGAAGAAAGCCGCCAGACTATTCACTTCATACAGTTCTCGCGCTAAAGCAGAAGCTAAATCAAACCGGAAGCCGTCTACGTGCATTTCGGTCACCCAGTAGCGCAGGCTATCCATGATTAACTTCAATACTTGGGGATGACCTACGTACAGGGAGTTACCGCAGCCCGTAAAGTCCATGTAGTAACGTTTGTCGTCATCTACCAAACGGTAGTAAACGCTGTTGTCAATACCCCGCAGAGACAAAGTTGGCCCTAAGTGGTTGCCTTCTCCGGTGTGGTTGTATACCACATCTAGAATTACCTCAATTCCCGCCCGGTGTAAGGCTTTCACCATTTCTTTGAATTCGTTAACTTGCTGCCCCAAAGCACCACTGGCACTGTATGCGGCATGGGGTGCAAAATAGTTAATCGAATCGTAGCCCCAATAATTCTTTAATCCCTTATCAGCTAAGTGTCCGGGATAGCTTAGGAAGTGATGGACTGGCATCAATTCGACGGCGGTAATACCCAATCTTTGCAAATGTTCTATAGCAGCTGGATGCCCCATTCCTGCATAAGTACCCCGCAGTTCTTCGGGGATATCCGGGTGCAGTTTGGTAAAACCTTTGGTATGCACTTCATAAATAATCGTTTCGTGCCACGGAGTGCGGAGTAACTGGTCGCCTTCCCAGGCAAAGGATTGATCCACTACCACGGATTTTGGCATCAAATGGGCGCTATCGAGCTCGGAAAAAGACAAGTCTTGTTCGGGAGAATTCCAATCATAGCCAAATAGTTCTGGCCCATTAATTACATCTCCGTCTATTGCTTTGCCATAAGGATCGATCAGCAATTTGTTCGGGTTGAAGCGATGGCCTTCGTGGGGACAGTAAGGCCCATGCACTCGGTATCCATACCGTTGACCGGGGCCAATTCCTGGCAAATAACCGTGCCAAACAAAATTACTGACTTCTTTGAGTTCGATACGGGTTTCTTTATCCTCGCGATCGAATAAACAAAGTTCAACACCTGTGGCATTTTCACTAAACAAAGCAAAGTTCGTACCTTTGCCATCCCAATATGCGCCTAAAGGATAAACATCACCTGGCCAAAGTGCTACGTACATAAATTAAAAATCTCTAAAGCTCGACAATTAACCAACATCAAATGGCTATGATTATTCATTAGTAAATCGGTCACTAGTTCTCACGTTTCTACTCTTCAGAACGAGTGTCCGGTTAAAGGTTGAAGTAGTTGCTTAGTTACTTCAATATGCTAAGAATTTTTGGCATGATTATAGGGAGTAAAAAAAATGCGATCGCGATGATTAATTAGATTAAGGTAGGTAGCTTTAACCCTATAAAATCTGCCAAAAGATAGGTTTCAAAAAAAAGCTAATCGATTTTTTTAGGATTCGCTCATGTTAATGTTTCCTTTATGTAAGCGTCAGACTCCTCTGCTCATGGGCGATTCGCAATACTTAGTTGAATAACCAACCTCTTTTAATATAGTATTTACTCCTTTGCCAAACTTCTATCCCAGGAAAGGAGTAAATACTAATAATAATTGTATTTTGTTATACAGATCTTTATTTGTATGTAGATTTTTTATATTAACTTTTGTTAATCACATATTGATATCAATTCCAAATTTTGCTTTGCCACTCACAGAATTCATTTAAATCAATTTTTTCCCTCAAAACACTTTATTCATCTTCTGTTTGTTGTCCCAAATATACTTCGATCACTCGCGGATCGTTCTGCACTTGTTCGATCGTACCTTCACACAACACCGAACCTTCATGTAAAACAGTTACTTTTCTAGCGATTTGGCGCACGAATTCCATATCGTGTTCGATGACCAAAATGGAATGGCTTTCTGCCAAAGCAAGTAGCAATTCTCCAATATTATAAGTTTCTTCATCTGTCAATCCAGCTACAGGCTCATCTACTAACAATAAATCCGGAGACTGCGCTACTAACATCCCAATTTCCAATCGCTGCTTTTCACCGTGAGAAAGCAATCCTGCTTTGATATCCGCTTTCGCACTCAAACCAATTGTTTCTAGCAAACCTACTACAGTACGCCGTTCGTCATTAGAAGATTTTCCGAACAAACTCGCGAATACATTTTTATTACGGTTACAACTAAGTTCTAAATTTTCGCGAGGAGTTAAATTTAAGTAAGTGCGGGGTGTTTGAAATTTTCGTCCAATTCCCAAACGAGCAATTTGATGTTCGGAAAGAGAACGCAAATTTCGCCCTTTAAATATTACGCTTCCTTCTGTTGGTTGTACCTTACCAGTAATTACATCCAAAAATGTAGTTTTTCCAGCACCGTTTGGGCCAATTACTACCCGTAATTCACCCGCATCCATACTAAAATTCAAGTTATTTATCGCTTTAAAACCGTCAAAACTAACCGTGACGTTTTCGGTTTTTAATATTGTACCGTTCATAAATTAATTGGTGATTCCTGGGAAAAGTTAACTAGACGTGGCAAAATCAATGATAAGCTAGCTCGTTAATTTAATTGGTTATTCAGTTTCCAATTCTTCTCGTTCAAGCTGCACTTCTGGGTCTTCTTGTAAGCTGGGATAAGTTGTTGCATACTTGCGAATTCCCAGTAAATAACCTAATTTTTCCATCCCGTCACTTTGCAGCCAACCTACTAAACCACCAGGCAGTACCGTTACCACAATTAAGAACAAAGCACCTTGGAAAAATAACCAAACTTCCGGTAATTGTTCGCTCAAGATACTTTTAGCAAAATTAACCGTAACCGCTCCTAATACTGCTCCGATTAAAGTGGCACGACCGCCCACCGCCACCCAAATTACCATTTCGATCGAAAAGGCAATATCCATCGCTTTTGGCGAAATCAAACCAGTTTGGAGGGTAAACATCGCCCCGGCAATTCCCGCTAATCCGGCAGAAATCGCAAATATCAAAACTTTAAATCCTGTAACCGGAAAACCTTACTCTCGGTTCGTCATCTCGAATCGCAATTAACAAGCGTCCAAATCTACCACTAGTTAGCCAACGACAAAGAGCGTAAGCACCTACGAGTAAGATAACAGTCAAAGTGTAAAATATAAATTGGGTGGTGTTGTTATTAACAGTAAAACCCAACACAGTTTTGAAATCAGTTAAACCGTTAGTACCGTTAAAAAGTTTCTGTTGTCCGTTGAAAAAATTAAAGAAAACTATCGTTGCGGCTTGGGTAAGAATCGAAAAATAAACACCTCGAATGCGGTTGCGAAATACTAAATAGCCCAAAATTGCAGCTAGTATTGAAGGAATGATAATTACAGATATCATCGTCAAAGGAAATGAATAGAATGGTTGCCAAAACCAAGGTAATTCCGTTACTCCGTAAAGGTTCATGAATTCCGGTAATTGGTTGCTGGCGCTTGACGGTATTTGTAGTTTTAAGTGCATGGCTAAAGCGTAACCGCCTAGCGCGAAAAATACGCCATGACCCAAACTAAGCATTCCCGTGTATCCCCAGATTAAATCAATGCCCAAGGCGACAATTGCTAAAGCTAAAAATCGCCCTAACAAATTAACGCGGAATCCTTGCCCTAAAACAGTGAGTAAAGGGGGAATAATGAAGATGAGAACGATCGCGATCGCAGCCACGAAAAATGCTTCGAGCATCAGCGATCGCTTTTGTTGCCACAAGGATTTAGTTATTAGCTTTAAAGATTTAGTAGGTAGCACGGCAGTAGGGTAAGATACGGGTTGACTTTTTACTTTTTCCCCCTCGTATTTTTTGACGCGAGGGAAATGATATATTTTTCGTTTGTTACTTTCGCTATCTTCTAAAATTTTTAATTCTGTTGATGGGGAAACTTCCTCATTTATGGGAGAAACTGATGAATCATCAGAAATTGTTACTTCTGATAATCGGTCATCTGGTTTTTCATTTACTTTTTCTATATCTGGTAATTGGGAGATGCGATCGTTTGCTTCGGGTTCTTCCACCGACGTTTTCGGCTGGTCAGAAAAAGATGCTGTATTAGAATCAGGGGATACTGGTAGGCGATCGAAGTTTGACTCTTCTACTTGTCCGCTATTTTCCCTTGCTTCCCTCCTTACTCGCGGAAAATGGTATATTTTCCGCGTTTTATTGTGATTTTCCTCCTCTGACATTTCTTTAGGCTCCTCATCTATATAACAAGATTAGATTGCAGTTGGCCGTGATGATATATTTGCTCATTTTGCAACGCATATTTAAGCATCAACTGTACGCCCTTTCTGAGGAAAAATTCCCGCAGGTTTCACTTGCAAAAAAGCAATAATTAGCGCGAAAACCATCACTTTAGCCATACTAGTCGTGGCAAAAAAAGTAAAGAAATCTGCCAACGGTTTAATCGGCGCTAACATCAGTGCCATCGTACCGGAACCGATCAAATAATTAACAGTACCGATCGCCATTGCTGCCACGATACTACCTACTAATTTGCCAACACCGCCTACTACCACCACCATAAAGGTATCGACAATGTAATTTTGTCCGGTATTTGGCCCTACAGAACCGAGTAAACTAACCGCGCATCCCGCCACGCCAGCTAAACCAGAACCGATCGCAAACGTGATCGCATCTACTTTTTGAGTTGGGATACCAAGACAAGCACTCATGCTGCGATTTTGGGTAACCGCTCTAATTTTTAATCCCCAAGTAGAACGTTGTAAAAATAGATAAATGCCAACTAAACAAATAATCGTTAAAGCGATGATGAATAACCGCGCGTAAGGTAATTGAAAATCGAGAAAAGGTAATGCTAAACCGCCTCGCAACCATTTCGGCGCAGTCACGTCAACGTTTTGAGCACCAAACCAAGGTTTATTGATTGCTAGCTGAAAAGTTTGGTTTAAAACTATGCTCGTGACTAGAGAAATTGCCAGCGATAAAGTTAACATCACCGCGATTACCCAATTGCGAATTCGATCGAAATCCGAGCGACGGGATATCAACCACCAAGCACCAAAAAATAATCCGCAAAATATAACGATTCCCACTACTAACAGCCAGCTAACACTGCGGACGAACTGCTGCAAAATCAGACTAACTCCCCAAGTTGCCAGCAAAGTTTCTAACGGTCGTCCGTAAAGAAAGCGAATTACTCCTCTTTCTAAAATTAACCCCATAGCACCTGCCACTAGGAAAGCCATTGGCAGCGCAAAAAATATATAAGTTTCAAATAAAGGACTGCCTTTAAAAACATTCTGCACTAAAAAAGTCGTGTAGGCTCCCAACATCATTAATTCGCCGTGAGCCATATTAATTACGCCCATCAAGCCAAATACGATCGCCAGTCCCAGCGCCGCAATTAATAAAACCGCGCCAATACTAATCCCGTTAAATATTGCATCGAATAATCCTGCTATCACTCACCTACTCCTGCGATTTCCTGTTTTTAGTAAGAACTTTAGTCCTTTCTTATCATCAAATTTTGAGGACTTTAGTCCTCACTACTAACCTGTTTATTTCAATAAATTGTTCATGGGTGAGGATAACTCACCCATGCGACTAACTAAATTTTGTACTTGCCTCCTTTAGCCGGATCGGACCAGTCGCAGGCATAACCTTTAGTTTCTGCAACTAACTGGTTCCAAGGATCTGGCGACACTGCTTTTGGCGTTTCGTAAACGATCTTAAACAGACCGTCTTCCGCTACTTCACCCAAACGCACGAACTTGGCTAAGTGGTGATTATTCTCTAAAGTAACCGTACCGCCTGGTGCATTAAACGTCTGACCTAAAGCAGCTTTTCTGACTGCTTCAATATCAGTTGTTTTGGCTTTTTCGACAGCTTGTTTCCAAAGGTAAACCATGATATATGCTGCTTCCATCGGGTCATTAGTTACTCGATCGACACCATATTTGGCTTTAAGAGCTTCTACAAATTTCTTATTTTCTGGGGTATTAACTGTTTGGAAATAATTCCATGCTGCGTAATGACCTTTTAGATATTCAACGCCAATTGCTTTTACTTCTTCTTCGGCAATACTAACGGACATTACCGGATATTTATCAGCTGTGAGTCCAGCGCCTTGTAACTGTTTGAAGAAAGCAACGTTACTATCACCGTTCAGGGTATTGAAAATTACGCCACCTTTTGGCAAAGCAGCTTTGATTTTGGTGATGATCGGGGTAACTTCTGTATTACCTAAAGGTAAATAATCTTCTCCAACAGTTTTGCCACCTTTCGCTTCTAGTTGCGCTTTGATGATGGTATTGGCGGTGCGGGGAAATACGTAATCAGAACCTACTAAGAAAAATTCTTTGCCTTTATTTTGTAGCAACCAATCAACTGCTGGCTCAATTTGTTGGTTGGGTGCAGCACCAGTATAGAAGATACTGTTGGAACATTCTTGTCCTTCATACTGCACCGGATACCACAGCATATGTTTCTTTTCTTCAAATACTGGCAATACTGCTTTCCGGCTAGCAGAAGTCCAGCATCCAAAGACGGTGACTACTTTATCTTGGTCGATTAATTTTTTGGCTTTTTCGGCAAAAGTTGGCCAATCGGAAGCACCGTCTTCAATAACTGCTTCTATTTTTTTTCCTAGTACTCCACCAGCGGCATTTATTTCATCAATTGCTAATCTTTCAGCATCAACAACGCTTTTTTCACTAATCGCCATCGTACCGCTGAGGGAGTGTAAAATTCCCACTTTAATGGTGTCTCCGGATGCAGTGCTAGTCGCTGCTACGGGAGTTGCAGTTGGTGAGTTCGTACCGGAAGCAGGTGTTTGCGTTCCTGAAGGATTGGTGTTGCTAGCACAAGCTTTCAGAAGCAAACTGGCTCCTAATGAAGCGGAACCATATAAAAGAAATCTACGTCGATTAATTCGATTTGCCATCCTGTTGACCACTCCTTAAACACTCAGTCAAACAACAGAAATATTGTCTAACTGAAACGTGATATTTTATTCCGTTTTATAAAAAAATAAAAGTGTAAGTTGATACAATTTTTGGAATGAATGGCAATGTTCGGTTTTATTTAAGATTGTGGTTTGATTAAAGTGCTAGGGAGGGGCGATCGCATTCCTAAAGCATAATTTTTCTGTTTAATCAACTGCTGAATGTTGGTCACTCGATCGCTTGGTGCGGGATGAGTTGACAAAAATGCAAAATTAGCATTTTTTTTCTGACTCATTCGAGCAAAAAAATCTGTTGCACCTGCTACGTGACCGTAATTTTCCTTCAACAACCTTAAACCGAACTCATCTGCTTGACTTTCTTGTGATTGGGAATATCGGGAACTGGTGACAGCTTCTACGCTAGCAGCAGCGATCGATCGCAACCAGCTGCTATCTCCGATTAGATTTGCGATCGCGATTTTTAATAACAAACTCCTGCCTAAATTGCGTAAATGATCTCGATGGGCAAAATGTCCTAATTCATGCCCCAACACCATCATTAACTCATTTTCCGATTCCGCCTGCTCTACTAAACCTGCGTAAATTACGACAGCATCTCCCGGTAAAGCTAAAGCATTTACCGTTGAATTTGGCACGTACAAAACTCGATAATTTCGATTTTTTCTTTGTTCTGGTGGTAGTTGAGTTTCTAAGCGATCGAGTAATTGATTGAGAGTATCTTGGGCTGGCGAAGATTTAGCTAAACGTTCAAATGCCGGAACTACAACAGCACCTAATTGCCTTTCCACACCAGGAGGAATCCACCCAATTAAGCTATTAGTTATTACACCAAACAGCCAAATCACTAAAACTATAAATCCAATAAAAACGCCTAAAAGAATAAGTAACTGACGATTACTAGGCGGTGGATTGCGGCTGCTATATTCTGGTTCAAATTCAGGAGAAGGCATTTAATTACTCTTAGTTGGACGGAAAGGATTTAAGAAATTAATTAAACCATAAATTTCGCGAGATTGAATCCATAAACGCCCTCGACCGCTGAAGCGACAAACCAATCCTTCACCACCTAAAATCCCAGTTTTCAAACCTTTAAATGACAAACCGCCCAACATTTCAACTTGATAATTCAGCGTATCTTCAAAAGCCACAATGTAGCCAGTATCGACTACATAATTATCTTCTACGGGAATTTCCACAACTGCTCCATAAGAACTAAACCAAATATCGCCGTTGCCAGTAGCCCTCAATAAAAATAGCGATTCACCACTAAAAAAGCCCTTAAATCCTTGGAATTTGGTATCTATTTCCACAGTTGGGCTAGCCGCAACAAAACCAGAAGATTGAAGCATCAAACCATTACCATCTAAATGATAATGTTGGATATCTCCCGGAACGCCCGGAGAAATATATAATTGTCCAGGTCTTCCTTCAGCAGTGAATTCACTGACGAAAAACGATTCGCCACTGACCATTCGACCAAGACCTTTTAAAAAACCTCCTTGTACTTTTGATTGCATTTTAATATTAGTGTCCATTGCTGCCATTGCACCAGATTCTACTAATACTTTTTGACTGGTTTTTAAGTCCAATCGCAAGGAAGCATAAGCAGGAGAATGTTCGATGTGATATGCAATTTCATTCATAATTGTCATTTGTCATTTGTTATTTGTCATTTTTCATTGGGAATTTCTTCCCATCACCAACTATCTCGGTGGTAATTGAGAACCAACCAGGCGACCGAATGCGCCGGGGTTATGAGTTTGGCAAAATACTTTGCCTTTTCCTTCAAAACGACAAACTAATCCTTCTCCACCGAAAAAAGCACCTGCCCAACTAGTATTAGCTTTGGTAATTTTAAAATTCAAACTTTTTTCAAATGCTACGATATGTCCGGTATCGACAATATATTCGCCGTTTACATCTACTTCATAAACAGCGCCAAAAGAAGTGAGCAATACATAACCATGACCGCTCAAACTTAACCAAAATAGAGATTCCCCAGAAAATAAAGATTTGAAGCCTTGAAAACCCAATTCAATATCAACATTCGATTCGCTGGCTAGATAAGAAGTTGATTGAACGACTAACTCACTACCCGTCATTCCATAAGTAAAAATATCTCCCATTAGTTTTGGGGCAAGAAATATTTCTCCTCCCGCCATTGGAGATCGAAAAACGCTTAAAAATAGAGATTCGCCTCCTACTAAACGTTTCAATCCGCCTAAAATTCCTCCTCCTTTTCCTTGTCGTAAAGTAGTGCTGGCGTTAATGAAACCGCTCATCGCAATCATACAGCCAGCTTCTGCCACTAATTCTTCCTTCCCATCAAGAGTAACCCGCGCGATCGTACTATCCGGTTGATGTAAAAGTTCTACATTCATTTACGTTACATCTCCTTTTATTATTCTTAATCTTTATCCGCCACAAATACTAATTACTAAAACATTTTCGGTCGTAAATATTTAACTAGTCCTTGAATACTTCTGGATTGTAAATAAATTTCGCCGTTTCCCGACAGTTTATTTACTAATCCTTCACCGGAGGTTACAGAACCAATTAAACCACCAGCTAATCCTATATTCATTTTAATACTAGAATCATAGGCAACTAAATGAGAAGTATCCACAATAAATTCGCCGCTAATCCGTTTTTTAGTAATTCCACCATACGCACCAAAAAACACTTGTCCGTTGCCTTTCAATTTCAATTTAAATAAGCCTTCTCCTGAAATCCAACTCTTAAAACCTGCCCATTGTACGCCCATCTTTACACCAGGACTATGGGCAATATATGCACCTGGCTGAAAGCAAATTTCTTGGCTGCCTCTTAAATCTATGCACCCAATATCCCCAATAGTTGATTGAGTTAAAACTAAGTTTAAAGGCTGCTGACTTCGGTTCGTAAATACATTAACGAACAAAGTTTCTCCACCAAAAAACTTTTTAATTAATCCTGAAATAAAACCACCGGAAAATTCGGTTTTCATGGATAATTTTGCATCCATACTCGTCATTGCGCCAGCTTCCGCCGTAATGCTTTCCCCAGGACTCAAGGTAATAAAAATAGCCGCAAAAGCAGGTTTATAGCGAATGTCGTATTTCACTGTTAAATTCTCCTCCCATTGGAAGATATCAATCCCAGTTTGGCAGAATTTTTTGTACTGTCCAGTGTTCTTAAAAAAAATATGGAAATGTTTGCGATCGTACTAAAGTAGAATTCAGGAGCCAGAATCCAGTATTCAGAAGAATTAGCTCTATCTACCCCATAATTTATTTACAATTACATCTGTGGTAAAAAAACGTAATCCCCTTTTAATCAAAGCCAGATTTAAACTCATTCAAGCTAACTCTTCCATCACCACTCGGCGCAAAATTTCCGTTACTTCTGCTGCCATTCTCGCATCAAGTTGCACTGCATCGCGACTAGCTCCCCGTAAAGTCATACTAACAGTTCTTAACTTAGCTGGATTTCCTTGTGCTTTCGGAAGCTCATCCACAAACTGCACTAGAGATACATACACGAATTCATATCTATTTCTACTGCTACTATAGCCATTTCCTAGCTTAGAAATAATTACTGGCGAATTAATAAAGCTTTCCAATCCTAACATTTTAATTGCCGCATCAACGTAACGGCAAGCATCCGTACCCATCGCTCTCACTATGCTTTCTAAACTGCTCCACTGTGCGCCTGGAAATCGGGATGTTTGAGGTATATAATGATGCCATCCTAACATAGAAATAAAGCGCGTTAGATCGTAAGCAGTTAATAAGTTTTCTCCGGCAAATCCTTCTATAGCAGGCGTTAGCAGAACTTTTCTTTTTTTTAGATCGTATACTTCTGGATTGTAAATAAAAGCTGGTTCTCCGTAGTAACCACGAAAGTTTAAATTACTATTGCCCGTAATTTTTTTCGTCCAATTTTCTAAACCAGATCGACTTTCAAATCGTTTGAGCATGGCTGCTAATGAGTTGGAACTAGCGATGCGATCGCCATAACTAACGACATCCCAAGCTACCTCATAAAACGGCATATCTCTTTTTCGGCGATCGCGGTCTCTAATTACGCAATTATCTATATCTGTATCGGCTGAATTGCTATTTGCTCTAGACAATACATTCAAAATCGGAATAATTTTTGTAGCGCTCCAAAACTGTCCTTTAGTAATCGCATTTCTACCTAACCAATTAGCTTTCAATTTGTCTTTTACGAAACTACCAACACAAACACAAGCTTCCTTAATGTCCCCATGCAGAAAATCTAATCCTTTCGGATCGATTCCCGGCATTTTGCCAACCTCAGGATAAGGGCTAAATGTCACCGTTTTATTAGATTCTTTTAAAACCACAGTTTCACCATAAGAAACTATACTTATACCATCAGGTTTTTCTATTAACCGCTCTGGATAATTGTTAATTGCTTGTTTATAAGGTGAAGATTGCACTCCTCGATATAAAAACGCCAACTTATTAGCGTTCGCACCCATATTAACCTCAATTTTTACAAAGTCCTTAAAAACTTGTAATCGGTCTTTTGCTTGCTCTAACTTATCTTGTAAAATGGGAGAAGATTGATGATTATCCTCAAGTTCCCGATCTGAAAAAGAATTGATTTGTTTACCTTCGATTGCTTGTTTAATTGCATTAGATACCTTGCTTCTGGCATCGTTCATCGCTTTGGCAATTAATCGACCTGCAACGACTTGAGCATTAAAATTGGCGGGAGCAAACCATTGTCCGCCAAATGCGATCGCCCATTGATTCCAATGAGTAACTAATTTTTCTACCTCTTTATCTGCTATCTGCTGGCTTTTAAATATTGAATAAAAAGCTGCTACGGCATCATCATTATTGACTGGATTTGTCGGAGGGGTTACGGGTGCTAGTACTTGCTTTCCTTCTAAAGCTTGTTTAATTATTTCCGCTACTTTAAATTTGGCGTTTTCTACTTCTTGCGCTAACTTTTTGCCAACTAAAATTTTAGCATTAATTTCAGTTGGGGCAAACCATTGAGCATCAAATGCCACCGCCCACTTATGCCAATACGCCTTTAATTTAATTGCCGCTTCATCAGCAGCCTGTTCGTTATTTTTAAAAAAATTGTTGAATTCAGCTAAACCTTCACTATTGCTAATTGTACTCTGTTCTAGTATAGATGAGGTAGACATCAATAAACTCTCGCGGTGGTAGGTTCAATTTAATCTAATTACTCGCATTGTCAACCAAGATCCGTCTTTTCCAGTAAAATTAAATATTGTCTTTGTAAACTTATCAATCTAAAGTCTAAAATCTAAAATTGAAATGTATCATCAACCCCGTAAACAATTTGCTCAGCACTGGCTGAAAAGTGATAAAGCGCTCAATCAAATCGTCGCCGCCGCAGAAATTAGCAAAAGCGATCGCATTTTAGAAATTGGCCCCGGTACCGGTATCCTCACCCGCCGATTATTGCCACTAGCCGAATCTGTAGTCTCGGTAGAAATTGACCGCGACTTATGTCAATCATTAGCCAAAAAATTAGGCAAAACTGAAAATTTCTTGCTTTTACAAGGAGATATATTAAATATCGATTTAGAAGCTAACTTAACTAACTTTCCGGCTTTCCAAAATTTACATAAAGTAGTTGCGAATATCCCCTACAATATCACCGGGCCAATTTTAGAAAAGCTATTAGGTACGATTTCTCATCCCAACCCCAAACCTTTTGATTCGATCGTACTTTTAGTTCAAAAAGAAGTAGCTGAAAGATTATATGCCAAACCTTCATCGAAAGCATTTGGAGCGTTAACAGTTCGAGTACAATATTTAGCAAGTTGCGAATTAATTTGTATCGTACCAGCTAAAGATTTTTACCCAGCCCCTAAAGTAGACTCTGCCGTAGTGCGTTTGCGTCCTCACATCCGCCAAACTGCCGATGACCCCAAATTTCTAGAAGCATTGGTAAAACTCGGTTTTGCCGAAAAGCGCAAAATGTTGCGAAATAATTTAAAAAGTGTAATCGAGCGCGATCTCTTAACCGAAGTTCTGGAACAATTAGAAATAAACCCACAAGCCCGTGCAGAAGATCTCAGCCTGGAACATTGGGTAAAATTGAGTAATATGTTACAAATTAGTGCATAATGAAAAGATCCTCAATTTTAACTCTTTGCCAAACTAAAATCTAAAATCAAAACTCTAAAATCGAATGCGTTCCTACACTCTAATTGCCCCAGCTAAAGTTAACCTCTATCTAGAAATTATCGGCGCTCGTCCGGATGGTTATCACGAGCTAGCAATGATACTGCAAAGTATAGATTTGGCAGACTACATACGCTTACATTCCAACGGCACTGACGCCATTCGCATTCATTGCAACCACCCATTAGTACCCCTAGATAAAAGTAACATTGCTTATCGAGCCGCTATATTAATGGCAGAACAATTTCCTACCGCTTTTGCTCAGTACGGCGGTGTAGAAATTGATATAGATAAACGCATTCCCGTGGCGGCAGGATTAGCTGGCGGATCTACAAATGCAGCCGCCGTATTAGTTGGTTTAGATTTAATGTGGGATTTGGGTTTAACTCAGTCAGAATTACAAGAATTAGCCGCTCAACTTGGCTCGGACGTACCTTTCTGTATCGCTGGCGGTACGGCAATTGCCACGGGTAGAGGTGAAAAACTTTCCCCTTTACCAGATTTAGATCATCTTTATTTAGTATTAGCTAAATATCGCAGTTTGCAAGTTTCTACTGCTTGGGCATACACTACCTACAAACAACAATTTGAAAATTCTTATAAATACGATCGCCAAAGTTGGGAAGCACATTCTGCCAACCTAAAATCGGGAGCTTTGGTAAATGCGATCGCCCATAAAGATAGCACTAAAATCGGCCAGTTTCTTTACAATGATTTAGAAAAAGTAGTTTTACCAGCCCATCCTCAAGTATTGCGATTAAGAGAAGCTTTTGCTCGTAGCAGCGAAATTTTAGGTACGATGATGTCAGGTTCCGGCCCAACCGTTTTCGCCCTTACCAAATCTCTTGCTCAAGCCGAACAAGTTAAAAATGAAGTAGCCAGCGCCATTTCCGACCCCGATCTCGACTTTTGGCTCGCTCAATTTATTCCCACGGGTATTCGCGTTGCTAGCTAACTCTTCACTAAACTCAAACTAATAAATAATTTATGGCAAATCCCACACCGACTGAAACAAATCAACCGAAATTAACTGAAAAAAGCTCAACTCAACCGAGTCCTTGGCGTTGTTTGATTGGTTCTGCGATCGCAATTGCCATGTCTACAGGCAGCTATTTACTTACCTCATCGATCGCCCAAACCTTTGCCAGCAAACCAATTCAATCTGATAATGTCGCAGTTATCAACATTACTATTGCCGTTCGTACTTTAGTAGTCGGCATCAGCACTCTAGCAACAGGTGTTTTTAGTTTAGTTGCTCTTGGTTTAATTGCTCTGGCGGTACAACTCTCTATCCAACAACTAAAAAATCAACCATCGCCGCCCCAAAATTAACGCAACCGCCAAGGTGATTAAGGCATTCTTAATTGCTGAAAGACTTGATTCTAGACCATTCTTACCCTAGCCCCAAGCCATAATTCAAATCGATAGCATGAAATACTAAAAGGACTTACGTACAAAACTACTCATCAATCAGGCAGAAAAATAACCATAAACCTGCCTATGTAATGTCAAAACGTAAGTCCTAGTCAATTAAAAATTAAAAATATTACGCGAGAGCGTTCTCTAGTAATTTTTAATTTTTAATTCTTAATTTATGATTTTAAGATGGCAACCCCGGTCTTGGTAATCGGAAATTATTGTTAGCAGGAGCGTACAAACTAGGTTGAGAGAGATTTACATAAGGCATATTAGACATTTGAGGTTCATTTTGTCTAACTACCACAGTATCTTCTCTGTAGAGTCCAATTACGCCATCTAACCTAGCATTCGCTAAATTAGCACCGCTCAAATTAGCGCTACTCAAATTCGCCCCAGTTAAATTAGCGTTTAACAAATTGGCATCTCTTAAGTCCGCCCCGCAAAGATTAGAATCTTTTAAATCAGCACCCACTAAACGAGCATCGCATAAAGTAGCGTTAGACAAATTAGCTGCTACTAAATTGGCATTACCCAAATTAGCACCGCCCAAGTCAGCCCCGCAAAGATTGGCTTGATTTAAATTGCCGCCGATCATATTGGCACCATCTAAATCAGCACCACTCAAATTAGCTTCCGCCAAATTGACGTTAACCATATTGGCAAAACCCAGGTCAGCACCACTTAAATTGACGCGATTCATCTGACAATCAAACAGGTTTAGCCCTTTGCAATCTGCCCCGCTTAAGTCAGCATTTACCAGATTAGCCGAAACCATATTGGCAAAACTGAGATCCGCCCCACTCAAGTTAGCACCGCTCAGGTTTGCACCATTCAGGTTCGCAAACACCAAGCAGGCACCGCTTAAGTCGGCTCCACTCAGATTCAACCTTGCTAGGGATGCCTCGCTTAGGTCACCACCCTGGCATTGTTTGGTTTCTAGCAATCGTTTGACGTGTGCGCTATTTACTGCCATATTTCTGCCACTCAGACCAAACCGGAAATTTTCAACAGAAAGCCCCTCTTAATATTTTTTAATAGGGGGGTGAGGGGTCAGACCCCTCATCGGTTTTCCACATCATAAACAAAAATCCGTAAAATGGCTTGTATTTCGATCGCAGACAAGTGTTTGAATGTTACCCAATTGTTCGCGGGTACAAAAAAAAGACCTTGACTTTCACAGCGAACAAAGCCTAACCGTCTTTCAGCAGTAATGTGGATTCATTCATTGCAAAACAACTATTGAGAATCCCTCTTACTTCAGCCGAGGGAGAAGTCAATTCTGCCCAAAAATAGGAGAGACGACCTCTTGAGTCGTCTCTACTGCTACACCTATTTCCCGTATTACTCTCTATTGTCAGGAGAAAATCTCCATCTCTCGGCCTAAATCAATCAAGTTAAGCAAAATTGACGGGTATGCAGTACCGCTTCGCCGTAATCCGGAATCCAAGCTAGCCACTCGTCTTGGGAATTTTGACACAGAAGAAGAGCTTCATCAAAACTAAAAGGGCTCGGAAGTTCTAAAAGTTTTACCCATGTGGAAGGTTGGAGTTCCTGCTGCCGAGAATTTCCTTCGCTGTCGAGCGACCACTTATGGGCATACAAGCGGGGGGAAGCACCAACTTCTGGTTTGTGGATGTCAATTTTCATAGTTCTCTTGCCTGGGTAAATGCCTCACAGCCAAGGCTTGATGACGATCCGGCGGAACGGTAAAACTCTTTCCGCTTTTCCTCAAACGCTCTTAGCTAATGGGCTAACATTAATTTACTTCTGTAACTTACGCTACAGAAAGTTAATTACTCTAGTCAAGTTATTGTGAAAGAAATTTACAACTTTTCATAAATAAGTCTTATCATTTCGGCTTTTTGTTGATTTGCCACCCCACCCGAACGAGCTTTTTTAGTACTGATAAATTTACTCAACCACCGACCAGCTAGAGACTCTACCGAAAGTATCCTCCCTAATTAGGGAGAAATCTTGCTAATTTGGAGTATGAATCATCAGTTCCTCCAGCCTGCACGCTAATCCCAAGTAGTAACTCATGACACAATTTTGCGATCGCTTAACTCAAATTGAAGCAATCGACCTGGGTTTACCTTTACCGCTAACAAATTCCTTTTATAGCCATCCTATTTGAGTAATCAACCCCACCCTAGCCCTCCCCTTACCAAGGGGAGGGTTGGGAGGGGTCTAGTTGTTCGCAATTCATTTAGGATTGCTATATATAGCTAAATTTAAAATTAGTTCGAGTAGAGCGTACTTTTGACCAACCCAACTACTACTTATGGGCATAGACAGAAATTTTCGATCTGTGTTGATAGCTATAAAGGTAAGGAAACTAGGCAAGGAGATCGAAAATCAAACTGATGGTTTATTTTTGCCACCTTGCTTTAGTCATCTATCTATAGGATAACTTTCATACATAGCCGGGCTGATAATCACCAACCATAGTTCCGTTAATTAGAATGTTAAAACAATCTCTTTTAAGAGAAAATTTAATAAATCTATTTTTCCACTTTCAATCTCAAGCAAAAATAACCAAAACCAAAAACGGTCTCAACCGCTTAATACATTTCTGGGGCCATTAGTTCAATCTTAAATCGATCGGTGAGTGAGCCAGCCTGATTTGGAATATTAGGGTGAAAAATACATGATAGTTCTCGATACCCAGCTGATCCCCCTTCCCAACCACGAACTTATGCTCCAAGAATCTGCTCAGCAAGTGGAATTAATCGAGCAGCTGTTAGCGATCGGTACCGCTCTTTCTAGCAGTCAAAATTTAGGGGAATTGCTGAATTTGATCTTGTCAAAGAGTCGGGAAATTACGTGTAGCGATGCTGGTAGCGTTTACCTGATCGATCATAGCGACGCCATCCCTAAACTGATCTTTAAAGCCGCCCAAAATGATTCTCAGCCCCACATCACCTTAGAAG
>CAZJJR010000010.1:2152-5899 GCA_964546365.1 uncultured bacterium | reverse complement strand
CAATGGCAAAAGTCTGGCTGGTTATGTAGCCCTCACCGGTAAAAGCTTGAGTTTGCCAGATGCTTACGATTTACCAGCAGAGATCGAGTACCAGCTAGATAAGAGTTTTGATGAAACTTTTTCCTACCGTACTCGCTCGGTATTGGTGCTGCCGATGCAAAATCAAGATGGAGAAGCGATCGGCATCCTGCAACTGATCAATCGTAAAATCAAGCACGATGCAGTGATTACCGTGGATAACGTAGCTAAAGTCACGCAGCCCTATTCGGATTGGGAAGAAAGACTTTTGCGATCGCTAGCTTCCCAAGCCGCCATCTCCATCGAACGCAATCAACTACAGGAAAGTATCGAAAATTTGTTCGAGGGATTCGTGAAAGCTTCCGTCGAACTGATTGAAATGCGCGACCCCACCACATCGGGTCATTCGGAACGAGTCGCTCAACTGGTGATGGCACTTAGCCAACAGATCGATGCAGTGAATAGCGGGCCTTTGCGATCGCTTCATTTTAACGATCGGCAAATCCAAGAAATTCGTTACGCCGCTCTCTTGCACGACTTCGGTAAAGTTTGCGTCCCGGAAGCCATTTTAGGCAAGCGAAAAAAACTCTACCCCGAACAACTGGAAATTCTTCGCCAGCGCTTCGCCCTTGCCCAACGAACCCTAGAAATGGAAGTTACTCAATCTAAATATCAATATCTGCTAGGGCTGTCCGATCGCTCTCATTTGTTCAAAGAAACTTCCCAAAGCGGTTGTACTTGTTGTCAAGAAATCGAACAACTGGATATCCAGTTAGCTCAAAGTATCGAAAAACTGAATAAATACTGGCAACTAATTATCGAAGTAAATGAACCGGAAGCCCTAGAAACTACTAAATTTAAGGCTTTATCAGAAGAAGCCCTCGCCCAACTAACACAACTAGCCGAGTATAAATATCGAGACATTGACGGTCAGCTTAAGCCCTTGGTTTCTTTAGAAGAAATGGCTCAACTGATGTTACCTAGAGGTAATCTCACCCCTCAAGAGCGGTTAGCGATCGAAGCCCACGTTACTCACACTTACAAATTTCTCCAGCGCATTCCCTGGACGAAACATCTGAAAAATATCCCTAAAATCGCCTACGCCCATCATGAAAAGCTCGATGGTAGCGGCTACCCCCAAGGCTTGACTGAAGAGGATATTCCGATCCAAACTCAGATTTTGACGATCGCGGATATCTACGATGCCCTGACTGCCAGCGATCGCCCCTATAAAGACAGATTACCAGTCTCCACCGCCCTGCAAATACTTCGACAAGAAGCTCTTAAAAATAAAATTAATCTCGATCTGGTGGAGCTTTTCGAGCAACAGCAAGTTTTTTCAGTTTTGGGTCATATCCTTAATTATTGATCGATCGGTCGTCTGCGCCGAGGCAGAGCAGGTAAGCGAGCGATTGGCCGAGTAATTTAATTTTCATGGTTTCCACAGACTGAATTTTTTGCAATTCTTATCTTTTGCCAAAAATTTCCCCACTGATTCCACACTCTTTCCACAGCCCAGCGGAAAGTTTTCCACAGAGTCTAAATAGTTTTCCACAGGTTTAAACGACTGCATAAGCTCTTCATGTCACGCTGGGGATTTTTTTCAAACATCCTCTCATAGCTCAAATCAGACCTGTTTTAATAAAGAAATGTAACAAAAAGGGGGCTGAAAGCCCTATTATTTCGTAATCATGTAGTTTTTATAAAGGCAGTCTTAACATTTCGCAGCATTGACAACCCCACCCCCTCTTAGACGACAATGATGCGGCTGACCTATATACGCGATCGAAATTAGCGATCGGTGATTGGACAAAGACAAGGGATAAAGCCTGAAAGATGAAATATTAATTCAGAATTCAGAAATTAGTTCGGCTGCTGTGTCCTTACCTTTCATCCACTCACCCGCTCACCCACTCACCTGCTCTGCCCCTGCCCCTTCACCCCTCTTCCTGTGAGGTGCCCATGAACACAAATGTTAGTATGCTGGCTGAAATCCCAGAAGTACTCCACGAATCCCTCAAAACCTACTTAGAAACTCATCCAGATTGGGATCAAGACCGGGTATTTACTGCTGCTCTCTCCCTATTTTTGCTGCAAAACGGTACTAGTAACACACCGGAAACATCCCGTAGCTATCGTCGGGCTGCCCAAGTATATCTGGAAACTTTATTCCGTAACTCTGCTGGAAATTAAAGAGAAAATCATAAACAAAAAATCGGTCATGGATCTTTCACTTCGATTCATGACCGATTATTTCTAAAATTTGATAAATAAAGATAGCTCCGAAATACCATTACTCACTACCCACCACCCTTTTATTTATTTTTCCAAGGGAGTTGAATCAGGAAGCTCCAACTTATACCCCACATTACGAACTGTCTGAATCAAGCTGGGTTGATTAGAATCCAATTCAATTTTCTTGCGTATTTGGCCGATATGAACATCGACAACTCGATCTTCTGCGCCTTCTCCTCCTATATGTTCGTAACCCCACACCTCTCTGATTAGCTCTTTGCGCCGCCAAACTCTTCCGGGATGGCTGGCCAAAAAATGTAATAAATCAAATTCTAAAGCCGTTAAAGGTACATTTTGATTATTAAGAGTAACTTCACGGCGTACCGGATCGATCGCTAATTGTTCAAAAACTAGAGGCTGTCGTTGAATATTAGTTAAACTCAAATTAGCTCGCCGCAAAAGAGCCTCTACCTGTTTTTCTAAAACTTCCACATAAAAAGGCTTAGTAACATACGCATCAGCCGACTCCAGCCCAAGTACTTGAGACTTGACATCGGTCAAACAAGTTAGAAACATAATTAAAACACTACTCCGGCTCTTCATTTTTTCACAAATTTTAAAGCCGATCGCGTCCGGTAAAATTATATCTAAAATCACTAAGTCAGGCTGAAATCGGTCAAACAACTCTAATGCTGATTCACCATTTGAAGCTGACTCCAGATAATAATTTTGTTTACTTTGACTTAAGAAACGATAAATTAAATTACGGATTGCTGGGTCGTCATCTACAATCAAAATTTTTTTTTTTTTTTTGTCACTTTTCATAATCAAGTATTAAGCACATACTTCAAATTGAATAAAGGGATAGAAAAGTCTGGCCTGATAAGAGCCAGACCCCCAATTAGGTCACGGCCCAGAAGTATCTGCTGCCTCATTACTATGATTAGTAATAACTGGAACCTCAAACTTGTAGCCAACACCTCGCACTGTTTGAATTAATTCAGGCTGATTGGTATCCATTTCTAGCTGTTTCCGAATTTGGCCGATATGAACGTCAACAACTCTTTGGTCGCCTACATATTCGTAATCCCATACAGCTTGGATCAGTTCGGAACGACGCCAAACTCGTCCGGGATGGCTGGCCAAAAAATGTAATAAATCAAATTCAAGAGCAGTTAAAGGTACGCTCGCGTTGTTCAGGGTTACCTCCCGACGAACTGGATCGATCAAAAACAAAACAAAAACAATCCGTTGCTGTTCTGCAGTCGTAACAACTCGCTGGCGCTTCAAAATCGCTGCTACTCTGACTCCCAATTCGCTTAGACTAAAAGGTTTTGTTATATAGTCATCAGCACCTTTGGAAAACCCTGTAATTTTATCAGCTTCGTCTGTCCGGCTGGTTAGCATGAGAACAAACACACCCGTGCGGCTCTGCATTTCTTGGCAAAGGTTGTAGCCATTTGCATCGGGCAGATTCACATCCAGAATCACTAA
>CAZJJR010000010.1:0-2122 GCA_964546365.1 uncultured bacterium | reverse complement strand
TTATGGCTGTCTTCCCATCTGCGGCAGACTCCATTTGGTAGTTTTGTTTAGTTAAGAAACGCTGGATTAAGTTGCGAACCGCAGGGTCGTCATCAACGACAAGTATCTTGGCGAGAGACATGGCCACCACTTCACACTATAAATTTAAAGTTGAGGATTAAAGAGCAAACAAAAGAGAAGTTCTGAACTCTGGGGTCGAGTATCGGGAGCAAGACTTGGGGAAAAATTTGCCGCATTATCGTGTATCCAGCATTTTAAAGGATTTCATAGCAGCCCAGCATTAGTATGCCCTACTAAGTAGCTAGACTCTACATAGAACAAGAGGTTTTCCTTTGATGGGAATGATTCTGTTCCGGGTATCAGGCTAAACTAGCTTCCAGGAGTTTGGCTTTTATCACTGGGTAACAATCAAATGCTAGCCCCAACCAGTCGGATAAGGAGATAATATCCCCTAACGCCGCTATCAGTTTGGGGTCGAATAGGATCTTTGGCAGAATTGGGATGTCTTGGAGGTTTTAAATGAATGCTGAAAATCCCTACAAACAGTTGGGGCTAAACGAAGACGCTACCTTTGAAGAAATTCAAACTGCTCGAAATCGCTTGACTCAAGAGCATAGTAGCGACCCAAAGCGACAGGAAACGATCGAAACCGCTTATGATGCGATTTTGATGGAACGTTTGCGGATGCGTCAGGAAGGCAAAATTAAGGTTCCAGAAGGTATCCGGTTTGCAGAACGCTTATCGGAAGCACCGCCGAGTACCTCGCCTACTCCCGTCAAACAAACCCCCACATGGCTGCAAGGGCTACTCGATACTCCCAGTCGGGGTGATATCCTCTGGCCGGCAGGTATTTTTCTTTGTTTGGCTGCTTTGAGTTTTTACAATGCTTCCGTGGCGTTGGCGACAGGAGTATTAGTCAGTCTTTATTTTCTTACTCGTAAGGAGAATAAGCTGGGTCGAGCCATGCTAATGTCCTTATTAGCATTAATCACTGGTTTAGCTTTCTCTGCTGCGCTTAATCCGTTACTCCAAACTCAAATTAATCTTATTCCTTTAACTGCGGAACGCTTTGCTGCTTGCATAACTTTTATTATTCTCTGGTTAGTAACCAGCTTTTTACGATGAGTTATCGGGGCTAGGGGTTAGGTAAAGGAGCAAAGGGAAAAATGGGGAAGGATGAAGTATGAATGATGTATTACGAAGCCTAAAAATTAACTTATTTTCCCCATTTACCTACTCTTTTATGACTTATTTAGCCCTAAACTGCCCCGTTTCATCTGTTCTCGTTCGATCGCTTCAAATAAAGCGCGAAAGTTTCCTTCTCCAAAACCTTCAGCCTGCTGTTGTCGGCCATTGATATAGCAGACTCGTCGCTCGATTAACTCGAAAAAGAAAGTAGGTTGGCTAAAAATTGGACGAGTAAAAGTTTGAAGCAGCAAAGGCGAAAATTCTGTTGATAATTGGTTAATATCTGTCTCCCAATCCACTAAAATCTGCTGTTTGGCTACTTCTTTTAATTCTTTGGCTGAGAGAGGGAATGGTTGCCGTTGCTCCAACTGGCTGTAGTAGCTGGGAGGAACTTGAATAAAGGGTAAACCAGCTGCTCTCAGTTGCTTAACTGTGGATACCAAGTCGAGTGTCTGTAAAGCGATATGCTGAATTCCCGGCCCTCTATTAACATCTAAAAATTCTTGAATTTGAGAATTACCTGATGCTGGCTCGTTAATTGGTATTTTTACCCAACCGCTGGGATGATACATCACTTGGCTGTGTAAACCCGATCGCTCGGTTTGAATACTAAATTTTTTCTTTTTTTTTAATCCCAGTACCTTTTCATACCAAGTCACTGCTTTTTCCATTTCGCCAGCATTCACGTTCAGCACGATATGATCGATGCCGAGATAAGAGATGGGAGCATCGCTTGAATTTTCCATCGCGCTGCTATTCTCTTCATTTTTTCCTTTCCCTGGTTCCTCTTCGATCAGCGTATGGCGCAGACCCCCCCAGGCAGCTATTTGACACCATTTGAAGTCTGAATTCCCGGTTCGTGTTTTTTGGAGCGGTTGCAGGAATTTTACTCCTTCGCTAGTCGCTCTATCCACTAGGGATTCTATATTTGGAA
>CAZJJR010000009.1:53623-55906 GCA_964546365.1 uncultured bacterium | reverse complement strand
TTAATACCTAATTGTAAGCACATCCTTCTTTTAGATATAGATGGTAAACCAAAATAAGGGAAGTAATTTTCCAATTAAAGATCGAAATGGGCCAGCACCATCATCGGTGGTCGGGCTATCTATCCTGCAATGGCTCAATCCATTATTACTCTCGATCGGCGCTGGAGTCGTACTCCTACCTTTGGGGATCGTATTTCTCACCTCGTTTGCAGCAGCCGGGTCAACCCCTAGCTTGAACTCCTGGCAAAATGGGTGGTCGTGGGAAAACTATCACCAAGCTTGGCAGAAAGGGAAATTTTTACTGGGATTTGCCAACTCGACTTTTGTTGCTTTGATGGTAACTGGTTTTCAAGTAATTCCCTCTGCGTTAGCTGGCTATGCTTTGGCAAGATTAAAATTTCGCGGTCGCCAAACGTTTTTACTGATTATTTTGGCAACTTTAGTGATTCCGTTTCAGTTATTAGTAATTCCTATCTTTTTAGTACTGAAGTGGGGACACATGATTAATACTTATTGGGCATTAATTTTACCCACTGCTGCTAATGGTTTTGGTATTTTCTTGCTGCGCCAGTATTTTCTTACCGTACCAGTGGAGTTGGAAGAAGCCGCAGCATTAGATGGGGCAAATCGATGGCAAATCCTTTGGCGGGTAATGTTACCTTTGTCTCGTCCGGCTTTAGTAACTCTTTTTCTCTTTACTTTTATTGGGGAATGGAACGATTTGTTTAAGCCGTTAGTTTTTACTACTCGACCAGAATTAAGAACGGTGCAATTAGGTTTGGCAGAATTTCAAGAGCAATTTACTAATAATTGGCCGTTGATGATGGCAGCAGTCGTAATTGTTACTTTGCCAGTAGTAGTACTATTTATAATCGGACAACGCCAGTTTATTAGGGGAATTGCCACGACTGGTATTAAGAGTTGATTTGAAGTGGCTATTAGATTTTTTTACCACAGATAAACACAGATGAACACAGATGTATAAATAGATATACTGTTGGTGTTGGATGCTTTGCGATCGAATCAAATATCGATCCGTGTTTATCTGCGGTTCAATTACTATCAAAAAATAAAAAATCGCTCAATCTGCTTCGGAAAGAATTCGCAATCTGACAGTACGATCGCCTTCATCATCCAATGGTACTTCGATGATTTCACCGGAAAGACGTTCTAAACAGTTAAGTAGCGATCGCAAATGAGGCGTGCTTGCCCCAGTATCCACGTATAATCGATCGGCTAAACTGCCGATCCGCTTCCAAGTAGTGTACAGTCTAGCCATCGTTTGCTCTAACTGGGCGGCTTGCTTCACTAAATCGGACGTGGTGTTCAGACAGCCCAAGCGGATGGCTTCTTCTAGTGCCATTTCTACATCAACTGACGATTGGTTGAGGGCTTGCACTTGAGCGGCAGCATCGAGATACTTAGATAAATTGCGGGCGTCTGTGGTTACTTGTTTGAGTCTCTCCACAGTAGGCTCTACGGCAACTTCCTCTTGCATTAAGCTGAGGTGAGATTCGGGTAATTTGCCCAGCTCTTTGACTAAGGGCGCTAAGTAGCGTGGGGGAAGGGAATGATCTGCTGCCTTGACTTTTACTTCATCGGGAAGCAAATCGGAAGTCATCGCCGTCCACTCATCAGCTAGTTGGCGCACTTCGCGGCGAGTGATGCGATCGCCTTTTTGCGCCGCCTCAGTCACTAATTGCTGTATTTCCGGGGTACATTTGGCAGTTTCTACGAAAGCCCGTTTGCTGAAGTTTCTAATCGCCGAAGGATCGAGCTTGCCTTCCTCCAACAGTTTATCAGCACTGTTGGCTAACTCAATTAAGGAATAAGCCTGACTTTTGCTGATTTCTCGTTCTTTTAGCCAGTTAAGGAAGCCCGTACCCCTGCCATCGCCGCCTTTCTTTTCGCGATCGCGCACTACTCGCAGAATGCGCCCCCGCCAAATTTCCGTTTGCAGATCGAAGCGATCGCATACCTGCCAAGCGACATCCACCTGCTGTTGGAACTCGAAATCCGGTATCTTTTCATCCTCCGGATCGGGCAGTTGGAAGTTAATATCCGTGCCAATTTCTAAGGCAGCGATCAAGTCATTCTGAGATGGAGAATTTTCGGGCATTAGGAGAGCGATCGTATAATCACAGAGCATACATTATTGCACGTTCTGGCAGCGCGATCGTCCCGAACATTACGGTGATTTCCCCAAAATTTTCATACAATACATAGAAATATTATTTAATTTTGCCTGGAGATTCCAGTTTTTTGAATGTTAAGATTGCAAAA
>CAZJJR010000009.1:36494-53503 GCA_964546365.1 uncultured bacterium | reverse complement strand
CCCTGTTAGAAGTTCTCGCTAAAATGAATCAAATTCAGGGTAGTCAATGTGCTTTATCAAATGAATCAAAAATCACCGCTCTTACTAATTATGAATCTAGCCATAATTCTCAAATACATAAAATTAATAACTGTGCTGTCATTGTAGAAAATGAGCATCTGAGGGGAATCATTACCGAAAGAGATGTCGTGAATTGGGTAGCAAAAGGTCAAAATTTAGCCGTACCTGTTGGCGAAGTAATGACCAAGAAAATGATAACTCTCACCGAATCAGAATTTAAAGATGTATTTGTTGCTTTATCAATTTTGCGACAAAACCAAATTCGTCACTTGCCGATTGTAGATGATAGGGGAAAACTAATCGGTATCGTTACCGCTGAAACAATTCGCCAAGTATTACAACCGCTCAATTTGTTAACCATGCGTCGGATCGGCGACGTAATGACAACCCAAGTCATTCACGCCTCTCCTTCTACATTAGTATTAGATTTAGCTCGACTAATGGCGCAAAATCAAGTAAGCTGTATTGTCATTGCTAATCTACTAAATTTATCACCTCATTCCCAACAACCCATACCGATCGGAATAGTTACGGAACGGGACATTTTACAGATGCAAATCCTCGGTTTGGATATGAGTAATATTCGAGCCGAAACCGTGATGAGTCAGCCTCTATTTTGTATGCGTCCAGAACATTCATTATGGGTTGCCCATCAAGAAATGCAGCGACGTTTAGTGCGTCGTTTGGTAGTTACTGGTAAGCAAGGCGAATTAGTCGGTGTAATCACTCAAACTAATATTATGCGAGCGCTGGATCCGGTGGAAATGTATAGCGTAATTGAAACGCTCCAAGAAGTTGTAAATAAGCAAACTATTGAATTAGTAACAGTTAATAAGCAATTAGAATTACAAGCCGAAGAAGTTCGCCAAGCCCTCCAAAAAGAACAAGAAATAACTCAACTTAAGAGCCAGTTTATTTCGATGATTTCCCATGAATTTACCAGTCCTCTTACTGGTATTATCGGATTGGCAGATTTATTAAAAATCCAAGAAAATAAATTAACTGAATCAAAAAAAACTCAATACTTAAATTGCATTTCCGATTCATCGAAACGGATGCTCGATTTGGTCAAAAACTTGTTGTTAATTAGTAAATCAGAACAAATTAATTTAGATTTTTATCCATTGCCTTTAAACTTAAATTTATTCGGGCAACAATTGATCGGGGAAATGCAAATCTATGACAGCAATCAACATGATTTTACATTTACCTATTACGGTGAGGAAAATTGCCAAACTTTTTTCGATGAAAAGATACTCCGACATATTCTTGTTAACTTATTTTCTAATGCAATTAAGTACTCTCCTGTAAGAACTCAAATAAATTTTCAAATTTTTATTGAAAATGAGCAAGAAAGAGTCATTTTTAAAATCCAAGATGAAGGAATAGGTATTCCTTTAAAAGCGCAAGCACGACTATTTGAATTGTTTTATCGAGCAGATAATGTTGATAATACTCCCGGTACTGGAATTGGTCTGGCAATAGTTAAAAAGTATATCGATTTACTTAAAGGTGAAATTATAGTTGAAAGTACTGTAGAAGTCGGAACAACTTTTACAGTACTCCTACCGCTTCATAAGTAAAAAGCAAACTCAAACATCAAGAAAATCCGTATCGCGTAGAAATTCTAAAATAGCTGCATTAACCGCCTCTGGAGAACCGCCAGCCGCATCGTGTCCGCAATTAGGTAAAGTTTTGAGAAAAGAGCCTGGTAAATTTGCTTGTAATTTTGTAGCATTAGCAACCGGAAACCATTGGTCTTGTTCGCCCCATAAAATTAAGGTAGGACAAACAATTTTGCCCAAATCATTTTGAATATTACTAATGAGATTAGGTTGGTAATTTAGTAATCGTTCAATTTCTTGTGCTGCGTGTTGTAAATCTTCCGTGGTTTTGGTAATCGTATTGGGAAAAGTAATGTATGGGTAAGTAATCCAATACACTTCTTCTTCGGTAATTTGTGCGGGATCGACTACAACTTCATGCCGCCCTAGAGAGACGATTTGTAGTAAAATGGGTGCTAATAAATTTGACAGTCTCAGACTATCTACTATTCTTACTAACTCTAGAGGTAAGCCAGCCAAAAAACGCATCCATATGCTGGGTAGTTGTTTGGGAAAAACCGGAACGTTAATCAGCACTAATCTAGCAAATAAATCAGGAGCTTTTTCTGCTATGGCGAGGGTAGTTAATGCTCCTAAAGATTGTGCTACTACTACAGCAGGTTCATCACACAAAGCATTGATAATTCGCTCCATTTCTACAGCTTGATGACCTAATTGTTCGGAATAAGTTGGTTTATCAGAATAGCCATGCCCTTTTGCATCAAAACAAATTACGCGAAAATATCGAGCTAGTTTATCTATGTTGTGTCGCCAACCATAACTCCAACTGCCAATACCATGTACTAAAATTAATGGTTTACCTATTCCCTTTTCTCCATAAGCAATTTTGACGGGATAGCCACTTGCATCGGTAATTGTCAAAGTTTGACGACCATTGGGGAATGTATTTTTCCACCAATCTTTAATTTCAGTTACCATTTACCAAACCCAAAATTAATCTAAATAGTACTACGCTAATAAAAGTCACGATCATCACAATTAGCATTAACACAATTATCAGAAAAATTAAAAATACTCGATCTACTTTTTTACTTTTTTGGGGTAACGCTAAATGAGATTCGATTAATGCTAAGTTTTTGACGTTGGCTTTCCATGTGGCATCAAAAATATCACCTAAAAATGGTAAAGAACCAAGTGCTGTATCTACAATTAGGTTAAACACCATTCTGATTAAAGATTCTCGCGGTAATCCTAAACGAGCAGCTTCTATCACGATATAAGCGGAAAGAACAGCTGCGATCGTATCTCCTCCTCCAGGAATTAATCCTAAGATAGGATCGATACCGATGCGATAATCAGTACCGGGAATAGGAATCGCATTATCTAACAAATTGCTGAGGTTGCGAAGGCGTTGCAAGCTAATAGCTTTGGGATTTTCAAAATTGGCCATATTTAAAAAATTAACTAGAAAAAACCACAAACAATAGTTCGTTAACGAGTGACTTATTTATTTTAATCTTTTCTGCATTGATTCTCCTACGATCGCGTTAAGTTGAGCGCCAAATAGCATAACTAATGATGTTAAGTTAAGCCATAGCATCAAGACGATAAATGTACCCACCGTGCCGTAAGCGGCGTTATAATTACCAAAGTTAGAGACGTAATAGCGAAATAACCCCGATAAAATTGCCCAGGAAATAGCAGCTAAAATAGCTCCTGGTAAAATAGGTATTCCTTTGCGCCAACGACTGGGGCCATAGCGATATATAAAGCCAACGGCACAGGCAATAATTCCTAAAGCGGTAGGCCAGGTAAACAGTCGCCAAAGAGATAATACTTTCGATTCTAAATTGCCTGTTTGACTGGCGATGACTTGCACTAGCAAATCGCTAATAAATACTAAAAAAGAAGCGGCAATTAGTAGTAAAATCGTGCCTATCGTAAGAGCAAGGGAAACCAGTTTAGCTTTCCAAAAAGGTCTGATTTTCTCTGGAGGAACGTGATTGATTTGATCGAGGGCTGTCATGGCAGCGCTGATAGCGCCAGAGGCTGTCCAAATTGCCAAAATAAAACTGAGAGAAAACAAGCTTCTGTTTTTACTGAGGCTGATCGTATTGACGAAACCAACAAAAAAAAAAAGGGCATCGTGGGGGGCAATATTACCTAATTGCTGGGCTAGATAGTCAAACGTGGTTTGCAATGGTTGAAATAAACCAATGGCAGTCAGGAGGGCTAAAATTGATGGAAACAAGGCTAACATGGCGTTGTAAGCCATTTCCGATGCTAATCCTGGCAAGCGCTTTTCTCCAGCACGTTGGACGGTCTATCTGATGCTTGCCCAATTTAAGAGTGTGAAGAAACGGAAAAAACGCGCATATATCATACCTAATAAGGAAAAAAGTGTTAGGAAGAGTTAATATTGCTCATCCTATTACCACAAACTATTACACGCTAACAACTACTATATGAGCAACGACGTAACGAAGTGGATAGCTGAAATTAAGGCGCTGAGGGAGCAATTGGCTGAGGCGCAGCGCGATCGCGATGCCGCTTTAGATAGCGCAGCCCAGTGGAGCCAACTGTATAATCGGGAGGCGGAACAACGCCGCACCGAAACAAAGGCATCTCAACGAACGATCGAATCTCTCAAACGAGAAATCGACCATTTAAAGGCTAATTTGTTGGAAAATCCGGATGAAGCAGTAGATTTATCCACTATCTCTACTAAAGTCAAGCAAATAAATACAGTTGAAGAGTTACAACAGAAATTAATCGAAGCGCTGTCAGATCGCGATCGCTTAGTGGAAGCCTTCAAAGCCGAACAAATGAGCCACGCACGGACTCGCCAAAGTTTAACCACTGCGTTAGGGGATACGATCGACCTATTAACCAAACACCGAGAAGGGGTACAGCTAGAGGAAGTTCCGGCAAATAAGGCAATTCCAGCTAAACCTCAGCCTGCCAGATTGCCAGAACCTCCCGCTCAGCCTGCACCATTACCGTTTAAAACCCCATCACTTCGGCTACCGCCAACACGTCCGGCTCCACCCCGGTCTTAAACTGATTTTGGCAATGTTTAATTGCCGTATCCGGGTCTTTCAGTCCGTTACCGGTCAGAACGCAAACCACGGTTGCACCTGTGGGAATTTGGTCTTTGACTTTTAGCATTCCCGCTACGGAAGCGGCGCTGGCTGGTTCGCAAAACACCCCTTCTTGGGAAGCTAACAAGCGATAAGCGGCGAGAATTTCCTCATCCGTAACTGCGGCGAACCCGCCTTGGCTGGCTTCGGCGGCGGCGACGGCTTTTTCCCAACTAGCTGGGTTGCCGATGCGAATAGCAGTAGCGATCGTTTCTGGATGCGGTACCGGCTGACCGGTGACGATGGGAGCCGCTCCTGCTGCCTGAAAGCCCATCATGCGAGGCAAGCGATCGCACTTCCCTTCTTGATGGTATTGACAGCACCCCATCCAATATGCTGTAGTGTTACCGGCATTTCCGACGGGGATACATAGCCAGTCAGGTGCATCGCCCAGGGCATCTACCACCTCAAAAGCTGCGGTTTTCTGCCCTTCCAAACGATAAGGATTGACTGAATTTACAAGGGTTACCGGATAAGTTTCGGCCATTTGGCGCACGATTTCCAGCGCCCGATCGAAATTTCCTTTAATTGCTAAGACTTCTGCACCGTAAAGTAAAGCTTGCGCTAATTTACCCAACGCTACATAACCATCGGGAATCAGTACGAAAGGACGCATTCCCCCACGACGAGCATAAGCAGCCGCCGAAGCAGAAGTATTGCCAGTACTAGCGCAAATCACGGCTTTGGCACCGACTTCTTTTGCTTTAGTAATCGCCATCGTCATCCCCCGGTCTTTGAAACTACCAGTGGGATTGAGGCCATCATACTTAACAAAAACTTGTACTTGTCTGCCAATTAAAGATGCGATCGCAGGTACCGGAATTAGAGGCGTATTACCCTCTAAAAGCGTTACCACAGGCGTACTTGAGGTTACTGGCAGATAGGAACGATAGGCTTCGATTAAACCAGGCCAGGTTTTGAATTTTGAGTCAGCAGGAGACAGGCTTACAGTCACAATAAATGAATAACGGGAATCCAACAAAAATTCCGGGTACACCCTAGTTTAGCTTGGATAGTCAATCGATTTTAGATTTTGGATTTTAGATTTTAGATTGAAGGAATCTTTTTACCACCACTTGCCCCCTTGCCAAATAAGTTCATGGTGGACAATTAGAAAAATTGATACGTGGGAACTTAACGCAGCTTAACATTCAGGGTACAATTACCAAATGATAACGACTAAGCAAAAATAACTAGGCAACGAAAATATGGCAACTCGTTCATCTAGTGTCCCCAGTATCGAACGTCCTACCGTGACTTCCCAAGAAGTTAGTGATATGTCTGTTGCATTAGCTAATCAAGTTCGCCTTATGAAGTCAATGAAATCGGTTTACCAGGCGGATCAGCAAGCTAAGTTGTTGAATTTACAAGCTGATGTAGAAAGCCTTCTGCTGCAACTCAAGAGTCTCAAGCAACAACAGCCAACCCCCGATATCGAACTAGTCGTCGGCTACGACAAAGAAAATAACTGATTAAAAAACTCGATCGCAGGCCATCGTGCCAGCTAGAAACAGTTATATACCACCGAAAATAAAACCTTTTTTGGCTTGACAAAAGGCAAGCCTTAGCCAGTTCAGGTGATTAAAAAATCAATGGTTTGGATCATCGCCATATTGTGGTATAAAAGCTAAGGCTTCGCCACTAACAGTGCTGCTTTTAGCAAAAAAAGCTTTAATTTATTTTTAGCCATGCCGCTTAGCAGCAGCTAGAAAATAAAACTTATTGCAAGCACTGCCTGTTACTCAATTCAGTTTGCAATAACAGGTTGTTTCCACTTGTCCACATAATCCCTTCACTTTACTGGCACTAGGAGACCTGTCATTTATTCATGACTGTATCAAGCATTAAGCCACAGAACTTGGCACCTACTTTTAAAGCTTCAGAACTACGCCTGAGAGATATTTTGAGGACTCTGCCTAAAGATGTCTTTATCAAAAATCGGCGCAAAGCTTGGACATCGGTATTCATAAATATTTCCCTAGTTTTTCTAGGCTACTGTAGTATTGCCTTTTCTCCCTGGTTTCTTCTGCCGTTTGCTTGGATTTTTACGGGTACGGCGTTGACTGGTTTTTTCGTGATCGGGCATGATTGTGGCCATCGGTCATTTGCAAACCGCCGTTGGGTAAACGATTTGGTGGGTCATGCCATGATGCTGCCTTTAATTTATCCTTTCCACAGTTGGCGCATCTTACATAATTACCACCACAAACATACGAATAAGTTAGATGTAGACAATGCTTGGCAACCTTTCAAGCCTGATTTTTACGAAAGCTTAGGCATGGTGAAAAAGTTGGGCTATCAAGGTTTGCGCGGTCGAATTTGGTGGATCGGTTCCATCATACATTGGGCGGTTCTGCATTTTAGTTGGTGGGAATTTGAGGGTAAACAACGATCGCAAGTGAAGTTCTCCGCGTTATTGGTACTGATAACGGCTGCGATCGCATTCCCAATTATCATCGCTACTCTCGGCATCTGGGGTTTTGTCAAGTTCTGGCTTTTTCCCTGGATGGTTTATCATTTCTGGATGAGTACCTTCACCCTCGTACACCACACCGATCCGGATATCCCCTTTAAACCAGAAGGTGAGTGGAGCGAAGCTTTAGCTCAATTATCTGGCAGCGTTCACTGCGAATACCCTCGTTGGGTAGAATTTCTCTGCCACGATATCAACGTCCACGTTCCCCATCACCTTTCTACTGCCATTCCTTCTTATAACTTGCGGATGGCTCATGCCAGTTTGAGAGAAAATTGGGGAAGTTATCTGCGAGAATATCGGTTCTCTTGGCCTTTAATGAAGCAAATTACCGATAAATGCCACTTGTACCATCCAGAGGAATGTTACGAGTCTTTCCAAGACTACAAAGCTAAAAATGTTGAAAAATAGCTAATAATTATTTCCCCTGTGAGAATTTAAGCCCGGATGCGATCGCATCTGGGCTTTTTTGCATCTATAAAATAGATATATGGGTAAACGAAGGGATTTAAGAAACCCGGTTTTTTAGAAAAACCGGATTTCTGGCAGACTTCAATCGATTGAAGGCCAGCAGAAATCTCAGCATCACAAAAATTTTTTAGCATGACAGAATCTAAGCATTCCGAAACTCTGGCATCAAAAAACAAAAGCCTAAATTATCACGATGTTTATACTTGTCCGGTCTGTCGCCACGGAGAAATTTCTGTATTGACTCTCACGGAGTCCTTTGCTTGTAACTTTTGCCGCCACATTTTTTCAGCTAATCTTGACGAACAATCGCTTATCTTAGCAGATGGTACTCAGCCATTAGCTTGGCGATGGAATGGACGTAGCTGGAAATTAGCACAACAGAAAAATTACGAACTGACTTTCGTGCTTTGGCTGCTAGCCGTTGCTTTAGTAGTTCTGCCCACCAGTATAGTTGCCGTTTCTGCTTATATATTTCCCGCAGAAGAAGGCAGTTTTGGGTCTTCGCTTCCGCAAGTTTGGATCGGTTTAACTTTTTTATGCCATTTTGCTTTTGTTTTTTGGTTGCTGGCAGAAAACTATCAATTACCGTTTTATACCTATTTAAAAGTTAAGTTACGTAATTTACGGAATCAGCAAAATTAAAAAGTTAATAATCAAAAAAACCGCTCGAAAAAGAACCATAATAGTCAGAAATCATCATTGAGAAGCATTTCTAACTGCTGACTTCTGACTCCTCAATTCTGACTCCTGACTACTTCTCCTACAACAATACTTGTTCGTAAAGCTGACCTGCTCTTTCCCAAGTGTATTCTGTTTCGACAAACGATCGCCCGTTTTTAGATAGCTCTTGGCGCAGTTGCGGGTCTTCAAATAATCGACCGATCGCATTAATATACTCTTCTACCCCGTTGGCTCTTAAGGCGCGTAGAGGTAAACCGGGGGTATCGACGGCAAGACCTTCCAAACCGCGATCGCTGGCGGCTACCGGCGTTCCAGCTGCCATTGCTTCTAAAGTTTTATTCTTAATACCATACCCAGCACGCAGAGGCACCACGCAAACACAAGCTTGATGCAGATATTCAGCCATTGAATTAACTTTACCAGTAACGATTACGCCCTTCTTTTCTCCTAATGCCAAAACTTCTGGAGTCGGACGCGCACCGACAATACTAAAAGTAGCGTCAGGATATTTATTTTGTAGTTTTGGTAATATTTCTAAAGCAAAAAAACGCGCCGCATCAATATTATGAGAAGCATCCATTGCTCCCACAAATACTAATCCATATCCCCCCGGATCGGCTGCGCGATAGGGAAATATTTCTAAATCGACGCCGTTGGGAATGACTGGTATTTGAGCATTAGGGCAGAATTTAAGAAACTGGTCTTTATCCTCTTCAGTAGTAACAACTATCTTAGAAAATTTGCTAGCATAGCGTTTTTCATAGGGTTTTAATAATAAGTTAAGATAAAAGCGATCGCGAATTGCATTTGGCGATGCACCCATTTCTAAATGACCGCGAATCCAACCATAAATCGAACTGTGAACATCAACAACTGTTGTTACTGAATTTTTAAATTCAGGACGAACGTAGATTTCATTAACGCTATGTTCGCAGGTGATCGCATTACATTTACCCACTCTTACAAAATCATCTACCCACTTTTGAATCTCTGGTGAATAGCGATGCAAAACATTCGGCGGCGTTGTTTTTACCAAAGATTCGGTAAAGCGTCCTACTTTACCCAGCAATCCCAACATACCACCTTGTTTCGGTTCTGGCGGTATGGGAAAAATTGCTAATTCGCTTACCCATTGACGAAGTTCTTCCACTTCCGTATCTGTTACTCCTGGGTGGCGTTGGGTGACGAGGGTGATGTGATGGCGTTGGTGTAAGTATTTGAGCAAATTGAATGTTCTGATTTCCGTTCCCCCTCGGCTAGGTGGGTAAGGGAACGTGGATGAAAGCATGAGAATGTTCATTAAGTTACTCAGTATACAAGTGTAGTTTCAATAGCTTGCTCAAGATTAACCTATATCGATAAAAAAGAATCACCATTTCCCATAAAAAAGTATTACTTGATACTAACTACTCAATTAGCGATCGTCAGCCCATAGTTCCTTGCAGAGACAAAGCTCCCGCCTAGATTGAAATTAATGCCAGGGGTTAATTTGTTTGCATCAACCTCTAATCAGAAAAAAATGATATTTTACTGTAAACGGAATTTTTGTTATCATCCTTAAGGATGAACTCAATCGGTTTAAAGTCAGAGTATATTTTTTAGCTATTGGTATCAAGTAGATAAAAATTGTTTTTTAGTATTCGGCTGTGATTTGATAATTCTGATAATTGAGATCTGGCATCTAAAATATTGATTCAATTTTTACTCAGGGAGTTCATCTCAACCACTTATGTACTATCTCGTTTTTAGCAACAGACCATTACTTCAACTAAAATTCGAGATTCGCTCTTTCGCCAGTCTCTACCCGAAACTGTTTTACCCGTTAATGCTGGTAAGCGGTAGATATCCGGGACGTTCCGTACAAAGAAATACTGAATTAGTTATAGAAGGATTTCCGCGCTCGGCTAACAGTTTTTCAATGGGTGCTTTTCTATCGGTTCAAACACGCCCTATAGTTTTAGCATCTCATTTACACGCTGCTGCTCAAATAATTAGAGCTAGCCGATTATCTATTCCCACGATATTATTAATTCGCCAGCCTGTGGATGCGGTAATATCTTTGTTGAGTTTGGAATTACAAACACATAACATATCTTATTCGGAGCGAGATTTATTAGAATTATCTTTAAAAAAATATTTAATAAATTGGATTGCTTTTTATCAGCAAGTCAAACCTTATTATAATGACTATATTATCGGCTTATTCGATGAAGTCACCAAAGATTTTGGGGCGGTAATTAAGAAAGTTAATCAACGATTTAAAACGGATTTCAACCTGTTTTTACATACCGAAGAAAGCGTAAAATTGATTCACGAGCAAGTAGGCTTTCACGCAGGCCCCTCCCAGAAGCGTCAATATTTAAAGCCTATTTTAATCAAGCATTTAGATTCGGATGAAATGAAACTTTTAATTTATAAGGCAGAAGGTATATATCGAGAATTTGAAATGTTGGCAAAAGCTAATTCAATTGAAAAAACAAAATTAAAATTACGTACCGAGCGTTAATCAGCTTAAAATTACAGAATGGGTTTGATTAATTAAGTTGTTTTGATAAAAGTAAATATTTCTTTATTATCAAATTAATTTTGTTAAGTTAGGAGTAGTTTCAGCATAATATTTTATAAGTAAATAATGTTTGAATAACGAATTAGAATAAATATATTTAGTTTTAGCTTGAGAAAGCTTAAGTATAAAATTAAGACTAAATCCCTCACCAGAAATTATTTATGAATTCAGATGAACTGAAGTTTCTCCTCAAACTGCTGGGTTGTCAGAATTACCGATCGCCTATTGCAGCCAGTACTTTCAGCAGTTTTAAAGGAAAGGAAAAACTTTGTCAAAATTTAGGCGATCGCAATTTGGTAGACTACTCCCGCGAAATCGCCACTGCGAAAATTTTACCGCCCGGTCGCGCTTTGTTGAAAACGGACACTTCTCAGATACCGATCTCAGAAAAAGAGTTAAAAGTACTGGAAGCGATCGCCAAATCTTCGGCCAAAATCAAACCCAGTGAAATCAAAGCAGCAAAAGCGGCTGAAAAAGAAGAAATTTTACAAAAATTAGCCGAACGGGGGCTGATTGAAACTGATATCAAAATAAAACGGCAGAAAGCTGAGGTATGGCTAACTCAGCGAGGACAAGAATTCCTGCGAGATGAATTCACCGCCAAAGGTACTAATGCAGTTCTCAGTTTAGATTTGTTAACAAATTACCTGCGCTTTTTGCGGAAATCTTTGGGCGTAAAACCAGATTTAGTATCGCCATCAGTAGCTATAGCGACTAACAAGCCAACTGATGATGATATTTTGCAAATAATTCGAGATTTAGACCGAGAATTGGGGACGGAAAATTATTTGCCAATTTTTCATCTGCGCCAAAAGTTACAGCCGCCTTTGTCTAGGGAAGAATTAGATAAGGCACTTTATAGTCTGCAACGGAACGACCTAATCGAGTTGAGTTCGTTAGTAGATCCGACACCTTATACTTCCGAACAAATTGACGCGGGAATTCCAAAAGATATTGGAGGGTCACTTTTCTTTATAGTCATAAACTAGCAATCTACCAACTAAATATTTACACTCTCAACGCAGTTACCTAGTTTATCGGAAGTTTAATTATGGCATCCATTGACGACATCATTCTACGCGAGATTAACCCGTTTGACCCAACCACTTTTAAGCAAGGTCACTTTTGGTTAGAAAAACAAGACTCTGCATTGACGGTAGATTCAATTCATCAAGAAGCAATTGTTGAGATTGAGGCACTTCTTGACTTAGTTGCCAAAGATCATCGTAGCCGAACAGTACTACTGACAGGAGAATCTGGTTCTGGAAAAAGCTATCTATTAGGTAGGCTTAAACGCACTTTTAACTCCAAAGCCTTTTTTGCATACATTGGGCCTTGGGCAGATAACGATTATATTAGGCGTCATATTCTGCGCTATACAGTTGACAGTCTGATGCAGTTTCCAGAAGGCCAACAAGAATCTCAGTTGATGCTTTGGCTTAAAAGCCTGTCAGCTTTTACGAAACGCAATTTAAAACAACGTATTTTTGATGATAGTGTCTGGACACTATTACAAAGCGATCGAAAAAATTTCATCAAACACCTCAAGAACACCTACAAACAAGCCAATATTTACAACGCAGATCAATTTTTTGGAGTGTTGCATGACCTTACCATTCCAGATCTTTATCCGTTAGCCTGTGAATGGTTAAGAGGAGATGATTTAAGCGAAGAGTCTCTACAAGCATTGAAAGTTAAGCGTTCTATTGAAACAGAAGATGCTGCTTGGGAAACTCTCTCGAATTTAGGGAGGATTTCTACTGAGACTAAACCAATAGTTTTGTGTTTTGATGAGTTACCTAATAAGCTTGATGCAAGCGGATCTCAGTATATCCAAGCTTTACTCAACTGTAACACAGCTATTCATAATGGTTTGTTAAATAATTTTCTAGTTATTATTAGTATAATGACTAGTTATTGGAAATGGAACGCTAAACACATTCAACAGTCTGACAAAGCTAGGTTCGAGCGAGCAGTCCAACTGAAAGATATCACTCTAGAACAAACGGAAGCTCTCTTAGCTTCTCGGTTAAAACCTCTTCATGTTCAAGCAAATCCTCAGCCTGATTCTCCAATCTTCCCTTTAAATCGTCAAGCATTAGAAATTAAGTTCCCTGGTGGTAAAACCAACTCTAGAGATGCTCTTACATTTGGAAGTGAGATATTTCATAAATATAAAATTTCTATAGGTAATAATGCAAAAGATAAAAAACAGGATAATTCCAAGAATAAAAAACCCGAAGAAACCAATAAAAACGATGATTTCAAACAAAAAAATAATAGTGATAAAAAGTTAAATTATTTCAAACTTATATGGCAAAACGAGTACAACAAAATTCAAGGAAAAATCACCAAAATAACACTGCAATCTGCCACAGAACTAATTGCAATGTTAGTAGAAGCCTTAGATGCTTTGGAAATAAAGGAAATTAAAACAAAACTACTAAGTGGTAAATACACCAGTTACTCTCTTAGCTATCAAAATCCGGAACAAAAAACACGAGTAGGAGTAGTTTGGACTGAAGACGCAAGCATGACTAGTTTTTATAATATAATGAATGCTTGTCAAGCAGTAATTAATAAAAATAGCTGCCAAACCTTATATTTGATTCGTGCCGCAGGAGTTGGAAATGGAAAACTTGCTGGACACCAAATTTACAGGCAAATTTTCCAAGGTTCTCAAAATCATCACATCAAAGCAACTCTTTCCTCCGTTCACTACTTGGCAACATATAAAAGCTTGGTTAATTCAGCCCAAGCTAATGAGTTAGTTGTTGCAGGTAAGATGGTTGAATTAAAAGAGTTACAAGATTTAATTCGCCAATCAGAAATTTTGAATAAGTGTACGTTGCTGCAAGAGTTGAAAATTGTTCACAAAAAGATGGAAGGGGCTGATAATATAAATTTTAAAGAAGTAGAAGAACATTTGCTGAATTTAGTTAAGACTCAAAGTTTCATGGGAAAGCCAACTTTAATTCAAAATACTTTAAATCAATTATTGGATGTCAATCAATTTCAAGTTGAGGAAGCGATTAATAGGCTAATCAATAATAATAAAGTTAAAATTATTAACCCGAATTTACCACCGAAAGAACAATTAATTTGCTTCGTACCACAAACATAGCTCGTAGTGAGGACTGAAGTCCTTATTATCTCTAATATGAGGATTTCAGTCCTCGCTACAAACATTATAAAAGCCAATGCCTTACCTGACAGAAGCAACCGAAATAAAAGCAATCATCGATAAACTTACTTCAGCAAAAATTCTCTGGGCAGATACAGAAATCGCTCAATGGAATACCGATCGTCCAAAGTTATCGCTAATTCAGTTATTAGCAGAACCAACCGATCGCACTGGCAACCACACTTATATATTAGATGTTTTAGATCGGCCTGAATTGGTTACTTATTTTATTAACCAAATCATGGCTAATGCCAAAATAGAAAAGGTCTTTCATAATGCAGGGTACGACTTAAAATATTTAGGTAGACCCGTAGCAAAAAACATTACTTGCACTTTTAAATTAGCGCAAAAATTACGTAAACCATATCTATCAGTATCTAATTTAAAACTAAAAACTTTAGCCGCAGAACTCTGTCACTTCTCAAACATTGATATCGAAGAGCAAGCAAGCGACTGGGGACGGCGACCCCTGACAGAAAAACAGCTACAATATGCGAAATTAGATACTGTTTATTTAGCTCACGTACATCAACGTTTATTAGCTTTTACCAACCGAAATATATCTAGTTCAGAGGAGAGCGAATCAATGCCCCGATCTGAAAATGCCGATCGATCGAGCTTGAGCGTTACTAAAGTAAGGGTAGCCTTTGAATGCCCTCGCTTATTTTATTTAAAGCAACATTTTGATGGAAATACGCAGTTTATACCAGAAAATAAATTACAAGGTATTGGTACGACCTTTCACAAGTTAGCTAATGATTTTATTCATATTAGCAAACAAGAACCGAGATTTAAAAATTTGTTTAATCCACCATTTGAACAATTAAAGGTGGATGAAATTGCCATACAAATGCAGCAAATATTTTATGAAGTAGGATTTTTTCCTTATTTACAAACAGCGATTCAAGAAGATACTAGCAAAGCAGCTTCTCTACATCAAATTTGGCAAGGCTTAGTTAAACTAATCCGACGCTGGGCTGAATTATTAGTTAAAAATAGACGCTATTGTCATGCAGATGCGCTCGTCACACGCACTTTATTAGCAGGAGAATTAAGCCTAGAACATCAGTTTACTTTACCAGATGGTAAACAGCAAAAAATAACAGGTATTCTTGATGGCATAATTTTTGATTTTGAAAAAAATCGCCTCTGCGTAGTAGAGTACAAAACCTATCAAGCAGTCGATCCGGCGGCACAGTTAGCACAAGTAGCGCTCTACAGTTATATGCTGAAAGAAAAGAAAAAAGTACCTGTAGATTCGGCTGTTTATTGCGTTTTACCAGAATTTAAAGAATATCATTATACGTGGGAACAATTAGAAAATACAGTACATAGCTTAATTCCCCATAAGCTACAACAAATGGGAGAATGGCTGATATGGCAACCGCCTAATCCTAACCCTCCTCCCCCAACACTACAACCTGACCTCTGTAAAATTTGTCCGCAAAAAGAAAAGTGCCAAACCTTTTTTAATATTGGTGAAACTAAAGTAGAGGAAAAGGAAGAAATTACGCAAAAACCAGCGATCGATCCGGATGAGGTAGGCGATCGATTAGTCAATGTCCTCAAATCTTTTGGTATTGGTGTAGACTATCAAGGAGCATCTGTCGGCCCAGCTTTCATTCGGGTTAAACTAAAACCTCAATTGGGAGTGAAAGTTGCTTCTATTATCAATAAATCTGCTGATATTCAGGTGCAGATGGAATTAACCGTTCCACCGACGATCGCACCGCAAGCCGGGTATGTTAGCGTTGATTTACCTCGTTGCGATCGCCAAATTGCCAAAGCCGAAGATTACATCCAAAAACAACCATTACCCGCCACCGCACCAGTCAAAATCGCCATAGGCGTAAATATAGATGGCAAATTATTAGAAGCAGATTTATCCGATCCCAATACCTGTCATTTTTTAGTTGGCGGTACTACAGGTAGCGGTAAAAGCGAATTTCTGCGAAGCCTTCTGCTCAGTTTACTTTGGCGTCACTCTCCCCAACATCTCAAAATTGCTCTCGTCGATCCCAAACGGGTAACTTTTCCGGAATTCGAGGCGATCCCCTGGCTATATAAGCCAGTCGTCAAAGATAGCGAAACTGCGATCGAACTGATGACAGAATTGGTAGCAGAAATGGAGCAGCGTTATCAAATATTTGAAGCTGCCGGGTGTGCCGATATTAGCGCTTACAATCAAAAAGCAACCAAGCCTCTACCCCGCATAGTTTGTATTTTTGATGAATATGCGGATTTTATGGCAGAAAAAGAAATTCGCAATGCACTAGAATTGAGCATCAAACGGATAGGCGCAATGGCAAGAGCAGCTGGCATTCACCTCATCGTTGCTACCCAACGCCCAGAAGCGAAAGTTGTTACCCCCCTGATTCGATCGAACTTACCGGGAAGAGTGGCACTTCGCACCGCTAGCGAGGCAGACTCAACTATAGTATTAGGCGGGAATCAAAAAGCAGCAGCTTATCTGTTGGGGAAAGGAGACTTACTATACCAAGTGGGATCTAATCTACATAGATTACAAAGCTTATTGGCTAAAATTATCGAGTTGCGCTAAAACTAATATTTACTTTCCCGTGAATCTAAGGAGGCTTCTTCCCCAGATCGGGATCTCGATCGAAAGAATTTATCACCAGCGCCCTTTTGCCTAGTCCGTAAAAATATTAAATTTAATGAAGCATCTTTATCCTGGTGCCGCCTGGGTATCCAGATCGAATTTCCTGAGTAGGGCGTCATTTGTAAAAGGACAGAACGAATGGGATATATCATAGCAACTGCCAACATGAAAGGCGGCGTCGGTAAGACGACCCTCACGGTAAACTTGGCCGCTAGTTTGGTAAAAGATTTCGGTAAAAAGGTTTTGGTT
>CAZJJR010000009.1:36216-36428 GCA_964546365.1 uncultured bacterium | reverse complement strand
TTCTAAGCGGCGGAGAGATAAACGCACTTTAAGGCATTTGGTAAATAAAGCAATCAAACCTGATATTAAACTATCAATTCCAATTTATGATGTAATTCACGGTTATGCTTGCTCTTTAAAAGGTTTGGATTTATTACCAGGAGACCTAGACCTTTACGATGAATTTTTGGTATCGGAAATGCTCTATGAAAAAGCAATTCACGGAGGCCAAA
>CAZJJR010000009.1:31842-36130 GCA_964546365.1 uncultured bacterium | reverse complement strand
ATGATTTTATAATTTTAGATTGCGCTCCGGGTTATAATCTTTTAACTCGTAGCGGTCTGCTGGCTAGCGATTTTTACATCTTACCTGCTAAACCCGAACCATTATCAGTGATCGGTATTCAGTTACTAGAACGAAGACTAGCTCAACAAAGAGAAATTCATAAAAACGATGCGGTGAATATTCAATTGTTGGGTATTGTTTTCACGATGTCAGGTTCTCTATTGACAGGTAGGTATTATCAGCAAGTAATGCGTCGAGTTCATGAAGATTACAGCGCTACCAAACTTTTCAAAACTCGCATTCCCGTTGATGTAAGCGTTTCTAAAGCTGTCGATACTTTTATGCCTGTCGTGCTTTCTAATCCTCAATCAACTGGTGGGAGAGCATTTACCCAATTAACGCAAGAATGCCTCCAAAAGTTAACAGTGATTACTAGCCAAAAGCAGAATCCTTCTAAGCTTAATTTAGAAGAGTGATATCAAACTTTTTTGTAGTAAGGACTTAAGTCCTTTGCTCAAAAAACTGCTCCCAGGTTGAATCTGGGAGCGTGAAATTTTTTCTTCTTTCTTGATTCTGACTTCTGAATTCTGAATTCTGGCTCGGAGAATTCTTCTTCGTTAAAATTTACCTGCTAGTGCGGGTACGCAGCGATCGCAGAGTAGGGGATGGGCGGGGAAGCTACCTACTAAAACGGAATAGTTCCAGCAGCGATCGCATTTTTGCCCATCTGCTTTCACTACACCCACACCCAAGTTGTCAGAAATTGCTTTAAACTTAACTCCCTCTAAAGCTTCCGGTGAATTTAGCAACTCTACCTGAGAAGCAATAAACAGATAACGCAGTTCGTCAACTCCATTACTGCCATTACTGAGAATTGAGTTATCGGTATCGCTAACTTCCTCCGTCGTGACGGAAGCAGTAATTGTGGTTGGTTGTTCCTTAACGGTTGAGAACCTTGAGGGAGTTTGACCGACAATTTCTCGTTGCCAAGTACGAATATCTTCGTATAATTTTTGGCGATCGTTTCCTCGCAGTAAATTGCTATTCGCGAACTTAAACGAGTAGTAAATACCGATCAGGGTGAAAACTGGTTCTAATAGCGGTATCCGATTAACTGCATTTAACATAGTTGCTGTTAAATACAAAATAAACACTACCAAACCAATCGCACCTAATACCGTAAGCGGTCTTTGATAATTTTGGAAAAATCTACCGATTTGGTCTAGAGAATCGGACAAAATCACATCGATTTGTTCTGCAAATACCCGCCATTGCTTCGTAGTAGCTACTGTCGGAATTAGTTCTTCATCTAAATCGACTTCTTCTGTTACTACTACTTTTTCATCAGCAGTTATTACGGGTGAATCAGTGACGGGATTGAACGCTTCTAAACGCTGGCGCAGATCTGGATCGGCTACGTATAGTAAAACTTTCGCTTCCAAAGAAGCGCCGATTTCACCTTCCTTGCGGCTTTGTTCCATCACTTTATTCACTTCTTGGCGCATTTGTCGCAATTGTTGCCAAGATGCTGCTAACTCTGGCTTCTTCCATTTTTCCTCAACTTTCACCCAACCGGATTCAAACACGGATTTATAGGGTGTCGGATAAGGTAAATATTGCCAAATATCTTCTGCCATATGACAGAGAACTGGTGCGATCGCTCTGGCTAAATTTTCCACGGCAATTGCCAGCACGGTTTGGCAACTGCGACGGCGGAAAGAATCACTCGCACTGATATACAACCGATCTTTCGCAATATCCAAATAGAAATTGGATAAATCCACTACGCAGAAATTCTGCACCGTTTGGAAAAACCGGAAGAATTGGAAACTTTCAAATGCTTGGGTAATTTCCTCAAACACTTCCGTCATCCGATGCAGCATATAGCGATCGAGTTCCGGCAATTGTTCGTAAGGTACTGCATCTTTTGCCGGATCGAAATCATGCAAATTACCCAACAAAAAACGCGCCGTGTTGCGAATTTTTCCTCTCACATCATTTAGTTGTTTGAGGATATTCAAACCGATCGGCACATCTGAAGAATAATCTACCGACGACACCCACAAACGCAACACATCAGCACCATAAGCCGGCACTTTTTCTTTCTTGGTTTTATTGCCTTTTTGGGTTTTGATTTCGATGTCGCCGCCTGCGATAATCGCCAAGGGATCGATCGTATTTCCCTCGGATTTACTCATTTTGCGGCCTTCTTCATCCAAGGTAAAGCCGTGAGTTAATACCGTTTTGTAAGGTGCGATGCCGTTATTAGCAACGCTGGTAAGTAAACTGGATTGGAACCAACCCCGGTGCTGATCCGACCCTTCCAAATACATATCAGCCGGATAGCACAATTCGGGTCTTTGTTTTGCTACCGCCGCCCAGGATGACCCGGAATCGAACCATACGTCCATCGTATCGGTGCCTTTGCGGTAAGAATGACCGTTATTGCGATATTTTTCGGGCAATAACTCTTCTACTGACATTTCCCACCACGCATCCGAGCCTTTTTCAGCTACGATCGCTTGAACGTGAGAAATCGTTTCCTCATTCAGCAAAGGTTCTCCCGTTTCTTCATCGTAGAAAACGGGAATCGGTACGCCCCAACTGCGCTGACGGGAGATGCACCAATCCGATCGTTCTGCCACCATTGGAGTAATGCGATTTTCCCCTTGAGCGGGAATCCATTTAACAGATGCGATCGCTTTTAATGCTTCTTCTCGGAAACCTTCCACCGACGCAAACCACTGTTCCGTAGCGCGATAAATCGTCGGTTTTTTCGTCCGCCAATCGTAAGGATACTTGTGAACGTAAGGTTCTTCCTTCAATAAAGAACCTGCTGCCGCTAAAGCTTCCACTACCTTAGCATTACCTTCACTCTGAACATTTAACCCGGCAAACTGTCCCGCTTCTTCGGTAAAGTTTCCATCTGCATCCACTGGAGACAAAATCGGCAAACCATACCGCTGACCTACCATATAGTCATCTTGACCGTGACCGGGTGCGGTGTGTACCAATCCCGTACCGGAATCAGTGGTAACGTAATCTCCGCCGATCACGATCGGACTTACGCGATCGAATAACGGATGACGATAAGTAGAATGCTCTAAAGACCTACCAGATCCGGTCGCCTTCACCGTCAGGTTAACTCCTAAAGTGGCAGACAGTCGCTCTACCAAATCCGCCGCCACGATTAGATATTTAAAACCAAAAGGTTTTTCTTCTTTGGCTGACCCCTCCCCAACCCCTCCCCTAAGAGGAGAGGGGCTTTCCGGCTGTCCCTTCTTTGTTGGAGAGGTTAAGCTTTCCGGCTCCCCCTTCCCTCGTAGGGAAGGGGGCTGGGGGGTTAGGTTTCCCTCCACCTCCACCACCGCATAGGTGAGGTCGGGATTCACCGCCACTGCTAAATTAGCTGGTATCGTCCAAGGAGTAGTCGTCCAGATCGCTACCCCCAAATCAGGCAAGTACTGCTTTAAAGCCGATTCCAATGGCGGAGACAGTTCTACCATTGGGAAAGCAGCGTAGAGACTGCGGGAAGTATGACCTTCTGGATATTCCAATTCTGCTTCTGCTAATGCCGTTTTCGAGCTAGGACTCCAGTGTACGGGCTTCAATCCCCGATAAATGTAGCCTTTCAGAACCATTTGCCCGAAAACGCCGATTTGCGCTGCTTCGTAAGCTGGTTTGAGAGTTAGATAAGGGTCATCCCATTCTCCCCAAACCCCGTAGCGTTTGAACGATTCTCGCTGCTTGTCTACTGTTTTGAGGGCAAACTCTTTCGCTTGGCGGCGCAGTTCCAAAGGCGTCAGTTTTTGCCGTTCTGCCGGTTTCATATCCTGCAAAACTTTTAATTCGATCGGCAAACCATGGCAGTCCCAACCCGGTACGTAACGAACCTTGCGACCTTTAAGCAACTGATATTTATTGATAATATCTTTGAGAATTTTATTCAGCGCGTGACCGATGTGCAGCGCTCCGTTAGCATAAGGTGGGCCGTCGTGCAAAACAAATATATCGCCTGGATTGTTTTGCGACAGTTTTTCGTAAATCTGATGCTCTGCCCAAAATTGTTGCAGTTCTGGCTCCCGCTTGAGAGCGTTCGCCCGCATATCAAACTGGGTTTTAGGTAGATTAACCGTATCTTTGTAGTTTTGAGATTCTGTCACAACCTGAGGCCAAGTAAAAATAATAAACTCTTGTTTTACTAATTTTGACATCCTATGAAGGATGAAGAGAGAATTCAGAAGTCAGAATTCAGAATTCAGGAGCCAGAATTCAGGAGTCAGAATTC
>CAZJJR010000009.1:1841-31813 GCA_964546365.1 uncultured bacterium | reverse complement strand
CTCCCCATCTCCCCATCTCCCCATCTCCCCATCCCTTCCTCACTCATTCCTTAACGTCAGTATCCTTGGAGGTGGCTATTTCCGAAAAAGGCGATGGTGCTGGAGCTTTGGCGATTTCTGGTGGAGTAGAAACTGCTGGAGATGATTGTCGCTCTGTCGCATCTCCTAATCCTACTGGTTCGGCGGGAGGAGCAAGTTCTACCTCTGGAGCGATGTTTTCTACAGATGTCGATCGCTCTGCTGCTTCTATTTCTGGCAAAGTTTGCAATGGTGCAACCGTGGGAGTTTCTGCCGTAACATCTGTAGCAGGAGCAGTTGCTTCTGCTTCCGAGTCAGCATCAAGTGCTGGTGGAATTGGCGCCGCAGGTTCAGATGCTTTGGCTTCCGAATCGACATCAAGTACTGCTGGAATTGGTGCTACCAGTGCTTCTCCCGTAGCAGCAGTAGGAGGAGTTACAGATTGTGGAGTAGTTTTTTCAGCAATCGGTGTTTCCTTAGTTAGCTTTTGTAAACCACTCATCGCACCTTGACCTGGTTTTTTAGGTTTGGAGAATAAACCAATAACTTTTTGTGGCAACTGAGCAACATTAGGAGGAATGGACAAGTTAGATAGTTTTGATTGCAAAGTGCCGATTAAAGAAGCGGCTTTTTGGGCTGCTTCTTCTTTACTTGGTAATTCTGTTTGTTGTTCTACCGGGATTAGTTGACGGCGTAGAGTCAGGGTTTGCCAACCGAACCAACCTAACAGGGAAACCCCAGCGATTTGCCCTAGCAAGACACCGCCGGTAATTCGTCCAGCGCATACCCACAAAACCAGGGCATAAAACAATCCCACTCCGCTCCAATAAAAATCACTCTTGCGGTGGAAAACAAGAAAAAAGAAAGCAGCAAGATAAATGCCAATACTGCTAAAGCCAACTAGCAATGCCAAGATGTATGCAAGCATCTGCTGAACCCCCCTGCGGTGTCTAACGTCTACTCGGTAATTTTACCAAGGTAGTGGTGAAGTAGGTGAGTGGGTAAGGTGGAAAGAGAAAGGGGCAGGGGGAAAGAGGAATTTTGCGATGCCTAACTTCTGACTTCTGAATTCTGAATTCTGACTCCTGAGTTCTCACTTCAGACTTCACTGAATACAATTTTTGCATTGCTTCGATGAGTTTTAATCCCTTTTTAATAGGAGAAAAAATGGGGATCGGGCTACCCTGAAGGGGAACTAATCCAAACAACAGAGTTAGCAAATAGTTTTATGGCACTACAAAGCTTTGGTGTAATTGGTTTGGCTGTGATGGGCGAAAATCTAGCGCTGAATGTGGAGCGTAATGGTTTTCCGATCGCAGTCTACAACCGCACAAAAGAAAAAACTGATGCTTTCATGGCGACGAGGGCGCAAGGTAAAAACGTCGTAGCCGCCTATACCCTTGAGGAATTTGTTAAATCCCTGGAACGCCCCCGCAAAATCTTGATTATGGTGCAAGCTGGGCCACCAGTAGATGCAGTAATTAACCAACTCAAGCCTTACTTAGAAGAAGGCGATATCATTATCGATGGCGGGAACTCTTTGTTTGACGATACTGCTCGTCGTACTCGCGAACTAGAGCCACAAGGTTTTCGGTTTATTGGTATGGGCGTCAGCGGTGGTGAAGAAGGTGCGCTGAATGGCCCTAGTTTGATGCCCGGTGGTACGAAAAGCTCTTACGAATATTTGTCACCGATTTTCACGAAAATCGCTGCTCAGGTAGATGATGGCCCTTGCGTAACTTATATTGGCCCTGGTGGGGCTGGCCATTACGTGAAGATGGTGCATAATGGCATTGAGTACGGAGATATGCAGCTAATTGCCGAAGCATACGACCTGCTCAAGAATGCGGCAGGGCTAGATCACAAGCAACTGCACGAAGTTTTTGCCGAATGGAACACAACTGACGAACTCAATTCATTCTTGATTGAGATTACGGCGGATATTTTCAACTACATCGATCCAGAAACTAATCAACCTCTGGTTTACGTGATTCTGGATGCAGCAGGGCAGAAAGGGACAGGACGCTGGACGGTACAAAGTGCTTTAGAATTGGGCGTTCCTATTCCCACCATTACGGCGGCGGTGAATGCTCGGATCATGTCTTCTTTTAAGCAGGAACGGGTAGCTGCTTCGCAAATTTTAACTGGCCCTACTGCTAAGTATGAAGGGGATCAAAAGACTTTCGTTAACCAAATTCGCGATGCTCTTTATTGCTCGAAAATCTGCTCTTACGCTCAGGGTATGGATTTATTGAGTTCGGCTTCGCGGGCTTATACCTACGATCTAAATTTGAGCGAGATGGCGCGGATTTGGAAAGGTGGCTGTATTATACGGGCTGGTTTCTTGGATAAAATCAAACAGGCTTACCAGGAAAATCCTAATTTGGCGAATTTATTGTTAGCGCCTGAGTTTAAGCAAACCATTTTGGATCGCCAGTCTGCTTGGCGGGAAGTGATTGCACAAGCTGCTAAGTTGGGGATTGCGGTTCCGGCATTTAGCGCTTCGTTGGATTATTTTGATAGTTATCGACGCGATCGCTTACCGCAAAACCTTACCCAAGCTCAACGAGATTACTTCGGCGCTCACACTTATCAGCGTATTGATAAACCTGGGGCATTCCACACTGAATGGACGAAGGTGGATGAGCAAAGTTTGCAAACATCAACGCCTCAACCTTTGGAAGCTCAAGACCCTCAAAAGGTACTGCACACTAGTGTAGGTTCCGCTGAGTAGATTTTTAAGATGGGTGATGCCCAAATCTAACTAAGTAAAGCAACACTTGCTGCTCAGATCCCCGACTTATTGAATTTGGTCGGGGATTTCAATTCAGCTTAACAACCGCGCTATCGCATGACCGAACAATCACCAATCTATCAGCAAACTTGGGATATTCTTGGCGAACCCACTATCGATTAATGCAGATGTGAATGGCAGTGCTAATATTGTCAGAAAGACATTTCCCAATGCTTAAACCAAGGGAATACAGGGCGTAGTAGTACGTCTAGTGAGGGTAAAACCTTACAAAACGGTTGTACCAGGCAAGTGTCAAATTTGTCTATAAGACCTGTAACTATACTCGAAAAACTAAGAGCCATTTTATCTGCTGCGAATTTGCTGGGGCTGGAATTATGACATCTTATGCGACTTCCTCCGCTAGATCGGAAATGAGCGAACTGCGCCGCTTAAAAGGCTTATTGCCTCCTGAGATGCAGAGTTGGGTGACAGTTGAAGGAACGACGGAAGTCAGTCCACCCCTGATCCGATGTGAAGAAATTGGAAAAGACCAGGTGGAAATTCAAATTGACCTGGCGAAATGGGATCAGTTGGCTTTGGATCAGCGCAATTTGCTGTTTTGGCACGAAGTTGCCCGCATTCAAAACGATACCATTCCTAGAGATGGCTGGGAAATGGCGGCGCTGGCCATTGGTTTGGGTGGCGCTGTGGGGGAATTGTGGGTGCAAGATGGTTTGTTGCTGTTGTTGGCGCTAGGGTTGTGCGGGGTGTCAGGTTGGCGGTTATATCAGAAGAATAATAGCGAACGAACTTTTAAGGAAGCGATCGATGCTGATGATAAAGCGATCGCATTAGCTACTCGCTTCGGTTACACTCTTCCCAATGCTTATAAAAGTTTGGGTAGCGCTTTGAAAGCTTTGATCGATATGAACCCGACAAAACGCCAGCGCAGCAAGTACGAAGCCCGATTGCAAGCGCTCAAACGCAGTGCTAATAAGGCAAAAGCGAAAATGAAAGCTAATACTCCCGGAGTTTCTCAAGCGGAAGATATTTATAGTTAGGCAATTTTCTTTTGCCACAGAAACCCGGTTTCTTGAAGAAACCGGGTTTCTTAATTTAAACTTACACTAAAAAATAAATCTTAAATTTAATATCCTATGACTGTTATTACTCCTGTTCTCAAACCTGTTAGCCAGATCGAGTTAGCGCCTGGTAGCGTAGTAACTATACCGAACGTAAGTTGGGCTGCATTTGAGTCTATTTTGGATGAGTTGGGAGAAAAGCGATCGGCAAGAATTGCTTATAGTAAAAATACTTTAGAAATTATGGTTTTTTTACCAGAACACGAAATACCTAGAGATCTGATCTCGGATATTGTCAAAACTTTACTGAAGGCAAAGCGGGTTCGACATCAGGCTTTCTAAAACTACTCTTGATGCTTATCAAGCGATCGCAGTTCCAGAATTATGGATTTACGGTAATCGGAAACTGACAATTTATTTGCTTACGGATGGCAGATATGTAAAATCGGATACCAACCATAATTTTCCCGAAATTGCGATCGCGCAAATCATTCCCCAAACAGTAGAACGTGCTTGGCAAGTGGGAAGTTATCAAGCATTAGAGGAATTTGAAATTGCGATCGGTGAAGGAAAATTGCGATGAGCAAAATTTACATCTGACCGATCATCTTATGTGTTTGCGGAATCACGCGCACTTGCTTAACAAAACGCTTCATTAATGCTTGCCATTCTAAAACTCGATCCGGTGCTGGTGCAAGAAATTTATCATTACCAAGAATTGGTGTTGCTGGTTGCAAAAAAACTGGAATAGAAGCATTTACGCTAGCTAATAATTCACTTACCAACTCTAATTCTGCGGGATTAGTTTGGTTAGAAATAATTATTTTGATAAATATCTCCACCTGCGAACTTTCACAAATATGTAAAAACTTATGATGCGCTTCCCAGTGATTTTCTCCGCTAACGCTAGGCAGTTTAATATCCATACCAACTGAATCTAAATAAGGTAAAATCATCGTCAATTGTTCGGGACGATGACCACCCGTTTCTAGATAGATTGGTAAACCTGTTTGCTGTTTTACTTCAGGCAGAAATTCTCTTAAAAATGGTGCAGACAGAAGCGGTTCTCCACCAGTTAAGCTAATGCTATCGTGCAATCCAGGTTGATTTTGCCTTTCTACCCAATCCAGCAAAGTCATCAACGATACCGGATTGGAATGACTTTCAAAATCCCGTTTTCCAGGGGTACGCTCGATTTGACATTCTGCTGGTACGCTCCAGGTATGAGCGCTATCGCAAAAGTGACAGCGCAAATCGCACAACGCAAAACGAATAAAAATTTGGCGCGTACCAATATTTAGTCCTTCCCCTTGAATGGCGGAGAACACTTCAATTAATCTTGCTTTGGGTGTTTCGGCGAAAGTTGTCGCCATAGGATCTCTTCTCTAAACTTCTTTAGCTGCTCTTTCAATTAAGCGACGAGCTACAGTTTGAATGCCCGTATGTTCATAATAATTGGTTGTCATATCTAAAAACGCTGCCACATAGTCTAATTTGTCATCGGCAATATCAATATATTGTTTTAAGTTACGAAGAACTGATTGGGGCGTTAAATGATGAGAGCCGACGAAATTAGCCATCCATCCTTGCACGGAGGCTAAGCTTTGACCCATAAAGCCTACTTTATCTCCGGTACTATTACCTGGGATAAAATTACTAACTTGCTGGAAAGTTCCATTTTGTTGTAAAACCGACGGACTGATGCTATTAAGAGTTGATTGTACTTTACTCAAAAAATCAGGGCCAAGGGGAATCAGACCATCAACGCAAATTAAAACAGCCATGCGAATGAGCGCTTCGTGATGATAATTAGTGACCGCGCTGGCAAAAGCTCCGATGTTAGTCGCGGGAGTGCCGTTGATGGCAGAAAAAGCAAGTAATTCAACTACTAATTTGATTGCCAAATCGATACTTTGAACTGTATCTGCTTTGGGAGTTAGTTTGTTTAAAAATGACAAAAAGCCTACTTTTTCGCCTATTTTATTAGCCATTGCCGCTGCACCCAAAGCACTATCTGCTCTGTCCGCGACTTGGTACAGCCAAATCGCTTTTTGGTAACCTTGGGATGAGTCATCATACAATTCTAAAGCACGTTCCCGAATTTTTTTGATTTTCTTTTTTTCGGTTTTTCCGGTAACGGCGCTAATCGTATCTTCAAAATCAACTATATTTTGCCATTCTCCCGGAACTACTGTATCTAATCCTTTGATTAGGTAAACTGTAACGTTGTTAGTTGGCAAATTTTCGACTAACTCTTTGATAGATGTGGTTTTGCTCATTTTAATTTAAGTTTATATATTTAATGGTGAATTTTGTTAAAAACAGGGTATCTAATTGACGCTCTGTTTTAGATTATAACCCACAGGAAAAATTTGTTTGGTAATAATATGTATAGAGTAATTGGCAGGACTCTCTAAAAACCCGGTTTCTTCAAGAAACCGGGTTTAGGTGAAGCTCGCTTACCTAAAAACAAGCAGCCAAAATTTTAAAGTTCGGCAACGGCTCTTTCGATTAAACGACGAGCTAAAGTTTGAATGCCCGTGTGTTCGTAATAGTTGGTTGATACGTCGAGGAATGCCGCTAGATAATCCAACTTGTCGTCCGTAGCGTCCATAAAACTGGATAGATTTTTGACGACATTCTGGGGCGTTAAATTCCGAGAACTAACAAAATCGGTCATCCAACCAGAAACAGAAGCAAAGCTTTCATTGATAAAGCCTAATTTGCCTGCGGAATTTCCGCCGGGAATCAGATCGTTAACGCCTTGGAATGTTTTATTTTGTTCCAATTCTTGGGGACTCATGGTATTGAATTTGGACAAAACTATTTGTACGAAATCTGGCCCCAAGGGAATCAATCCATCAAAGCAAACTAGCGCTGCCATTCGCATGAGAGATTCGCCACCATAGTCACCTAAAGCTGCTAGGAAATCGCCGATACTGTCACCGGGAATACCGTTAATTTGGCAGAAAGCTACTAGTTCAACTACCAATTTAACAGCCAGGTCAATGGTTTGAGCTTTTTCTGCTTTCGGAGTGATGTTATTTAAGAAACCAAGAAAGGAAATTTTTTCGCCTACTTTGTTTGCTAAAGCGGCTGCACCCAAAGCTGAGGAGGCGCTATCGACAGTTTGGTAAAGCCACAAAGCTCTTTGATATCCTTGTGATTTGTCGTTGAATAGTTGAACGGCGCGTTCGCCAATTTGTTTGACGAATTCTGGGTTGGTTTCGCCAGTAACGATGCGAATGGTGTTGTCAAAACCAACTAAATTCTGCCATTCACCGGGAATCACAAAATCGAGCGATCGCAGTGACATTACTGTCAAGCCGCCAGTAGGCAGTTCATCAACTAATTGATAAATGGGTTTGCTCACGAAAAATCCTTATTGAGTAGTTGCGAATTGGAATCGAGAATGAATTAAAGTTTATTTGAGTTGGCGTAGACCACTGAGGTTAAATTTTTGCAGCCAAGCTACGCGATCGTTTTTAGTAAAAGAAGCATCGCGAGATTGTACTTTAACTTGGTAGCGATTGTTAACCAAGATACCAGTACCGTTACCAGGTGCTTCTGCGGCTGGAAAACCTGCTATTTTTTCAGTACTTTGCTGGTATTTATTCTTAGCTGCGGGGACGCTGGTTATATCATTGATAGACAACATGGCAACATTCTTGCCACCTTTGTTTAATTTATACTCAGCAAAGCCTTTCTTTTCTTGAGCGGGTACTACTTGGAAGTCTTTATCAGATTTTGGGAAGAATTTATTGAAACTGCTACCTTGTTCGGCATTCCTAGCAACTGCTGGAGTAGCACCCCGTTGGGTGGTTTCCTTTTGTACCTGTGCGTAAGGTGAGGTATCCTGCGCTCTACAAGAGGTTACCAGCAGTAAAACGGCTAGTAAGAAGGGCGCTATAATTCTGCGTAAACGAAGGGAAATCATCGCCTTGTCCAGATGAAAGAATTTATAGTACCAATTTTGGCTTATTCTTTGCCGAAATGTCTTGGCTGAGTAAGTAGGAGATGTGGTTAAAGGCGATAAGTTTCCAATGGATAAAACAAAAATATACATTTTGGCTGAAATTAGGTTAATAAAAGTAAAGTACTTTGGGGAACAATAGCTTTAGTTAGCTCCTTGGTATGATGTTTTTAGAACGTCTCCATGATTAACAAAATCCCAAATATATATATTCCGGTTAAGTTCTTGAAAGAGATTCCCCTGATTCAAGCACCCCCCCAATTAAGCGTGCTGGAGGCAGTTGCCTTCAAGCAAACCTTTCAACAGCTTTGCCAAGAAAGTCCCCTTCCCAGCCAAATTGTTGTAGATTTTAACCAAACTACTTTTATGGATAGCAGCGGTTTGGGGGCGCTGGTGAGTAGTTTAAAACTGGCACAGCAAAAAGGGATTAGATTAGTTCTGCGGAACGTCCGCGCTCAAGTCATGGCAGTATTGTCTCTGACCGGACTAAATGAAGTTTTTATTATTGAGCAAAGTACTGAATTAGTTAGCTCGAAGATAACTCGCCGTAGCGAATTGCAACCGCCACCGACCCATCCTTCCGTTCGTTCTTGGGTAAAGCGAGTCATTGATGTGGTGGGAGCATTGGTGGGATTGGGTATTACGGCGGTGTTGTTCGTTCCGATTACAATCGCAATTAAGTTAGATAGTCCGGGCCCAATTCTCTTCGGTCAGGTTCGTTGCGGTTGGATGGGAAGACGGTTTAGGATGTGGAAATTTCGATCGATGTGCGTGAATGCGGAAGCGCTAAAGTCTACCGTCGAAAACCAAATTACCGGTCCGCTGTTTAAAAATGATAACGATCCCCGCGTAACTAAAGTGGGTCGCTTTTTACGGCGGACGAGTTTAGATGAACTGCCCCAATTTTGGAACGTACTCAAAGGGGAAATGAGTTTAGTGGGAACTAGACCGCCGACTCCAGATGAGGTGGAAAGCTATGAAGTTCCAGAGTGGCAGCGTTTAGATGTTAAACCTGGGATGACGGGAGAATGGCAGGTCAGCGGACGTTCTCAACTCCGGACTTTTGAGGATGTAATTCGGCTGGATTTGAAGTATCAGAAGAATTGGAGTCTGATGTACGATCTTAAGCTGATTTTTAAGACTATTGCGGTAATTTTTCGCCGAAATAGCGGTGCTGTTTAGCAAATCGATGCTATTTTGGATATATTGGGTAAAACGTTCAAAACTTTGGGGATATTGGGTTAGCCACGGCAATTTTAGGATTAACCTCATGTATCTTTATTCTATTAGTGTGGCAAAACTAAAAATGTAGGTTGGATCGATCGCTAACATTGAGAAAATCCTTGCTAATTTTAGCTTATTCTCCAGTAAAGCTTCGTCCGGGTACTTCACCCAACCTACAAAAATGGCGCAGATACCTTTGGCTAACATACTTAAGCGCTGTCACCTTTATTCGGTAGGAAGCAGGGGGGAAAGATTAGTGGCGCACGAGAAAGTAAATTGGTACGCGCTCTACCTTTCTATCGTGTAGTTTCTCTCACTGCTAGCTGCCCTTTATTCTGGATGTCCAGACACGGATTTTTTTTTCTTAATTAAAAACTCAGGTAGTCAGTACTTGACGATGTGGGAATAAAAGTTTTTATTATTTATAATAATCCAAGGTTTACGGTAAATATCAATCGGTATACAACCGATTGCCAATTAGTGATGTATAAATAAATTGTAGGGGCAGATACTGCTCGCATTCTTGTCTAATAAGCTACAAACTATCTGGCAAAAGCGACCGTACTTTCGCTAAATCAGTTAAGATAAATAAACGGTAAGTAACATTTCGGTTACTCAGATAAATTATCATTTCAATAAATATTATATTTTTAAAACTATGATGAGCGCTAATATTTTAGTAATTGACGATACATCAGACAATTTATTATTGTTGGGTAAAGTTTTGACCGAACAAGGTTATCAGGTGCGCCGAATCAGAGAAGGAAATTTAGCCCTCAAAATCGCTAAAAAAGAACCTCCAGATTTAATTTTACTGGATATTATCATGCCTTCTCCTAATGGTTATGAAATATGTTCTAAGTTAAAAAAAGATGAACGGACACGCCACATTCCAGTAATTTTTTTAACTGTTAAAGGTGAGGTAATAGATAAAGTTAAAGGTTTTTCAATCGGAGCAGTAGATTATATAACAAAACCTTTTGAAATTGAAGAGGTTTTAGCGCGAGTAAACAATCAATTAAAAATAGCGAATTTGCAAAAGCAACTAACAGAACAAAACGCTCGCCTTCGTCGAGAAATTAAAGAGAGACAACGGATTGAAATCCAATTAACTAATAGTGAGAAACTTAATCGCTCGATTTTAAATTCCGCTCCAGTCGGAATTTGTTTGACCGATGCAAATGGTAAGTTTTTAGAAGTGAATCCTGCTTATTGCAAACTTTACGGATTTGCCGAAAATGAATTAATTGGCCAAAATTTTACAATTCATTTTTACCATTTATGCGAGCAAGAAAAAGCTTTATTGATGAAACAATATAAGCAATTTATTAACGGTAATGGAGAGTATGGAAAAGGAGAATTTACGGCTTGTAAAAAAGATGGTTCGCAGTTGTTCGTTGATATAACGAGAGGAGTATTTCAGCAGGATGACAAGAGCTTTTATGTAGTGACTACGGTTAAAGATATTACCTCTCGCAAATTAACCGAGCTAGCTTTAGAACGAGAATTACATCGCAGCAAACTATTACAGCAAATCACCGAACAGATTCGCTCTCAATGGGATACAGAGCAAATTTTTGCATCTGCGGCCAGACAAATAGGCATAGCTTTTAACGTAAGTCGCTGTCATATTTTACTTTATAAACTCCAACCAATAGCCCAGTTATTAGTGTTAGGCGAGTATGTGACACCGGGATATATTTCTCTAAAAAATTCAGCAGTTCCTATTATAAACAATCCTCACGCACAACAAGTTTTGCTGCAAGATAAAGCGATTGCTTCCAATAATGTTTATGCCGATCCTTTACTGAAGAATGCTCGATCGATTTGCCGAGATGGTCAAGTTAAATCATTGTTAGCAATACGTACCTCGTATCAAGGAGAAGCAAATGGGGCTATTGGCTTAGATCAGTGCGATCGCTATCGGGAATGGGCGTCAGAAGAAATCGAATTGCTAGAAGCAATTGCCACTCAATTAGGAATTGCGATCGCGCAAGCTCAATTACTCGAACAAGAAAAACAAGCACGTCTCGAACTCTCAAGACAAAATCAAGCTCTCAGTTTAATCGTACAGGGAACAGCAGCACAGGTTGGCAATAATTTTTTTCATTCTTGCACTCGCTATCTAGCGGAAGTAATGCAAGTACAGTATGCGTTGATAGCCAAATTAGTTGATTCAAATAGTACCAAAAGCCGTACATTAGCAGTTTGGACGGGTGAAATTTGGGTAAATAATTTTGAATACGATTTAAGGGGAACACCTTGCGAAGAGGTGGCAAATGGAAATAAGTGCTTATATTCCGATCGTGTCCAAACTTTATTTCCCAACGATCCCTACTTAATTGAATTAAATGCTGAAAGTTATCTGGGAATACCCCTGGCTGATTCCAATGGAAATGTGTTAGGTTTATTAGTTGTTATAGATACCAAACCGATCGTTTTGGATTCTGCCAAAGAACTAATTTTACAAATTTTTGCAGCGCGTGCTAGTGCAGAATTAGAACAACAAAATATTAAGGAAGCACTACAAGAAAGCGAGCATACATTGCGAGCTATTTTTAATTGTAGTTTTCAATTCATGGCAATTTTGCAACCAAACGGTATTTTAATAGGAGCAAATCAAACTGCTTTGGATTTGGCGGGAGTTGAAGAAAAAGATATTATCGGGATACCTTTTTGGGAAACACCTTGGTGGAGCCTTTCTCAAGAAAGCCGCAAGCAACTAAAACAGGCTATTAAAAAAGCTGCATCTGGGAAATTAGTTCGTTATGAAGTGGATGTAGTTGGCGCAAAAGAGCGGGTGATAACGATCGACTTTTCTATTAAACCGATCTACGATCAGAGCGGAAATTTAATATTGTTAATTCCGGAAGGCCGAGATATTAGCGATCGCAAAAATAGCGAAAAACTATTACAACAGCAAAGTGCGGCAATGGCCGCCGCGACAGATGGTATTGCTATCCTCGATCGCCAGGGAAAATTTATTTATTTAAACGATGCTTACATTAAAGCATTTGGCTATAGTAATACTGCTCAATTACTCGGTAAAAATTGGCAAATCCTTTATGACGAAGCAGAATTAAACCGATTTGACGAAGAAGTAATACCTATTTTACTGAAAGAAGGTTGTATCCGCATAGAAACCAAAGGTATAAAGCGAGATGGCTTGACATTTCCCCATGAAGTAACGGTAACTTTGTTAGACACTGGAGAGAGAATTTGCATCGTTCGCGATATCGGGGAACGGAAAAGAACTGAAGAAGCATTAAAGGAAAGCGCAGAAAGAGAAAAAGCTTTAGCTGCTGCCGTTCAAAGAATTCGTCAATCTTTAGACTTAGAAACGATTTTTTCTGCTACCACTGAAGAACTGCGGCAAGTGATCGATTGCGATCGAGTTGTCATTTATCGTTTTAATCCTGATTGGACTGGTCAGTTCGTTGCCGAATCAATCACCGTTCAAAGTAACAGCTTTTCCGTCATGGAAGACGAAAACAAAACACTCCAGATCGCCGTTGAAAAAAACTTATCAGACCAGTGCCGTCTTCAGGTATTGCTCAATTCACCAAATATATGGCAGGACACTTATTTAAAAGACAATCCCAATACTAACCATCAAATGCTGAGTAATTATTTAGTAGTTGAAGATATCTATAAAGCAAATTTCAGTCTATGTTACCTAGAGCGATTAGAACAATTTAAAATTAGGTCTTACATTATTGTGCCGATTTTTTGCGGTTCTCAAATTTGGGGTTTACTCGCAGCTTATCAACATTTTAATTCTCGGCAATGGAAAGAATCTGAAATAAATATTGTTAGCCAAATTAGTAATCAATTGGGCGTGGCTTTGCAACAATCTGAATTGTTAGCACAAACTAAAATGCAGTCAGAAGCACTACAAAAAGCCGTGCTTGCTGCTGATGCTGCTAATCGTGCCAAGAGTGAATTCTTAGCATCCATGAGCCATGAATTGAGAACACCGCTCAATGCTATTTTGGGTTTTACTCAAGTAATTAGCTTTGATAATTACTTATCACAAAAACATCAAGAGAATTTAGATACAATTAATAGAGCAGGTGAACATCTGCTTACTTTGATTAATGATATCTTAGAGATGTCCAAAATCGAGGCAGGTAGAACCACACTAAACCAAAGCAGTTTCCGCATTATTGAATTACTAAAAAGTTTGGAAAAAATGTTGGAATTAAAAGCTGCTTATAAAGGTTTGACTTTATTATTTAAATACTCTCCTAGCTTGCCCGAATTTATTTACACTGATGCTGGCAAATTACGCCAAGTACTGCTAAATCTATTAGGTAATGCCATTAAATTTACTGAAAAAGGTAGCATAACTTTACGAGTAAAGCCTCAAATATTAAAAAAATATTCTTCATCAACTACTCATCAACATTACAGAATTATGTTTGAAGTAGAAGATACGGGAACTGGTATTGCGCCAGAAGAAATTCGGCTTTTATTTGAACCTTTCGGACAAACAGAAATCGGGAAAAAATCTCAGCAAGGTACTGGTTTGGGTTTACCTATTAGTCGAAAGTACGTCCAAATGATGGGAGGAGATATTAAAGTTAACAGCACTCTCAATGTTGGCAGTTTATTTACCTTTGATATATTGGCAAGCGTACCTGAAAATGTTGAACAGCAGTTATCTATAGAAGAAGACAAAAAAATTATTGGTTTAGCACCTAATCAACAAAAATATCGGATTTTAATAGTTGAAGATACGCCTGACAGTCAGATTTTAATGTCCAAACTTTTAAAACCAATAGGATTTGAAGTTAAAGAAGCCAGTAATGGGCTTGAAGGATTAAAAATTTGGGAAAAGTGGCAGCCTCATTTAATATTTATGGATATGCGAATGCCTATAATGGATGGCTATGAAGCTACTAAGCAAATTCGAGCTAAAGAATCCCAAAGGAATCTGAAAAAAGCGAAAAAATTCTTCAAAATGAATAAAACAGTAATTATTGCTTTAACTGCCAGCGCTTTTGAAGAACAGCGTCCGATGATTTTTTCAGTTGGTTGCAATGATTTAATTCGTAAGCCTTTTTCAGTAAAATTATTGTTGGAAAGAATTAGCCAATATTTAGGAGTAAAGTACCTTTACGAACAAAATCAAGAAACGGTAAATAGTCCTGAAAAAATCGAAAATATTAATTGCTTACATTTGCGTAACTATTTGTTGCAAATGCCGCCAGAATGGCTAGATCAACTATATGATGCTGCTACAGAGTGTAGCGATAATATGATTTTAGATCTAGTAGAAAAAATTAAATCAAAAAATGAAGTATTAAGCACTATTTTAACTCATTTAGCTAAAAACTTTTTATTTGAGGCAATCATCGAGATAATTGAAGAGCTTAATAATGATTAAGAAGAATTTCGATCCAACTAAAAAAAGCATTCTTATTGTAGATAATAACCCAGATAACATCCGATTTCTATCTCAAATTTTAATGAGTTGGGGATACCAGGTAAGAAAAGCTTTAAATGGTAAAACTGCTATTAAATCTTGCAAAAAAACTTTACCAGATTTAATTTTATTAGATATTATGATGCCGGATATAGACGGTTATGAAGTATGCCAACATCTAAAAAGCCATGAAAAAACTAGCAGTATACCAATAATTTTTTTGAGCGCTCTTAACGATGCTTTTGATAAAATTAAAGCTTTTAATGTGGGAGGATCAGATTATATTACCAAACCTTTTCAGTTAGAAGAAGTTGTAATTCGAGTGCAAAATCAACTAATTGCTAGAGAAGCTGAAATAAAAATAATTCAACTGAATACGCAACTTGAATTAAAGGTAATGGAACGAACTACTCAATTAAAAAAAGCTAATCAGGAATTGAAGCGAGAGATTTTAGAAAGGCAGCATTTGCAAAATCAATTGTTACATTTAGCTTTACACGATTCCCTAACTAATTTGCCAAATCGAGCGTTATTTATGGAACGCTTAGAAGCTGCACTACAAAAAGCTAAATCAGACACGAGTTATCAATTTGCAGTGCTATTTCTAGATTGCGATCGCTTTAAAGTGATTAACGATTCTCTCGGTCATTTAGTAGGAGATGAATTGCTAATTGCTATTGCTAATCGACTGAAAAATTGTATCAACGAATCAGATATTTTAGCTAGATTAGGTGGTGATGAATTTGCCATTATTTTAGAAAATATAGTAAATATTAGTAGTGCTACTCAACAAGTTGCCGAAAGAATTCTCGAGCAATTTTCAACAGCTTTTAAATTATCCAGACATGAAGTTTTTATTAAAGCCAGTATAGGAATTGCTTTTAGTAATATTGAGTATGAAAAACCAGAGTATTTATTGCGAGATGCCGATCTAGCGATGTATCATGCTAAGGCATTGGGAAAAAATAGATATTATATTTTCGATCCAAACCTACATCAGAAGGCGTTTAAACTTTTGCAATTAGAAAATGACTTGCGAAGAGCCATAGAACGGAAAGAATTTGTGGTTTATTATCAACCGATCGTCCGTCTCAACACTGGTAAAATTGCTGGATTTGAAGCACTGGTAAGGTGGCAGCATCCTACTCTCGGTATGGTTTCCCCTGGAGAGTTTATTCCAATCGCTGAAGAAACTGGATTAATTGCAGAAATGGATATTTGGGTATTAAAAAAAGCTTGTCAACAACTACGTATTTGGCAAAATACTGCGCCGATCGATCGAGATTTAACCATCAGCGTAAATCTTTCAGCACGCTTGTTTTCCATGCCCGATTTAGTTGAAAAAGTCGAAGAAATTATTCGCCAATCAAAAATTAATTGTGCGAATTTAAAGCTGGAAGTTACGGAAAGCACCATTATGGAGGACAAAACATCATCAAAACAAATTATCCAGGCATTTAAGCAGCAAGGAATTCAACTATGTATTGATGATTTTGGTACGGGTCACTCTTCCTTAAGCTATTTAGAAGAACTGCCCTTTAGTATACTCAAAATTGATAGATGTTTTGTTAAGCGAATTAATAAGCATCAAAAAACAGGATTAGTGCCAACTATTATTAGTATTGCACGTTCGATGAGAATGAGCGCGATCGCAGAAGGAATAGAAACACTGGAACAACTAGCACGTCTACGAGATTTAAGTTGCGATTTTGGCCAAGGCTATCTTTTTTCTCAACCCTTAGAGACTAAATTAGCTACCAATCTACTCGTAGCTTCACCCCAGTGGTAATGCTGAGATAAGTTAAAAAATGAGGAACAACCATTACTTTGACTAACTTATAACTTTTGCTTATAAAATAAAAATATCTCCGATCTATACTTACTCATAGCAGAAAGCAGAAAAAAGAGGGCTTTGATGTAAAAGGTAAAAAGTCCTAAATCAGAAAGTTTGAGCAATTTTTCGCCTCTAATAGCCTTGAAAATTGCTATATCTTAAATTCTTAATTTTGTTTTATTTTGGCTAATCAAAATGAATAACCAGCAAGCAAAAAAATCTCCCAGAGAAATTCTAATAGTTGACGATCAACCCGATAACTTACGAGTATTATCTCAAATTCTGAACGAACAAGGTTATTTAGTTCGTAAAGCATTAAGTGGAAAGCTTGCTTTAAATACTTGTCAAAAAAGTTTGCCCGATCTAATTTTGCTTGACATCAATATGCCAGATATGAATGGATATCTAGTTTGCCAACATTTAAAAGAAAATCAAAAAACTTGTCGAATTCCGATCATTTTTATTAGTGCTTTAGATGATGTATTAGATAAAGAGAAAGCTTTCGACGTAGGAGGAGTAGATTATATTACCAAACCTTTTCAAGTAAGAGAAGTGATATTGCGAATAGAAAATCACCTTAAACTGAATTCTTTGCAATTGAAGTTACAAGAACAAAATGTTGCTTTACAGCAAGAAATAGCGGAACGTCAAAAAATTCAAGAGTCATTAGAATTAAGTGAAGCTAGAAATCGAAGTTTACTCGATGCCATTCCGGATTTGATGTTACGTATTAGTAAATTTGGGGTTTTATTAGATTATATAAAAGCAAACAATGCTTTACAACCAAAAAATAATTTAGGAATTGACAAAACTCATGGGAGAAACTACATAGAGTTTTTTGATAAAGATAAGGTCATAGGTAAAAATTTATCTGAATTTTTATCTAGCGATTTGTCTATTTGGCTGATGTATTATGTAGAAGAAGTACTTTCAACTTCTGAAATTAAAATAGGAGAGTACGTTCAACAGATAAATAGTCATTGGCACGCTTACGAAGTTAGATTTGTTAAAAGCGGTGAATATGAAGTTTTAGTTTTAGTCCGCGATATTTCCGAACGCAAGCAAGCAGAGGCGGAGAGGCTGAAATCAGAAGCATTATTGACCAGCCAAAAGCAGCAAATAGAACAAGCCTTAAACGATCTTAAAAATGCTCAAGTTCAATTAATTCAAAATGAAAAGATGGTGGCTTTGGGTCAATTAGTGGCTGGCATAGCTCACGAAATTAATAATCCAGTGAATTTTATTTATGCTAATCTTACTTATGCTCATAACTATATAGAAGAATTAATCAATATAGTTCAAGCTTATCAAGAAGAGTATCCTAATCCTAGCCCTAAAATTCAAGAATTAGTTAAAGATGTAGAATTAACCTTCTTAATAGAAGATGTACAAAGTATTATTGATGCCATGCACAAAGGAGCAAAACGCATCCAACAAATCGTGATTTCTCTGCAAAATTTTTCCAGGCTGAACGAAGCTGAAATGAAATCAGTAGATATTCATGAAGGGATTGATAATACTATCTTAATTTTGCAGCACAAATTAAGGGAAACTGCAAATCGTCCTGCTATAGAAATTATTAAAGAATATGGAGAACTACGGTTGGTCAACTGTTATGCCAGCCAACTTAACCAGGTGTTTTTAAATTTATTGAATAATGCAATTGATGCGATAGATTTAAAATGCCATCAACGGAGTGAAGCGAAAGATGAAAATTTACGATCTTTCAACCCGACAATTCGGATCGTTACGGAATCGATCGCTTCTAATACAGTGAGAATCAGGATCGCCGATAATGGTAATGGAATTGCTGATTCAGTGCGATCGCGTTTGTTCGATCCCTTTTTTACCACCAAACCCGTCGGTAGCGGTACCGGACTGGGATTATCGATTAGTTATCAGATTGTAGTTCAAAAACACGGGGGAAGACTCACTTGTTGTTCTTCACCAGGAGAAGGATCGGAGTTTGCCATTGAAATTCCGGTAGAACAAATAAATAATCCTCTGCAAAAAAATGAGGACTGAATTCCTCGCTACAAACCCGAATTAGTTCGTAGTAAGAATTTTAATCCTCTTTGCTTACCAAGGACTACCAATGATGGTGAAAGCCGACCAATAATAGGGATGAGAAAAAGACTTATTTCCCACATTAACTAATTCTGGTGGTAAGGTTACCACACCGCGCTCTGATACAGACCCTTGCAACTGTCCCGATTCTATTCGCACTTTTCCTCGGATCATCGCGATTTGTGCTTGTCGTAAGGCTTCCGCTTTGATCGGTGCTGTCTTTAACTGGCGATAAAATTCAGTCATCAGACCCAATGTAGCTTCATCCGAAACATACCAAAGGCTAGCAACAACAGACTTCACTCCAGCAGCGATCGCTAATCCTCCAAAACCTAACTCGGCATTTTCATCTCCTACAGCCGTGCGACAAGCACTCAATACCAATAATTCTACTGGTGGATTATTCCAACCTAGCTGTCGCAATTGGTTTAACTTCAGTCTGTCTTTCCACATTTGGATAAAAGAGTTATTCGGTTCTCCTGGCATAAACTCGGCGTGCGTGGCTAAATGAATGATACTAAAAGGGTTTGAAGCACGTTGTAATTTGAGATTTTCGAGCGTAAACTCTTGATTTAAATGAGATTGACCAGACCAAATTCGATCGGTAATCGTTGTTACTTCTACAGGTACCGCAGGTAAAGGTGGTTGCGATTCAAATTCCGATGCACCCATCGCTAATACTTGAGTATTAGCAAGGTTTTGATAACGAGTATCAACTAAATTAATGCTGGGAATTAAAGCTGTATGGTACTTTTCGACTAAAAACCGCTCTCCATCATGTAAAGCAGCGATCGGAAGAGTTCTCAAACCGTTATCCATCGAAAAAGCGATTGTTTTGATTCCTTGCGCTTGGAGAGTAGGTTCGAGGGGTGCAATTAGCCATTGATAAAGTTGTTGAGCGGCTTCTAAGTAACTATCGGTATCAATTCGGGTGAGGTCTGTTACTTGAGAGCGAAACTGATTAGCTACTTTTATTAAGTTAGCGCGATCGACTCCTCGAATAGTTTTGTGAATAGGACTGCCTTGAGGAGAAATTAGTACCAGTTCTAGTTGTTCTGGTTGAGCAAATACGTAAACAATTGCAGGTGTAACTCCTGTATCCGCTTCAACTTTTCTCAAAATCTCTCTAAATTTTTGGATTGAGTCTAATGGTTGAGAAAAAGTAAGATCCCAGTATTTCTCAAATTCTTTTTTTCTGAATTGTTCGGCAAATAAAAGCGCTAAATCTAACTTTTTGCTATTTAGTGCAGTTTGCAGATTATCTCGTAACAAAACAGTAGTATCTAGCGCTTCTGTTTCTACAACGTTGGCAGTGGTTTCTTCAACAGGTAAATCAAGTGCTGGCGTTTCTTGGTTTTCTAAATTTGTCGCTATCTCTTGCTGTTGTGAGATATTTAAGGGAACCTGTGGCTCGATTGGATCTGTGGGTTCAACTGGATCTATGGGTTCTATTGGATCTGTGGGTTCAACTGGATCTATGGGTTCTATGGGTTCTATGGGTTCTATGGGTTCGACTGGATCTGTAGGTTCTGGTGGTAGCACAATTCCTCTATTAATCGTAATATTACCCTCCGTAAAAGCAAACAAATTGGTTTGTGCATCTGGAAATTCTGGCTCAATTTCTTCAGTTGGCAAGATCGATCGAATTGGCTCAATTGTTGATTCTCCAGTGGTAATTGAACCAACAGTACCCATAATTGTCGTATTACCAACTGTGAATGGAAAATCCGTATCTATTACGGCATTATAGGTGATAGTAATACTGCCGCCTCCACCAATTCCAGCGGTAGAAATGCTGGCATTTTGGCGATTGTTGCGTTCTGGGATACCAGTAAAGTTGCCCAATACTCGAATTAAACCACCATAAATCTGAACGCTACCGCCTTCACCAACTCCCTCTAAATCCGTGTCTAAGTTCTGAGTATTAATTACTCCATTAATAGTGATATTTCTGGATGCTGAGCTAAAGATGGTAACAGCGCCACCATTTCCCTGAAGAGAAGTAGTAGTAATGCTTCCTGCCGTGATATTGCCAATACTAGTCAAATTTACATCGCCACCGGTTCCTATATTGTTATTTCCAGATGCGATCGCCTCAATATTCCCTACTACAATATTTTCATTGGAAATTAAAAATACAGCGCCACCGCTTCCGATTGGAGATGAAGAATTTATGTCTCCTGTTGTAAGGTTGCCAGTAGCAAACAAATTTACAGGGCCACTTATATTTGTACTAGATGAAACGTTGATGTTTCCTACAGTAATATTCCCAGGCAATGATGGCTGATTATTAGATGAAAAGGTAGTTCCTCCCACTGATTGAGGAGTATTAGGTGCAATTCCAAAAGAAAATGGATTCCCTGCTCGTAAAATTAAAGCTGTACCACTTGTTAATTGCAAATTATCTACATCGTCTTCGGGAACGGCAGTATCAGGCCCAGTGATGGTAATATTCCCACCAGTAATGCTACCTGTGGCTTCTACTTTGAGGGCGACACCGATATAATCTCCAAAGGTAACATCTCCTTGCGCGTAGATAATCGGATCGAAAATACTGACAAATTTTCCTGGTTGCTGATTTAAGTTGAGAATGGAAAAGTTGCCGCCACTGCGAAAGTGAGAGTCTCCGGAAATATTGCCGTTACTGCCTAAGGTGAGATTTTGGCCGCTTTGGAAGGGGATTTGGGGATGATTTAAGGCGAAAATATCAATACTGCGATCGCCTTGAATGTAGAGATTGCCTCCCGCATGAGCGACAAAAGGCGTAGAAAGGCTATCGCGCGATCGCACCGTATCCCCTGCTAATAAACTTAAATCTCCTGTCGTCGTCAGCTGACTTTCTACCAAAGTTAAATTGTTCGCTGCTGCTAAGGTGGCGGTTCTCGATGTAACATGACGCACAGCAGCATCTCCGGTATTTACTGATAAACCGGAACCTGTCAGCATTACTTGTCCGGCTTCATTAACCGTGACTTGTGTCGCATTTCCTACGTTTCCGCCGGTGAGTAACTGGGGTAGGGATTCGGGAAAAATCTGTTGTTCTGTTCCGAGTACTTGTGGTAAATCATTTGTTTCGAGTTCTAAGCCAAGCACGAATCCCGGTTGACTTAGCCTAATCGTGCTGCCTTCCCGAACGGAAGCAATTGCGATCGCGCCATTTGGTGCAGATAATTGTCCCGTGCTAACAACTGTACCAGCCAATAATGCTAAGTTGTGTCCTTCTGGGACAGCTAAGTTACCAGCATTGACGATCGCGCCAGGCTGAGAATTAATAAAGCTAAATCTATTTGGCGTGCCAATTAAAGCAGAGTAATTATTGTTACCTATAACGTTAAACCAATTCGAGCCAAAACCAATATTAGTTGCTGTGGTTGCTAAAAAATCTCCTGGTAAATTAAGACGAGCATTTGCACCAAAGACAATCCCGGCTGGGTTAATCAAAAACAAGTTAGCATTGCCACCAGAAACTTGAATTAAACCATCAATTCGAGAAGCATTACCGCCGATAATCCGAGCTAAAATATTTTTTAGTTCCGGATTAGCTTGAAAATTAGCAATTTGATGAGATTCAAGGTTAAATTGAGAGAAACTATGAAAAAGATTGGTTCTATCCCCAGAAATTTGTCCCCCATTAATCTGGTAGATATTGTCGCTAGGGATAACTTGCGTACCGATCCCATCATCAGCAGGTACGATCGGATCTGCTAGGCTTGGTGCAGGTTTCACTAAAATAGTGAGTATCTGGGCTACTAGCAATAAACAGATGTTTCTTAAAACTAGTTTCATTCCATTAATGGTAGAGAGCCAATATATTATCTCAAATTTGCTCAAATGAAGAAAAAATATTTCGCTTCTCCCAGATTTCTACATCACCATTTGATTAAATTAATACACAAAACTGCTTTACTTACTTAATTAACCATCAAAAAAATGTTTTAAATTAACAAATCACTTTCTTATCTGTGTAGCCTACGGCAAGGCTGTCATCTACATCTACATCTGCGTTCATCTGCGTTCATCTGCGTTTATCTGCTTTCATCTGCGGTAAAAATTTAACTTCTACCACAAAAGAAACAAAAAAACTCCAGTAATTTTTACTGGAGCGATTTTTTTTAGAGGGAGAGGCACTTTACGATCGCGCCTCTACACATCTATATATAGATGTACTAAGAGTTACCTTCCACCTTAGCGATATCAAGGATAGTCTTGATCACCGAGTCGGGGTTCAAACTCATGGAGTCGATACCCAGTTCAACTAGGAAGCGAGCAAACTCTGGATAGTCAGAAGGTGCTTGACCGCAGATACCGATCTTGCGATTGTTCTTCTTCGCTTTTTCGATCGCCATCCGTACCATTTCCTTCACGCCGTCGTTGCGTTCGTCGAAAATGTGTGCAACTAAAGCGGAGTCACGGTCTAGACCCAAAGTTAATTGAGTCAAGTCATTAGAACCGATCGAGAAACCGTCGAACACTTCGCTGAATTGGTCTGCCAAAATCACGTTATTCGGAATTTCGCACATTACATAAACTTGCAGACCGTTTTCGCCGCGTTTCAGGCCATATTTTTCCATTTCGGCCAATACTTTGCGACCTTCTTCAGGCGTGCGGCAGAAAGGAATCATCGGGATTACATTAGTTAAACCCATTTCATCCCGTACCCGTTTGAGGGCGACGCATTCCAAACCGTAAGCGATCGCATACTTCGGATCGTAGTAGCGAGAAGCACCGCGCCAACCGATCATCGGGTTTTCTTCTTTCGGCTCGAATTGCTTACCACCCAACAGGTTAGCGTATTCGTTGCTCTTGAAGTCCGACATCCGCACCACTACTGGATTCGGATAGAATGCAGCAGCGATCATACCGATACCGTGAGCCAACTTATCTACGAAGAAGTCGGGTTTGTTTTCATACTGGGCGGTCAGTTGGGCAATTTCCCGCTTGACTGCTTCGTCTTCGAGTTGGTCGAAGTGGATCAATGCCAAGGGGTGAGCCTTGATGTGGTTAGCAATGATAAACTCTAAGCGAGCTAAACCAACACCGTCGCAAGGAATCGCAGACAAACTGAAAGCTTCTTCCGGATTACCTACATTCATCAAAATCTTGGTGCGGGTGCGAGGTAGGTTATCCAGTTGGGTTTCTTGCACCTCAAATGGCACCAAACCGGAGTAAACTTTACCTTCTTCACCTTCAGAACAAGAAATCGTGATTTCTTGACCGGTCTTCAGAACGCCAGTAGCATTACCGCAACCAACAATTGCGGGGATTCCCATTTCACGAGCGATAATCGCGGCGTGGCAGGTACGTCCGCCTTGGTTGGTGACAATTGCGCTAGCTTTCTTCATGATCGGTTCCCAATCTGGGTCGGTCTTGTTTGTTACCAACACTTCGCCAGCTTGGAATTCGTCAATCTTATGCACGTCGAGGATTACTCGTGCTTTACCTTGACCGATCATTTCACCAACGGCGCGACCGGAGATCAACACATCGCTGGTGCCTTTGAGTTGATAGCTACGCAGAACGCTACCGGATTTTTGCGATTGTACGGTTTCCGGACGTGCTTGCACGATGAACAGTTCGTCGGTTAAACCATCTTTTGCCCATTCAATGTCCATCGGGCTGGCAGTACCGCGTATTTCTGAGTAGTGGTCTTCAATAATGCAAGCCCATTTACCTAATAGCAGCACTTCTTCATCAGTTAGAGCATATTTAACTCGTTCTGATTCTGGTACTGGTACGTTTTTGGTTAGCTTGCTGCCGCCAACATCGTACACCATCTTGACTTCTTTGCTGCCCAGCCGTTTTTCTAGAATTGGCTTGAAACCTTGTTTTAATGTGGGTTTAAATACGAAGTATTCGTCTGGGTTAACGGCACCTTGAACTACGTTTTCACCTAAACCGTATGCGGCGGTAACTAAGGCGGCGTTCTTGAATCCTGTTTCGGTGTCGATCGAGAACATTACACCAGAACAAGCTAGGTCGGAACGCACCATTTTTTGGACGCCAACGGATAAGGCAATATTAAAGTGATCGAATCCTTTGATCGTGCGATAAGAAATAGCTCGGTCAGTAAATATAGAAGCAAAACATTTATGGCAAGATTCGATAACTGCTTTAACGCCGTGAACGTTGAGGTAGGTTTCTTGTTGTCCGGCAAAACTCGCATCTGGTAAGTCTTCTGCGGTAGCGCTGGAACGAACTGCTACGTCAACGTTTAGACTGTCTAGTTCGCATAGTTCTCTATCTTGGCCTTCAAAGCGATCGCAGAAATCTGTATTAGTTTTGTAGCGTTCGCATAGTGTTTTGTATGCTTCTGCGATCGCATCTTGTAAATCTTGTGGGAATGGCGTGTTAAGAAGTAATGCCCGCGCTTGTTTACCGCGCACTCTTAAATTATTTACATCTTCCACATCCAAATCTTCAAAGATTTGGCGGAGCTTTTCTTCTAATCCGGCTGATTTGATAAAATAACGATATGCAAATGCTGTAGTCGCAAAACCTGTAGGAACCTTCACACCCTTAGAGTCTAACTGTTGGATCATCTCACCCAACGAAGCGTTTTTTCCACCTACTAAAGGAATGTCGCTAATGCGAAGGTCTTCAAATGGCAATACTAATGCTTTTTCTCTTGCTAATTGCCATTGTTCGTTTTGTTCTACTGTAACAACCATTTTCTTTCTCCCTAATGTATTCTTTTACAAATTAAGCAGTTGTTTGAAGGGATTGTTTAGGAAAAGCTTTATTTGCTTTTCTATTTGAATAGTAGCGCTTTCTCTTTTAATAACAAGTAATGTCTTTACAATTCTCTTACTATCCCAAAGTAAAAAATTTTTTATATTGAGCTTTTTAACCACCTTTAAGAAAGGTTAATTTTATTATTTAATCTATCGCTTAGACATTTTTAATAAAGTTTTATTAAAAAGTGAAGAATCATAACATAATAAAAATCTTGGCTGGAAAAGATTATATAATGTTTTTATGGCTGTATTTGTTATGATTTTTGTAACTTACAAGTGGGTAGAATTGCCGATTTACCACAGAAATTCTGTATTGATGAATTGAAAAATTCATCAATAATAAAACCACTCAGAATCCAGAGAAAATCTTAATTATCGGTAATTAATTTGTTGTTGAGTTAGTGCTATAATTATCTAGGATAATTTAAAATTTCATTTACTAATAAACAACCTCGTCTGTCTATAGCGAGTTTTAGGGTAGAGCGAAAGGAAAAAGGGGAAATAAGCTAAAAAATAGAGAGTAGGGTTGCCGAAATTTTACATCGCCATTAATACAACAAAACGACTTAATACGTAAAATCATGGATGAAGCTAGAAACTCGGTTTCTTCAATAAACCGGGTTTTTACGTACTTCATCTGGAATCTGCTGTAAATTGCTGGAACCTCATTAATCTTTATCCTGCCCCAACCCCCATTTACTTTATCAAAATAATAAATTTGACAATTCTTGAGTAAAGTAGTAGTAATCTTACTTACATTCAGGAAAGTTAAAGCAGCCTAGAGATTAATACTTTTATCTGTTATTCGTACTTACCAAAAGAAAAATTTATACTGATTAGGGAATTTAGTAAATTGCAATACATTTAAAACCAATTTTGTATCTGATGATATACTTTGCAAATTAATAATTATTAATTTTGTTGCAATCTTGACAGAAAAATATTGTGAAATCAAATTTAATAGGAAATAGAAAAATTTTCTTCTCCACGAAATCTCCATATTTTTGGTTTACTCTGTAACCAAAGGCAACTTCAATGATTCATTGAGCCAGGATTTCATAAAGAAAAATTAACTATAAATACTGATATGAGTTTGGTAAATAATTACCATAAGTATTATTTTACTTTTCTGATATCAAGACTGAAATTTAGACTTTATATTTAGGGGAGAATGGCCGTGAGTAAATGTATTTGTTGCTCTAATGAATTAGTCCGTCACATTCGGCACAGCCGCGTTTACTGGTTCTGCTCTCACTGCTGGCAGGAAATGCCAGATCTTGCAGAAGTAATTGCGGCAAGGCAAGCTTATTTACCTAGCTTACAGCGCTTACTAGATCGGCCTGCTTTGACATCAAGGTAAATAACGTTAAAGCCTTTTGTGCAAAATTGAAAATTGTTTAACAAGTTTGATATTTTAGCGATATCAATTAAATTTTTGAGGCAAAACGCTTTAAACTCCTTAACTTGATTTCCTACTGGGGAAATCGATATTTTATTGTTTGGCTATTTGTGGTTGATTTTTTGTAACGATGAACGATGAATAGCTGAAAAAATAAAAATCGATTTTAAAGTTAGATTACTATGGTTGAGGAGTTTAAGGCTTTTTATATAAAAATTTTCTTTCAATTTATTTAATAAATATTTTATTTTGTACTGGTTTGGATTGAAAAATAAATAATTTGACAATATAAAAGGAATCGATCGCAATTAAGCTACGGCAGAGATATCGTTTACTACTTGCAACCAACCCCGACGTATTCCGTACAGCAGGCGATCGACCATAGAGTATTCTTCTTCGCTGAGAGTGTTGTCTAACAATGCAGCCATGATTCCATAGCGATCGGCAACTGTAATGCGTCCAGTGCTAACAGCTTCAGCGAACAAATCAGCGAGGGCGTAGGGAAGGAGGTTTACTTGGTTAGACATGATGTTTGCTTGAACTCTATGACTTTATTATCGATAAGCTTGCCTCTGGATTGGGTGACTGAAACATGAAGCTATTGTGATGATTCTCTAAAGTTTTGAGTGACTTAGTTAACTGCTTGAGAGTGACTGAGATCACGACTGCGGAAACGCCAAGATATATTTGTAGAGGATTTTCTAGCGAAAACAGACAAAAGCAATCTCAGCTTAATGACGATCGGCTAAAGCCCTTGCAGTATAATAAATTGGCGAGAAACTATCGAAATATATAGATATACAAAAAAAATTATGGCTAGTATTTTGCGGCGTCCGATTTTAGTTGGGGGACTTGGACTAACGTTATTGCTGTGGTTGTGGCAAAGTTTCGATGACTTTGCGGGACAGATGGATGAAGTGGGGGTATTGGGAATCGTCGCGGTAGGGGGTTTGTTGTTATTCCAAAAGCGGAAAAGCAAGGATAACCCGATTCAAATGGATCTGTGGGCGATCGATCGCGCTACGGTAGAAAATGCGATCGCGCAAGTAGAACCGGTGATTACTCAACTAGAAGTAGAATCGCCTAACCATCAAGCGATTGTTCGATTGCGTGGAAATTTAGCCGCTTTAACGACAGAATTAACCAGAAAAGAGATTACGGTAGCGGTTACTGGCGGTAAAGCAGTTGGTAAAACCACTTTAATTCAGCTTTTGCAATCTAACTGGACTTCCCAAGCTAACCAGACTATTCTCCTGAAAGAAACACCAGCTTTATTTACAGCCACAGAAACGACTTCGATAGTCGAGAACGATACCGATACTTTCGCGGTTAAATCCGACTTAGTGTTATTTGTCACTACAGGCGATTTAACGGAGTCGGAGTTCGAGACTTTGAAGCAAATGCGAGAAAGCAATCAAGCTGTGGTTTTGGTCTTCAATAAAGAAGACCGCTACTTACCGGAAGAGAGAGAATTAGTGTTGCAGCAGCTACAGCAACGGATGCAGGGAATGGTAGGAGAAGAAGACGTATTGGCGATCGCGACTTCTCCTCAAGCAATTAAAGTTCGCCAGCATCAAGTTGATGGAACTGTCAAGGAATGGTTAGAAGAATCAGTCCCCGCCATTTCTCCCCTGACGGAAAGATTAAGCCAAATTGTCGATCGGCAAAGTCAACAACTGGTATTAGCTACTACTTGGCGTGCAGCAGTGGCGTTGAAAGCAGAAGCTAAATCGGTATTAAATGAAGTCAGACGCGATCGAGCTTTACCCGTAATCGAACAATATCAATGGATTACGGCGGCGACGACTTTCGCCAATCCCGTACCTGCATTAGATTTAGTGGCGACTGGTGCGATTAACGCGCAATTAATTGTAGATTTGAGTAGCATTTATCAACAAAAGTTTTCTCTAGAACAAGCGAAAACATTAGCGACTACAATGGGCAGTTTAATGCTGAAACTGGGTTTAGTCGAACTGTCTACCCAAACGATTACTTCTGTCCTCAAAAGTAATGCAATTACTTTTGTAGCTGGCGGACTGGTACAGGGAGTGAGTGGCGCTTATTTCACTCGGATTGCCGGATTGAGTTTGATCGAGTATTTCCAAGAACAAGATGCGGTTTCTAGTGAAGGCGAAAATAATTTAAATATCAATCGCTTGCGAGAAACGCTGTCAAAGGTTTTTCAGCAAAACCAGAGAATATCTTTTTGGCAGTCTTTCGTCAAGCAAGCCGCCGAAAAGCTGGCGCTGCAACCTTCTCAGCCTCAACTGGCTAGTGCGGAAACCGTTGTCAATGGTTAGTTTAACAAGCAACTGGCGATTTTTTAATCTGTCAGTTGCTTGATATGGTATTTTTCGATCGAAGCGGTAAACCAATATACTCGATGGGTGAAGTTATTTTGGTACGCTACTAATTAGTTTTTCCCCTTGGCTGATGCTAACCTTGCTAAGTTTGGTTAATTAAAACCAGGGAGATTAACTAAAGAGAGAGGTAAAACCTTTGGTTTACTTTTAAGTTAGAAAGCTAGGTATTGACGCGATCCATACAATCCTGGATGCTAAAGCCAAAAACAGGGTTAAATATGATGTCTAAAGAGCGTAATTGGCTAAACGTAACGGAATATGTGTCGGTTGCTGCTTCTGGTGTAGGAACTGTGGCGGCTTTAGTTTCGGGACAAGCAGCCGTAGCAGCATTTCCTTTGACGATCGCATTATCGTTAAATTTGCTGAATCGACGCCGTTTGCAAGCGCAGGTAGAAGAAGGAAACACTCATGCGATCGCGCAATTTCATAAGTTAGATGGAGAAACTTCTTCTCTAGGCGGACAATTATCTAGCTTAACCGAACAGTTCAACCAGCGACCGGAACTCGAAACACTGCCAAAATTAAGGGAAGAGACAAATAGTGCGATCGCGCTCTTACAAAATAAGGTAGCAGCAGAAGTTAGCAATTTAGGCGATCGGCTTTTCCATCTCGCACAAGAATTTAATACCCGTCCGGAAATCGAATCTATTCCCCAACTACAAAATCAGTTTACCGGAGAACTTACCAATTTGTGGGGAGAACTTACTAATTTAACAAAACAATTTAATACTCGTCCAGAAATCGAATCTATTCCTAAATTACAAACTCAAATCGAAACCAAAATTATCAAACTAGGCGAACAACTAACCAACCTTACTCAACAGTTTGATTCCCGTCCGGAAATCGAATCTATTCCTAAATTACAACATTATTTTACTGGAGAAATCGCTCATCTACGAGGTCATTTAACAAATTTAACTCAAGAATTTAATACTCGTCCGGAAATCGAAGCGATTCCTAAACTACAAACTCAAATCGAAACCAAAATCATCAATCTGGGTAACCAACTATCCAGCTTAAGCGCACAATTCAACTCGCGCCCGGAAATCGAATCGATTCCCAAACTACAAACTCAAATCGAAACCAAAATCATCAATCTGGGTAACCAACTATCCA